>NZ_RJVR01000211.1 GCF_003999195.1 Streptomyces soli
CTGGGCGCGCGCCCCGGTCGGCCGCTCCGGCCCCCGCGGAGCGCCCGCGCCCAGCCCCCGGGCCTCGCGCGCCGCGATCTCCGCCAGCCGCTCCGAGAGTTGGACCGTACTGGGCCGGTCCTTGGGATCCTTCCCGAGGCAGGCGTAGACGAGCGGCGCCAGCGAGTCCGGCACCCCGCCCAGATCCGGCTCCTCGTGCACAACCCGATAGAGCATCACCTCGGAACTGCCCTGCCCGAAGGGCGAGTCCGCCGTCGCCGCGTACGCCAGCGTCGCGCCGAAGGCGAACACATCCGTCGCCGGGGTGACCGCTGCGCCCCGCACCTGCTCGGGTGCCAGGAAGCCCGGCGAGCCGACCGCGGTACCGACATGTGTCAGCGTGCTCGCGCCCGTCGACCAGGCGATGCCGAAGTCGATGATCCGGGGCCCCTTCGGGGACAGCAGGATGTTCGACGGTTTCAGATCCCGGTGTACGACGCCCGCCTCATGGACCGCGACCAGACCCTCCGCCAGCGCGGCGCCGATGGAGGCGACTTCGGCCGCGCTCAGGATCCCCTCCTGCGCGACCTTGTCGTGCAGCGAGGGCCCGGGGACGTACTGCGTGGCGAACCACGGCCGGTCCGCGTCCAGATCGGCCGCCACCAGCCGCGCCGTACAGCCGCCGCGGATCCGCCGCGCCGCCGACACCTCACGGGCGAAACGCGAGCGGAACTCCTGATCCTCCGCCAGCTCCGGCCGGATCACCTTCAGGGCAACCCGCTGGCCGCGCTTGTCCGCGCCGAGGTAGACCACGCCCATGCCGCCGGCGCCCAGCCGCCTGTGCAGCCGGAAGGAGCCGACGACACGCGGATCCTCGCGCCGGAGCCGCATCATCGTCATGTCCATCCCCGCTGCCTGCCTGGCCAGTTCTGACGTCCACAGCTTACGGACTGACCGCGCGGTGTGCTGATAGGCCGCGCATGCGCCGGACGGAGGATTGTCAGTGCCGGGTGAGATCCTGGAGATATGGGAAACGGTCCGTCGGACGCCGCGCAAGGGCCGCCTTCCCACCATCAACGGCCCGTCACGCAAGGGGGATTGACGCCGTGAAAGGTGATCGTGTGGAGATAGTGGTGGACGCCGGGGACACCACCCGGACCTATGAGGTGATCGCCACCCGAGCCGGTCGCCGGGTCGAGACGGCGGTCCGTCGCGGGGTGGTGGAAGTGAGCGAGGTCACCCGCAGCGGCTCCGTGGTGCGCACCGCCCGCTTCATGGCCACCCGGGTGCTGGCCCTGGTCGAGCAGCCGGTGCCGAGGGACCAGGCCGACGAGGAAGGCGCGGCATGATCAGGGTCGAGCCCTGACCCCCCCAGGGGCCGGCGCCCGCCGTCTCCACCCAGGGGAGTATTCGGAACCTCCCGGAGTCATCCTCCGGGAGGCCAGTCAATCGATACGAGGGCATGACGACCGGCGTCGCCCGCGTCCCTAATGTTGAGGTCAAGCGGCGGGCGGAGCACTCGTCCCCCGAGGCGTAACGCCCGCCGCCCCACCACAGACCAACCCCAGGAGAGGGCCATGGCGAACACGGTGAGCCATACGGCACGGCCGACTCGCGGCAGCAGGATCGCCGCCATCGGTATACGCCCGTCCGGCACCCGGCATCCGCTGGTGGCGGTAGCGATGGTGCTGCCGCTCGCGGTGCTCCTCGTCGTGGCCTTCGGGGGCTGGCAGGCAGTGGTCACTCAAGCGTCGTCCGTGGCCGGTCTTATGGGGCGCTGACAGATCGCCCCTTGCCCGGAAGAGCGGTCCGGGTGTGGGGGTCCCCCCAGCCTTCGGCCGGGGGGACCCCCACCCAGCCGAAGGCTGGGGGAGACACCGGTGTCGAAACCCCGTGGGGACGGGGGTCCGGCGGACGGCTCAGTGCCCGGGCGTCCAGCAATGGGTGCCCGGGCATTTTTCTTTGAGGCTCGGGTTGCCGGTTCGGTGCCGTCTTCGACAGCGGCCGTTCCGCTTCGGCTCACCGCCGACCCGGAACCGCGGATCCCTGGCCGAGCGTCGACCGTAGGGTGGGGGACGCGGAAATGAGGAGGGGCGTGGCCGGAGCACCGACACTGACCGACGCTCTGCGGGCTCGGGCAATAGCTGCCGGGTCCGGGGCAGTTCACGACACTGCCGTCCTCGCCGAGCGCAGCGACGGTACCGTCGTCCGCGGCGGGGGAGTCGTACTCAAGGCGCATGCCGCTGACTCCGACCGCGAAGCGCTCGCGCAGCGGGTGGCGGTGGCGGCTCACTCGTCCCTGGCCGGAGTCCTGCTGCCGCCGTTGCCGTACGTATCGGTGCTGCACGGCCGACCGGTGACCGCATGGCCCTACGGAGAGCCGGTGCGGCGGAACACCGAACCCGAGGCCGCGCCTTGGGAGGAGGCCGCCGTGCTGCTGGCCCGGCTGCACTCGACGCCGCCCCCGCACGCCCTGCCGCCGATGCGCGGCCCGGCGAAGGCGGCGCGGGCGGTGGCAAGGATGCGGGCCGCGAGGCCGGACGCGGCGGTGCTGGATGCCTGGGCGGGGCTGCCGGCGTGGGCTCGCGACGAGGCCCCGTCGCCGTCGCACCGTCAGGCGTTGTGCCACGGGGATCTTCATCTGGGCCAACTCGTGCGGCACCCGCCGCCCGACGGGCCCTGGCGGTTGATCGATGTGGACGACCTCGGGATGGGCAACCCTGCCTGGGACCTGGCCCGGCCGGCGATGTGGTTCGCGGCCGGTGTGCTGGCCCCGGGGGTCTGGTGTCGCTTTCTGGGGGCGTACCGGGCCGCCGGGGGCCCCGCCGTGCCGGGGCAGGGCGACCCGTGGCCGTATCTCGACGTGCCCGCCCGGGCGTTGGCCGTACAGACGGCGGCGACAGCCGTCGCGAAGTCCGTGGCGGAGGGCCGCGTACTCGATGAAATGGAACAAGCCGTGCACGACGCCTGCCGCCGCATGGCGCAAGTATCGTGAACCAAGCCTCGCCGGACGGACGTTCCGGCGGTGACCAGCAAGCGCGAGGAGTTGAGCCGACGATGCTCTGTCCCAAGTGTCATGGCCCGATGCAGACGTACAACCGCAACGGCGTCCAGATCGAGCAGTGCGGCAACTGCCGGGGAATCTTCCTGGACTACGGCGAGCTGGAGGCACTGACCCGTATCGAGGCGCAGTACTCCGCCCAGCCCGCCCCGCCGCCGCAGGCCTACCCGGCCCCGGCCCCGCAGCCCTACCCCCAGCAGCACGCGCCCTCCTGGGGCGCCCCGCAGCACGGCGGACACGGCGGCGGTCACTACGGCCACCACAAGCACCGCAGCCTGGGCCACATGCTCTTCTCGTCCTGAAGCCGTCCTGAACGACGAATCCCCGGGTCAGCCAGAGCTGACCCGGGGATTGGTGGTGGACGATACTGGGATTGAACCAGTGACCTCTTCCGTGTCAGGGAAGCGCTCTCCCGCTGAGCTAATCGTCCTGGTGCTGCGGGGTGTCGCGTGCGCGATACTGGGATTGAACCAGTGACCTCTTCCGTGTCAGGGAAGCGCTCTCCCGCTGAGCTAATCGCGCGAGAGGACCCGCGAGGGTCCAGTGGACGATACTGGGATTGAACCAGTGACCTCTTCCGTGTCAGGGAAGCGCTCTCCCGCTGAGCTAATCGTCCGTAGAGGTGGAGACGGGATTTGAACCCGTGTAGACGGCTTTGCAGGCCGTTGCCTCGCCTCTCGGCCACTCCACCAACGCAGGGGCTCGGGAAGAATCCCCCACTCCGAGCGGACGACCAGGTTCGAACTGGCGACCTCAACCTTGGCAAGGTTGCGCTCTACCAACTGAGCTACGTCCGCAGGTGCCGGTGCTCCGGGGCGCTTCCGCGTCCCGGCGACGTGTTGAACTCTAGCGGATTCCCCCGCCGCCTCCAAAACGTGTTTCCGCAGCGTGCCGGGCAGGTGACCAGGCCATCTCCTCGGCCGCCCCGGTTCTAGACTCGCAGAGGACCCTCCCGACCGACCCAGGAACCCCCGTGCCCGAGCTCGCCCCCATGGCCAGGTTCGGCGGCCTTGTCGCCTCCGACCTGCGCGATGTCACCACGGACCCCACCGCTCTCGACTCCTCGGGCTTCTGGGCGGTGGCCGCCGATTTCGAGGGGCAGACGGTCTGCGCGCGCTTCCTGGACGTACGTCCGGACCCGGCGCCCCCCGCCGGGAAGTGGCACGGACCCGCCCCCGCCGACTGGGTCTCCTCGCTCGACCGGGACGCCTACACCGCGGGGGTGCGCCGCATCCGCGCGTACATAGCGGCCGGCGAGGTCTACCAGGCCAACCTCTGCCGCGTGCTGTCCGCGCCCATTGCGCCCGACGCCGATGTGGACGCGCTGACCGCGCTGCTGGCGAGCGGCAACCCGGCCCCGTACGCAGGAACGATCCGGTTGCCCGCGCACGGCGTCGAGATAGCCACCGCCTCGCCCGAACTCTTCCTGCGCCGCCGGGGCTCCGCCGTCGAGTCCGGCCCGATCAAGGGCACCGGCCGCACCGAGGCGGATCTGCTGCCCAAGGACCACGCCGAGAACGTGATGATCGTCGACCTGGTCCGCAACGACCTCGGCCGGGTCTGCGCCACCGGCACCGTCACCGTCCCCGAGCTGTGCGTGGTCGAGAAGCACCCCGGCCTGGTGCACCTCGTCTCCACCGTGCGCGGCGAACTGCGCGACGGGGCAGGCTGGGCCGAGCTGTTCGCGGCGACCTTCCCGCCCGGCTCGGTCACCGGCGCGCCCAAGTCCAGCGCCCTGCGCATCATCGGAGAGCTCGAGACCGCCCCGCGCGGCCCCTACTGCGGCGGCATCGGCTGGGTCGATGCCGACCGCGGCACCGGCGAGCTGGCGGTCGGCATCCGTACGTTCTGGATCGACCGTGCGGCTCCGGGCGGCCCTCTGCTGCGCTTCGGCACCGGCGCCGGGATCACCTGGGGTTCGGACCCCGGGCGGGAGTGGGAAGAGACCGAGCTGAAGGCATCCCGGCTGCTGGCGGTAGCGTCGGGGGAGTACGACACGACGAGCGAGGAGACGCTGTGAGTAGCATCTGGGTCGACGGCGGACTGCGGGACGGGGACGCGGCGACCGTGTCTGTCATGGACCACGGACTGACCGTGGGCGACGGCGTCTTCGAGACGCTGAAGGCGGTCAACGGGTCGGCCTTCGCCATGGACCGGCACCTGCGCCGGCTGGCCCGCTCCGCGCAGGGCCTCGGCCTGCCCGAACCCGACCTCGACCAGGTCCGCCGGGCCTGCGAGGCGGTCCTCGCCGACAACCCCATGCCGCTCGGCCGGCTCCGGATCACGTACACCGGCGGCACCTCCCCGCTGGGCTCCGAGCGCGGCGACACCGGCCCGACGCTGGTCGTGGCGCTCGGCACCGCCTCCGTACGGCCCGACACCACCGCCGTCGTCACCGTGCCCTGGACCCGCAACGAGAAGGGCGCCCTGGCCGGGCTCAAGACCACCTCCTACGGCGAGAACGTCGTCGCCCTCGCCCAGGCCCACCGCAACGGCGCCTCCGAGGCGATCTTCGCCAACACCCAGGGCCTGCTCTGCGAAGGCACGGGATCCAACATCTTCGTCGTCATAGGTGGCAAGCTGCTCACCCCGCCGCTCGCCTCCGGCTGCCTGGCCGGCATCACCCGAGAACTGGTCGCCGAGTGGAGCGGCGCCGAGGAGGCCGACCTTCCCTTCGACGCGCTCGACGAGGCCGAGGAGCTCTTCCTGACCTCCACCCTGCGCGATGTGCAGGGCATCCACGCCATCGACGCCCGCCCGGTGGCCGCCGCCCCCGGTCCGGTCACCGCCAAGGCGATGCGGACCTTCGCCGAACGCGCTGCCGCCCACCCGAACCCGTGACCACGACCCTGCGCCCCGCCGAGCCCGAGCAACGCTGGCGCGGCGGGGTCCGCGCCCGCCGCTACACGGTGTGCGTCAACAGCCGCCCGGTCGGCGAGATCACCGTCAGCACGGACTCCCGCTTCGGCTCCGACGTCGGCCGCATCGTCGCCCTCCGCATCGACCCCGCCGACCAGCGGCGCGGCCGCGGCACGGTCGCCGCCCTTGCCGCCGAGGAAGTCCTGCGCGGCTGGGGCTGCCGCCGCGCCGAGGTCAGCATCCCCGCCGACGCGTCCGTCGCCCTCCGCCTCGCCACGACGCTCGGCTACACCGAGCGGAACCGTGGCATGGCCAAGACGCTGCCCGCGCTGCCGCCGGACCTGCCGGCAGGCAGCGCCGTACGACCCATGAACGAGGCGGATTACGCGTCCTGGTACGAGCGCGAGCGCGCCGAGTACATCCAGAGCTGGGTCGACCGGGGCATGGCCCCCGACCGCGCCGTCGCCGTGGCCGACGCCGACTACCTCGCCACCCTCCCCGAGGGCCCGGCCACCCCCCGGACCGCCCTCCGCGTCCTCTCCCACCACGGCACCGACGTCGGCCACCTCTGGCTCCGCCTCCGCGAGCCCGCCTGGGTCTTCCTCATCACCGTCCACCCCGCCCACCGCCGCCACGGCCACGGCCGCACCCTCATGCTCGCCGCCGAACGCGAATGCCTGGCCTCCGCCACCCCCCACCTCGGCCTCAACGTCTTCACCGCCAACACCCCCGCCCTACGGCTCTACGAATCCCTCGGCTACCGCCCGACGAATCACCACCTCTGCAAGCCGCTGCTCTGACCCCAACCCACCCTCCGGGTTGGGGTCAGGCCGTCCGCCTGAGGCGAGCGAAGCGAGATAGGGGCACCTCCGAGCGTCTAGCTGGGAGGTGCCTCCACCCCCGCCCTTCGGGCGGGAGGTGCCCCCATCTCGCTTCGCTCGCCTTGCGGAACGTTCTCCCACCAACCCGGTGGGAAAGGCACCCGGGGTCCGGGGGCGCGCAGCCCCCGGCTAACCCACCCACCCGGGGGTCCAGGGGGCTTGCCCCTGGTCAGCCGGCCAGCAGGCGGTCGGCGATAGCCTCGACGCGCTGCCGGAGTCCCTCCTGGCTCGTGCCGCCGTCGAGCCGTTCGCCGCCGATGACGTACGTGGGCGTGCCGGTGACACCGATCGCTCGCCCCTCCGCCTGGTCGGCGTCGACGACGAGCAGATGCCGGCCGTCGACGAGCGCGGTGTCGACTTCCTCCGCGTCGAGCCCGACCTCCGCCGCGATCTCGACGAGCAGCTTCTCGCCGCGCGCGGCGAGCTCGCCGACCCGGGCGAGCACGGCTTCCGTGTACTCCCAGCCGCGCCCCTGCTCGAAGGCCTCCTCGGCGGCCTGGGCGGCAGCGTAGGCGTGCTTGTGCTTGTCCAGGGGGAAGTGGCGGAGTTGGATCACCAGCGCGTCACCGTACTTGGCCCGGAGGGCACGCAGATCGTCCAGGGCGGCGGCGCAGTCGGGGCACTGCAGCTCGCACCAGTACTCCAGGACGGCCGGGGAGGAAGCATCACTCATGACGGACAGTCTCCCACTCGGGGAGGAGCCGCCCCCGAGATCACCCTGATCCCGGCGCCGGAGCGTGGTCGGCGTGGCGGCGCCGGGTGCACGATGGAGGCATGCTCACTTTGACCGTGTGCGTCGCGCTCTCGGCGGCAGGCCTGGCCATCGCCCTGCTCACCGCGTATCGCCGGCGCTATCTGGCGGCGATACGCACCGCCGCGCTGGCGCTGCTGCCGGTCGGGCTCTACATGACCGGTCTGGTCACCCTGGGCAGCAAGGTCGGGAAGGCGGTCGGCACCTGGGCGGCCGATCTGGTGTTCAATCCCAGCGTGTGGGCGGGCTTCGGCGTGCTGGCCGTCTCGGCGGTGCTCTACGTGGGCGGACGGTTCGCCTCCGGCCGCCGTAAAGGCAAGGAAAAGGCCACACCGGCAGTCGAGGGCAAGGCGTCGGCCCCGGCGCTCCCCGCGAAGGGGAAGGAACCGTCGCTGTCGGACTTCAGCGAGATCGAGGAGATCCTGAAGCGTCGCGGCATCTGAGTTCGAGTCTGGATCCGCGTCCACATTCTGAGAATTTCCCGGGCTGAGTTTGAGATCACTCCTCGGGACGCGTGTGTTGGTCACGCCGCCGCCCCGCCCTGCGACATCATCGCCCTGGCGACCTCAACTGCCGTCCTCTGAGCGGTACTTGGCATGCCCAGGAGCGTACGGTTGTGTGAGTTCGTTCTCCCCGTCGAGCGACCCACGACCTCTAGGGCCATGGAAGCAGAAGTAGAAAACACCGAGCCGCGCGGCTGCCTGTTCGCCCTCTCCCAGCCGCCGCTGATGCTGTTCCTGACCGTGATCGGCGGACTGCTCGGCGCAGGGGCGCTGTACGACCTTCGGCCGTTCTTCTGAGGCCGGAGCCGGGGCTAGAGCGCTTCCGCCTCGCGCCGCCGGGCCCGGTACGCCGCCACATGCAGCCGGTTACCGCAGGTGCGGCTGTCGCAGTAGCGGCGGGAGCGGTTGCGGGACAGGTCGACGAAGGCGCGCCCGCAGTCCGGGGCGTCGCAGCGGCGCAGCCGTTCGCGCTCCCCGGCGACGACCAGGAAGCCCAGGGCCATGCCGCAGTCGGCGGCGAGGTGGTCGGCGAGCGAGGCGCCGGGGGCGAAGTAGTGGACGTGCCAGTCGTAGCCGTCGTGGTCGGTGAGCCGGGGGGTGGTGCCGGCCTCGGCGACGAGTGAGTTGATCAGCGCTGCGGCCTCGGGGGTGCCGGCGGCGGCGAAGACCCGAGCGAAACGGTCCCGTACCTCTCGTACCGCCTTGAGGTCCGGCTCGGCGAGCGGCCCGACCTCGCTGACGTCGTTCCGCTCGACGTAGCTTCGCAGGGCGGCGACATCGGCCAGCCCTTCGCGGCCGTCGTACTCCGGCCCTGTGTTGATCAGATCCACGACGGAGTCGAGGGCGAACTTGGTGTCATGGTTGATGAGCACGGAATCGCTCCCTGGCCGGGTCAGGCGTTGCGTTCCGGCGACTCTAGCGCGAGAGCCGCTGCCCCGGAGCTGTGCTCCGGAACAGCGGCTCTCGCGGTTCCGCTCAGGTCGTGTCCGCGCCGTACCCCCGAGATCAGTACGGCCGCGGACGGCGTGGGGTGTCAGCTCTCCGCGAGGATGTGGGAGAGCTCCGTGTCCAGATCGAAGTGACGGTGCTCGGTGCCCGGTGGCACGGCGGCGTCGGTCCGCTTCAGGAACGACTCCAGAGCCCGCGCCGGGGCCTCCAGCAGGGCCTCCCCCTCCGGGGAGCTGAGGGCGATGCACACGACGCCCTGGCCGTGGCTGCGGGATGGCCAGACTCGGACGTCTCCGGTGCCGGTGGGCCGGTGCAGCCCTTCGGCGAGGAGGTCGCGGGCGAATACCCATTCGACCGTTTCCTCGGCACCGGTGTGGAAGGTGGCGTGCACGGCATACGGATCGGCCGTGTCGTACCGCAAGCCCGCCGGGACGGGCAGTGACGATTCGCTCGACACAACGAGGCGCAGGTGCAGCTCGCAGCTGACCGTGGTGTTCATAAGCGCCAGGGCCTTTCGCTCAGTGTGCGCTCGGGGATTCGCACGTCGGCGAAATCGACATGCCACCAGCGGGGACGTTGTAAACCCCTCTGACTGGTTTGTGAGGCTTCTGGTACCTCGTCCGGCCGAGTTCCTTTATCGCCCGGAAGGCCATTCCGGTGATCGCGATCAGTCGGGTAAGTTGGGCGATATGACTGCGGAGGGTGACGACGACGCGACGAAAACCGACGAGCCCGCCGACGCCACCCGGGGCCTGGGTTCGAGGGCGCCCCGCTTCATCAAGAGATCCCGGGTGCTTCACCTGAGCTGGCAGGTGGTGGTCTTCCTGGTCGGCCTCGCCGTGGTGGCCGGCGGGGTGCTCCTGCTTCCGCTGCCCGGTCCGGGGTGGGTGGTGATCTTCGGCGGCATGGCGATCTGGGCGACGGAGTTCGTCTGGGCCCAGCTCGTCCTGCGCTGGACCAAAAGCAAGGTCACCGAGGCGGCTCACCGGGCGCTCGACCCGCGCGTGCGGCGCCGGAACATCATCCTGACCACGGTCGGCCTGGTGATCATCGGGGTGCTGGTGGGGATCTATCTGGCCCGCTACGGATTCGTCATGCCGTGGCATGCCCACTGAGCCCGCGAGTGGTCCGGCCACTGGCTGAGGTGCGGTAATGTTGTTCCCGCACCGGGGCGATTAGCTCAGCGGGAGAGCACTTCGTTCACACCGAAGGGGTCACTGGTTCGATCCCAGTATCGCCCACCCCGGTCCGAGGGCCCGGAAGCCGAGAGCTTCCGGGCCCTCGGCGTTTCCGCCGCCAGGAGAGCTGACGATCCGTTACTCACCGTAGGGGCCAAGGATCGTGCTGAGCTGATCAGGAAAACGATCACGCGCGTCGAGAAGAACGCTCCGGCATCACCGTCAAGACGGACTTTCAGGAATACGGTGATTTCCGGATGAACTTCAACACCCGGGCCGCCGGGGGAAAAGGACGGACGTCTTCCAGAAATCCGTGGCATTCCTGCGCAACTATGGTGAAAGAATCTTCCGCGGGATCTCAACTCCCAGGTCACGGCCGGGAATCTGAGGCGGCGGCTGGTGGGCGTCCCCCACCCCGCCCCTTCCCGGAACCAGGGGCGCTGCCCCTGGACCCCGACTGGGTGCGTTGCCTGGTGAGGGTCCGTGGGCGGGTGCTCCTCCTGTTACGCGCCTCTCGCACCGCTCGGCCCCAGGAGGCCTCACGGGCTTCGAGCCGCTGCGCCGGACTCCCTCCGCCGTGCGGGGATCCGCCCACGCCCCTGCTGCGCGGGTGGCCGGGGTCGCGTTGCCGCCTGCGTCCTTGGTCGGGTTGTGCCGGCCTCCCCCAGTTGGACGCTGGGTGGGGGTACCCCCGGCCGAAGGCTGGGGGAGGACCCCCACCCAAACGAAGGTTTGGGGGAGAGCCCGGTTTCGGGAAGGGGCGGGGGGGGAGGACCCGCGCGGCGCCGCCGGAAGCTAGCGGAGGCGGCCCAGCAGGTCGCGGACGCGGCGGACATCCCGGAGGCGTTGCTCGTACGTGGCGCCGGTGGCGAGGAGGAGGACGCCGGCGAGGGCGATGGGGAGCCAGCGGGGGAGGGCGCCGACGACTTGGGCGACGAGGGGGGCGAGTTCGTGGAGGGCGTCGAGAGCGAGGGCTGCGCCGCCGAGCAGGAGGGGGGCCTGAAGGCGGTGCCGGGCGCCGAGCAGGGTGACCGCCAGCGCGGCGCAGCCGAGGAGGAGGGGCCGGGGCCAGCCGGGGTCGGACCAGGCGGCGAGGAGGCTCGGGACGAGCGTGGCGGCGAGGCCGGGAGCGTAGGCGGCCCAGGAGGAGGCGGACGCGTCGCGCCGCCGGCGCAGGAGGCCGACCCCGAGAGCCGCGACGCCCACGGGCAGGGCGTAAGCCTCCGGCACCGTGACGTCGGAGGCGGCCAGCCGCACCCAGGAGGCGGCCACCATCAGGACGGCAGCCGCGTACCCGGCGGGCGGCCGCCGGTCGGCGCGCAGGGCGACCGCCGCCGCCAGCACACCGGCCAGGGCGAGCACCAGCGCCAACACCGCCCCGTCACCGGCCGCCAGGGCGAGGGCGATGGCGAGGCCCGTCGCCGCGTACCCGGCGTATTCCAGCGCCGGGGCCCGCAGCGCGAACGCGAGCCCGACAGCCCCCGCCGCGACGCCGAGCACCACCAACGAGGCGCCGTACGCCGGCCAACCCGCCGCCACCGGGGCCGCCCACCCGAGCCCCGCCGCGCAGGCCACCGCAGCGGCCCCGCCGACAGCCCGGACTTCCGGCGCGGTACGGACCACGGCGGTAAGGGCGAATGCCGCCAGTAGGATGCCGAGGACCGCGAAGGTCACCGGCCACGTGGCGAGCCCCCAGGCCACGGCGGTCACCGCGAGCACGGCGGCACAGCCCAAAGACGTCCGGCCGGGCACCAGAAGCAGCACCGCCACCACCGCCACCCGCAGCAGCACGGCCACCGCGAACGGCAGACCGAGCGCCGAGGGCAGCACGGCCGCCGCCACCGCACCCAGCACCAGGGCACCCAAGCGCGCCGGAGGCACCGGGGCCGGTATCCCCGGTAGCGCCGGTATCAGCAGCACCAGCGCGAGCACGACCGGCACCACCACAGCCGAAGCGGGCCCGATCCACTCCCCGGCGACCACCCCGACCGCCAGACCGGGCAGCGCCCACAGCAGCGCCAGCCCATGGACGGCACCCACACCGACACCGAGGCCCCTGGCCACGGCGCGCGGCAGCGCATGGCGTACGTACGCGACGGCGAGCGCCCCCAGCAGCGCGGCCGCGCACAGCAGATAGCCCGGGACCGCCCAGTCCTCGCCCGCCGCCACCCGTACGATCCCGCCGAACGCGGCGACGCCCGCGAGCCCGGCCACCGCCGTCAGCATCGTCACGGCCCACCCCCGCGCCCGGAACGCCCGCAAGCAGGAGGCCAGCGCCACCGCCGCCCCCGCCAACAGCAGAAGCGCCGCCCGGGCCGCGCCGCCGAAGCCACCGGCGTCCACGGAGAGCACGAACGCGACCAGCAGGCCGCCGATCCCCGTGACGGTGCCCACAACCGCCGCCGTCACCCGCAGCGCACGCACCCCAACGACAGCATCCAGCGCCGCCGTTGCCACCAGCGCGGCGCCCACCCCGTACGACGAGCCGTACGCGACCGCCATCGTGGGCAAGGGGAGTTGGGCCAGCAACAGCGCGGCCGGCGCCGGCAGCGCAAGCCGCCGAACCAGCGGCAGCCGCCCGTAAACCGCCCACACCGCACTGACCAGCGCGATCGAGACGGCCGCGTACCGCGGTCCGTCCACTCCCGGCAGAGCCGCGCGCCAGATCGCGTACGCGTCGAGGAGCAGCAGGACGAGGCCGACGCAGGCCACCACCTCACCGGTGGCGTTGAGCGCGCGCCGCACCAGCAGGGCAGGGACGGATACCACCGCGGCGGTCAGCGCACCGAGCACGACGGCCCGGCCACCGATGCCGAGGTGACCCCAGCTGACCACCGTGAACGCGATCGCGGCGACCGCGAGCAGCACCCCGCCCAGCGACAGCAGCAGATTCTGCGCCGCCCGCGGTGAGGCCTCGCGCGTGGCCACCGGCATCGGGACCGGCACCGGCCGCGCCGCCGCCAGCAGCTGCGCCCGCCGCACGAGCAGCCGCCCGCGCTCGGCGTCCAGCC
>NZ_RJVR01000209.1 GCF_003999195.1 Streptomyces soli
GCCGGCGCCGGCCGCGCCGCCACCGCCCGACGCGGCCGCAACTGTGCCGCCCGCCGCCGCACCGACGACCGCGCCGCCCGCCACGATCCCGGCGGCCTTGGCGGCGTACGCAGCCGCGAACCAGCCGACCACCGCGACGGGCAGCAGTCCCTTCAGAGCCGCATTGACGTCGGCCAACTCCGCAGCCGCCAGCCGGCAGTTCCCGCACTCCCCGAGGTGCTTGCGCAACTCCCGGTCGGCCCGCATCCGCAGGCCGCCGCGCGCGTGCGCGCCCAGCCGGTCCGCGTAACGGGCGCAGGACCCCTTCGCCGTCAGCGTGGAGGAGATGTGCGCCTGCAAGTACGCCTGCCGCAGCCCCTCCCGGGCGCGGTGCGCGAGGACCGCCGTGGCGTTGGCGGTCAGGCCGAGCAGCGGAGCGATCTCGCTGGGGGACTCCTCCTCGACCGCCGTGTGCCAGAGCACGGCCTGCCAGCGCTCGGGCAGCGTGCGGAAGGCCTGGATGGCCAGCGACTGCTCCGCCTCGTGCATGGCATGTACGTCGGCGCCCAGGTCGTGGGTGTCCTCGTTCGTGGACGACCCGGCCGCCGACACCGCGAACATCGCGAAGTCGTCGACCAGTTGCTCCCGCTTGGCGGTGTTGCCCCACGACGCGGCGACCCGCCGCACCGTCGTCAGCAGGTACGCCCGCACTGCGGCGTCGGGCCCGCTGCCGCCCCGGATCGCCTGCAACGTACGCGCGAACACCTCGCCGGTGAGGTCCTCGGCGGTGTGCGCGTCGCGGCAGCAACTGCGCGCGTAGCGCCGTACGGCGTCGGCGTGCCGCCGGTACAGCTCCTCGTACGCGCTGTCGTCACCACCGCGCACCCGCGCGACGAGTTCGGCGTCCGCGAGCGGCACCGGCTCAGCGGCCTCGGCGGCGGCACCGGAATCCTGCGCCGGTACACGCGCGGAATCGGGTCCAACGGGCTGCCGGCCGGGCTCACGCTGCCCGGGTACCCGCTCCCGCGACGGCAGGCCCTCGCTCGCTTCCGCGGCGGCCCCCGGCTCCCCGATTCCCTCGTCCACGGCGCAAAGCCTGTCACACGCATGGGCATCCACTGACCGGTCGAGCAGGGAACCACTCGTCCGGGGAGTTTTCCCGCCCCGGGCCTTTGGCCATGACTCGAACGGGGCATTGAATACGGCACGTTTTACGCCACCGCGCCCGCTGTGCCCGCCGCGTCTCCTGCCTCGTCCTACGCCGCGTACGCGACTACGCCGCCGGCCGCGACCGCAGCCCGTCCACCAGGATGTCCAGCAACCGCGCCGAAGCCGCCGCCTGCTGGGCAGGATCAGGCAGCACCGGCGCAGCCGTGGCGATCACCAGCAGCACATCGGCCACCGACACATCGCCGCGCAGCTCACCCGCCGCCCGCGCCCGGTCGACCAGTTGGCCGACGACCTCCAGCAGCTCCGTCACCCCGGCGCCGGAGCTTCCGTCGTCCTCCAGCGCCCCGCGCTGCTGCGGAACCCGGGCCTCTTCGGCAGCCGACCGCACCTGCAGAACCTGAGGCGGCAGCAGCCGTCCGGCGCCCGAGGCCACCGACGTTCGCAGAAAGCGCGACAACGCCGGCCAGGCCTCGTCCTCCTGCCCGAGAGCGGCCCGCGCCTGCTCGGTGAGCCGCGCGGTCTCTTCCTCGGCTATTCGCCTGACCAGTACGTCCTTGCTCGGGAACCGCCGGTAGACCGTGCCGACCCCGACCCGGGCCCGTCGTGCCACGTCCTCCATCGGCGCGCCGTAGCCGAGCTCGCCGAACACCTCTCGCGCGGCTCGCAGCACGTGTTCCAGATTGCGCTGGGCGTCCACCCGCAGCGGGGCGGGCCGGCCCCCACCGCCGTTCGCGTCCGTCACTGCGTCCACTGCCGCCGCCGTCGCCCAATGAGGGTCCTGAATGCGCATATGTGTATCCCCCGGTAATGACGTCTCCCCCCGGAGACTTCCCCACCCCATGAATGCCGGAGCACGACGAACGCACCCCGACGAGTTACGAACATAGTTGAGCATTGGTCAAGAAAGAAGGGGGCGCCCCCGACGATCCGCGCCACGATCGGAGTACCCGCCCCGACTCGTTCGTCTTGCCCCGCTCTTTCCCACTCCGCCCGTCCAGCATGGGCCGCCCTGCCGACATCCGGCAATCCCATGCCGTACGCCCTGTGGACAAACCCCGGTCGACCATTGCCTCATGGAGCGATGGGCCCACTCAAAGAGCCGGAGATCCCCCGCATCCTGATCGTCGGCGGCGGTTACGTAGGGATGTACACCGCACTTCGCCTGCAGAAGAAGCTGAAGCTGGCGCAGGGCGAGGCGGAGATCGTGGTGGTCGAGCCGCAGCCCTATATGACCTATCAGCCGTTCCTCCCCGAGGCGGCAGCCGGCTCCATCTCCCCGCGCCATGTCGTCGTCCCGCTGCGCCGGGTCCTCGACAAGTGCAAGCTCGTCATCGGCGAGGCCCACCGCATCGACCACGGCAAGCGGATCGCGACCGTTTCCACCCTCGCCACCGAGGAGGAAGGTTCGGGCGACATCGAGATCCCGTACGACCAGCTCGTCCTGGCCCCCGGCTCGGTCTCCCGGACCCTCCCCATCCCCGGCCTCGCCGACCACGGCATCGGCTTCAAGACCGTCGAGGAGGCTATCGGGCTGCGCAACCACGTCCTGGAACAGCTCGACATAGCCTCGTCGACCCGCGACGTCGACGTCCGCGACGCCGCCCTGACCTTCGTCTTCGTCGGCGGCGGCTACGCGGGCGTCGAGGCCCTGGGCGAGCTGGAGGACATGGCGCGTTTCGCCGTCCGCTACTACCACAACCTCGTCCCCGAGGACCTGAAGTGGATCCTTGTCGAGGCCACCGACCGCATCCTCCCCGAAGTCGGCGAGGAGATGGGCCGGTACGCCGTCAGCGAGCTGCGGGGCCGCAACATCGACATCCGCCTCGACACCCGCCTCGAATCGGTCGAGCACCGCGTCGCCGTGCTCAGCGACGGCTCCCGCTTCCCGACCCGTACGCTCGTCTGGACCGCCGGCGTAAAGCCGCACCCCGTCCTCGGCCGCACCGACCTGCCGGTCAACGAGCGAGGCCGCCTCAAATGCACCGCCGAGCTGCGCATCGACGGCACCGAGGGCGCCTGGGCGGCCGGTGACGCCGCCGCCGTCCCGGACCTCACCGCCCCGGACCCCGGCACGGTGACCGCGCCCAACGCCCAGCACGCCGTACGCCAGGCCAAGGTCCTCGCCGACAACATCGCCGCCACCCTGCGCGGGCAGCCGCTCACCGAATACCGGCACAAGTACGTCGGCTCGGTCGCCTCACTCGGCCTGCACAAGGGCGTCGCGTACCTCTACGGCCGCAAGGCCAAGGGCTACACGGCCTGGTTCATGCACCGCGCCTACCACCTCAGCCGGGTGCCGACCTTCAACCGCAAGGCCCGCGTACTGGCCGAATGGACCCTCTCCGGGCTCTTCAAGCGTGAGATCGTCTCGCTCGGCTCCCTGGAGCACCCACGCGCCGAATTCGAACTCGCCGCGGGCCTCGGCCGCAAGCCCGACGCGCCCTGACAAGCAGTGCGGACACCGCCGCCGATTCCCCCCGGGCGGCGGGTCGGCCACACTGGGCGAGTGACCATGCGTGCGTCAGCACCTGCAAAGAGTGACAATTACGAGGAATCGGACGTTTGCTGCATTCATTGAAAGACCAGGCCATGACACCGCGAGGCGAACGTCAGTGAACCTCACGCGTTGGAGCGCCCGGCTCCCCGGAACACAGCGACGCAATGCCGCCCCCGCCGAACCGCTGCCCCCAGGCGGTGGCGCAGTCCCGGCTGCCCGGGGCCGCAAGGGCGAGCACGCCGACCGCGCCGACGAGGCGGCCCACGGCCTCGCCGCGCTCTCCGTCCACGACATGCTCGGCCAGGTCCCCGCGCTCATCGCCGTCACGTACGGTCCCTCGCACCGGATCGGCTACGTCAACGACGCCTACGCCGACGTCTTCGGCCCCCGCCCGCCCGGTGACCCGGCCCGCGAAGCTCTCCCCGAGCTTGCCGAGCTGGGCCTCCTCCCCCTCATGGACCAGGTCTACCGAAGCGGCAAGCCCCGTACGGTCAAGGCCCGCCGCGTCGCCACGCCCAGCCGCCAGGGCTACTTCACCTTCACCTGCACCCCCGTCCAGGCGGCCGCGGGCGACGGCGGCGTCCTCGTCTTCGCGGCCGACGTCACCGACCAGGTCCAGTCCGCCAAGCGCCTGCGTGAAAGCGAACGCCGACTCCACGACACGGCGGTGACCCTGCAGCGCAGCCTGCTCCCGCAAGAGCTCGAACAGCCCGACGACCTCCGGGTGGCGGCCACCTACCAGCCCGGCGGCACCGACGCCGCCGTCGGCGGCGACTGGTACGACGTCATCACCCTCGGCGCCGGCCGCACCGCCCTGGTCATCGGCGACGTCATGGGCCGCGGAGTCCGCGCCGCCGCCGTCATGGGCCAGCTCCGCACCGCCGTACGCGCCTACGCCCGCCTCGACCTCCCTCCGCACGAGGTCATCCAGCTCCTCGACGGCCTCGCCGCCGAAATCGACGCCACCCAGATCGCCACCTGCGTCTACGCCGTCCACGACCCCAGCGAAAGCCGCCTCTCGTACGCCACCGCGGGCCACCTGCCGATCCTCGTACGCGATGCCCAAGGCGTCGTCCACCGCGCCGACGAGCCCACCGGCCCGCCACTGGGCACCGGCGGCTGGATGCACACCTCCGGATCCATCCCGCTCGGCCCCGGCTCCACCGCCGTGCTCTACACCGACGGCCTCATCGAACGGCGCGGCGAGGACATCGACGAAGGCGTCGCCGCCCTCATGAACGCCCTCGCCGGCGCGACCGGGACACCCTCGGTGATCTGCGACCGCCTGCTGCGCGCCCTCGGCGTCACCTCCGAGCACGACGACGACGTCGCCGTCCTCGTCCTCCAGTACCCCGACCACGAAGGTGCCGACGCCGAGCTCTTCCGCAACGCGTCCCTGGACCTCCTCGGCGGCATCGAAGCCGCCCCGCGAGCCCGCGCCTTCGCCTCCGGCGTCCTCGCCTCCTGGCGCTTCCCCGTCGAGCTGGTCGACCTCGGCGTCCTCGCCGCCAGTGAGTTGGTCGCCAACTCCCTGCAACACGGCGTCCCGCCGATGCGGCTCCGGCTTCGCCGAACCGACCGCCGCCTCATCATCGAAGTCACCGACGGCGACGACCACCTCCCGCGCCGCAGGCGCGCGGAGCCGGCCGACGAAGCGGGGCGCGGCATCTCGATCATCGCCACCATCACCTCGGCGTGGGGTTCCCGCCGCACACCGGGCGGCGGGAAGGCGGTCTGGTGCGAGTTCGCACTGCCGCAGGCCTGACGTCGGCTTGTGGGTAGGCCCTCCGCCTGAGGCGGAGGGCCTACCCACGGGCGTGAGGCGCCAACGCGCTCTCAGGCCGCGACCCGCTCCGGCGCGCCGTGGGCCACGATCCGCGACGCCCGTAGCGGCTGGTCCTGCGCTGGGCCGAGGCTGCGCCCCATCCGCACCGCGAGCCACGAGATGCCCAGCGAAATGGCAACAAGCATCACGATGTACGACCCATAAAACCCGGCACCGGCCATCAGCCCGCCCACCACCGGCCCAACCGCCAGCGCGAGCTGCTTCACCAGAGCAAAAGCCGAGTTGTACTGCCCGACCAACCGCGCAGGCGCCAGATCGGCCACCAGCGGAGCGACCGTCGGCGACAGCATCGCCTCACCGAGCCCGAAGATCGCGTACGTGGAGATCAGCAGAGCCGTCGCCACCGCCTGCGACCCGTGCACCAGCCCTGACAGACCCGCCGCGACCCACGCGACCGCCCACAGCAGGCCGACCGCCGCGATGACGCGGCTGCGCCGGCGCCGTTCCACGGTCCTCAGGATCAGGAACTGCGCGATGACGATGACCGCCGTGTTCGCGGCCAGCGCGATGCCCAGCGTCGACGTCGAGATCCGCGTGACCTCGGTCGCGAAAGCCGCCAGCCCCGACTCGAACTGTCCGTAGCAGGCGAAGAACATGACCCCGCCCAGCACACACAGCTGAACCATCGCCCGGTCGGAGAAGAGCAACCGCCACCCGTTCGCGGCCTTCTCCGTCGGCGCGGCGCCGATCTGGGCGACCTTCGGCAGCCGCACCGATGCCACGACCCCGCTGAGGACCAGGAACATCACGCCCTCGATCGTGAAGAGCAGGGTGAACGACCCCGGACGCGACGTGTCCACTATCAGCCCGCCGATCAGGCCGCCGATGCCCAGACCGAGGTTGGCCAGGAAGAACTGCGTCGCGAACGCTCGCGACCGCGTACTCGGCGTGGAGCACCATACGATGAGCGTCGCGAGCGCCGGCTGCATGACGGCGATCCCCGCGCCCATCACGGCCGACGCCGCGACCGCGAGCGGCGCCGTCGTCGCCAGCCCGAAGCCCATCGCCCCGACGGACGCCGTCACCGAACCGGTCAGCAGTACGGGCAGCGGCCCCCGCCGGTCGATCGTCCGACCGGTGAACGGCAGCACGGCAAGCGCGGCCACGGCGAACGCCGACAGGACCACGCCCGCCGTACCCGCCCCCAGGCCCCGCACCTGCGCCACATAGACGTACAGGTACGGGACGGTGAAGCCGTTGCCGAACGCGCTCAACGCGTTCCCCAGCTGGATCCGGCGCAGCGCTGCGCCCATCGCGGTAGTCACACCCACCCCTTAGGTCAGTAGTCCTCGACATCGAAGACTTCAAAGTTAAAGTTAGAAGCTAAACTGTACATGCCGGAAGTCTTTAGCGCCAACGGTTTACGTGGGAGACTCGACCCATGACCGCCGCATCGGATGGCCCGTCCAGCGCCCCCCACGAGCTGGACCTCGACGAGCAGATCGCGATCTACCAGCGCGAATATCCCGAGGTCGACCCCCAGGTCGAGAAGGTCGTCACCGCCCTCGGCCGCCTCAACCGCCGCATGACCGTCGGCTACGGACGCCACCTCTCGGCCGTCGGCATCAGCAGCGCCGAGTGGGAGGTCCTCAAGGCCCTCGTCCTCGTCGGCCGCCCCTACCGTCTCGGCCCCGGCGACCTCGCCAAGCGCCTCGGCCTCACCCCGGCTGCCATGACCCACCGCATCGACCGCATGGTCGCCGACGGCCTCGTCACCCGCGACCGCGACGAGTCCAACCGCGTCCGCGTCATCGTCGAGCTGACCGACGAAGGCCGCAGCAAGTGGCTCCAGACCATGCGCATGGCCTCCGCCTTCGAGGGCGACCTCCTCCAGGACCTCTCCCCCGACGAACGCACCCAACTCGGCGAGATGCTCTCCCGCCTCCTCCGCCGCGTCGAAGCCGCCCAGCCCGACGCCGGCGGACGCCTGGCGGACCTCGACTGAGGGCGGGTTGACACTCGGGATGCCGATGCGTAGTGTTCTCCGAGTTGCCCAACGGTGGACGCCGACTCCGGTCGGCCCCGAGGCAGCCATTCCACAGCGAGTACTCGAACGAACGACAGCATGTCGTCTCCTTTTCGTGCGCGTTTTCGGAATGAGGATCAACGAATTGCTCGATTTGGATCGGGCGGCGCGGATCCGCTAAAGTTTCACTCGTCGGAACGGCCCAACAGCCGGAAAGACAAAGCCCGCTGACAGGGAATCAGAGCCGAAAGGGGTCTGATAGAGTCGGAACCGCCGAAAAGCGAAAGCCGGACGGCAACCCCCTCCAGAGGGTGGCGGAAACGAGACATCGGGTCTGCTATGCTGGAGACACGAAGGGTAAGCCCGGAGGGGCCGGTGAAACGGCCGCGAAGGAAGCTTCCGTTCCTTGAGAACTCAACAGCGTGCCAAAAGTCAACGC
>NZ_RJVR01000208.1 GCF_003999195.1 Streptomyces soli
AGCCAGGGAAGCCACGAGACGGCAGCCGCCTGATAGCCACACCCAGCACCCCTGGGCGACCCAACCCTACGAATGGCTCGATCAACCCGGTCAAGAAGGTAGAGCCGCCTGACCCTGCTCCACTGCGCCCGGTCCGGGGCGACAACTCTGGACCGGCGCACCGCAGCCCACCACCCGGCAGCAGCCGTCCCGTACGGCCGCCCCGTGAAGGAGCACCGCCGCCATGCGTCTGGACCCCCGCCGCCCCGCCCTGTGCGTCGTACAGGCCACCATCGCCACCGGCGACGGCACCGCCACTCTGGTCGCCCGGGCCATGCCCGCCGCCCCGTTCGGCACCCCGGCCTGGCAGCTGCCGATCCAGGCCGGATACCTGGGCAAGCTGCGCCGGACCCAGGACGCGCCCACCCCCGAGAACTTCGCCGCCTACCTCGACGCCCGGGCCGGCGCCGCGATCCCCTCCCCGCACCAGCCCTACGGCCACACCCGTGGCACGACAACCGGATCACCTGCCTGACCGACCTGACGCTCACCCCGCACGGCGACATGGGCTGGCCCGCGACCTCCCTGCTCGTCCTGGAACAGGAAGCCGGACGCGGCCGCTGCTCCTGGAACCGGCTGGAGCGCCACCGCGGCTACCTCGCCGTCCTGGCCGACACCGCCCGGGAGATCGCCGCCGAACACGCCCGCCTCACCGACCGGCTGCACACCACCGACACCGACGGCATCCGCAACCTGCACGCCCTCGCCGCCGACATCAGCACCTGGGCCGACAAACTCCATGGCGCAGCCAAGGGCGACCACACCCTCGCCCGGGCCGCCGCCGTCCGGAGGCCCGTTGAGGTTCCTCCTGGGCACCCACCTGGTGCACTGGCTCGGCGAGCTCGACGTGCGGCTGTTCGTCTCACGCAACCGGTTGAAGAACCGCAAGACCCTCTCGCGGGCCCGCGCCCCCTGGGCACTGGACAGCGGCGGTTCTCCAGACACTCAGATGTGTCTCACCTACTGGTGCCGTCGTTTCAGGAGCCTGTGCGCGAGGGTGGCCACGGGAGTTTGGGCGCGTTCTTCGTCGTACACATGACGATGTGCGACCCGTTCCAGGTGAAGGCGATCGGCACGTTGCGCGGGGTTCTGTCCTTGGCGACGTAGGCCAGGCGGGTCACGTCACGGGCCAGCAGCTCCTGGCTGATCGGGCGGTTCCGAACCTCGATGATCTCGTTCGGCTGCATGGTTCGGTTCCTCCTTCTCAGCGCAGTTGCTCGGCCAGTCCGACGATGATGCCCTCCGGGCCGCGGATGTAGCAGAGCAGATAGCTGTCCTCGAACCGGGCGATCTCGCCGACGAGTTCGGCGCCGTGAGGGCGCAGGCGGGCAACGGTGTCCTCGATGTCGTCGACGGCGAACATGACGCGGTGCGTGCCCAGAATGTTGTGCGGCCGGTTGCGCGGCCCGGCGCTGATCACCGCGGGGCTGCGGTACTTCGCCAGCTCGAGCCGGCTGTGACCGTCCGGGGTCCGGACCATCGCGATGTCACAGCGGACGCCGTCGAGTCCGGTGCACTGGTCGGCGAAGAGGCCCTCGACCTCCGCCCTGCCCTCCAGCTCCATACCGAGTTCCACGAAGAACGCGATGGCGGCATCCATGTCCTCGACGACGATGCCGACGTTGTCCATCCGCTGAATCGCCATGCTGGTTTCTCCTTCTTCCTCGTGCGGCCGGTGGTGGCCGCTGATGTCCCTGGGACGGAGCCGGTGGCACGTTCTCGACATCCTCAGGCCGCCGAACTCCGAAAAATCTGGATCGCGCCTCAGCACCGCTACAGCAGACCCGCGAGCCAGGCGCCACCACCGAGGGTGAGTGCGGCGCAGGTGGCCGCTCCCATGAAGACGATCAGCCGCAGCGTGCCGTCCCCGCTTTTCAATGCTTCCTCGACGATTCGCAGCGTGCGCGCTTGAGCATTGCGCCTCCCCAATTAATTCACGGTGCCGGGTCACCCTTGGCGGGTGGAGTTCCCCGTGCCGCTCGCCCTCGCCGCACCCGTCCGGGCCCCGCCGCGCGGCACCGGCGCGAGCTGGGGGCCGCGCTGACCCCCGGCGGGCCCGAGCATCCGTGGACGGGATGCAGATCAGCGCTAAATGGGGCTCTGGGAACAAGCTCCGGCACGTCACCGTCCAGCCAAACCTCGTCGCCGAGGTACGCGCTGACACAGCGGTAGACCGCGGCCGGCACCGGCACCCAGTGCGCTACCTGCGTATTCGGGATGACCTCACCCCTGGCGACATCGCGGCGGCGGGGCGACCAACGCGTCGGCGCCTGATGTCTCATGAGACATCAGGAAGTCTGGAGAACGGAGGCTTCACCGAACTGAAGGACCACGGCCGGTGGCGCATCACCGCCGCCGAGTACGCCGCCGAGGTGCGCCGCTACTCCGAGGCCATCAGACAGCTCAATGGGCCACTCCGCTCGATCGGATGTACGAATCCTGGGTGATCTTCGGTAAGAACTGGCACCTGTCCCGTGGGCACCAGCACCGATTCGAGGGCACCAGGCAGGCCCGCGGCCTCCAGCCCTGCGACCCGGAGCAGGACCTGGAGACCGCCGTGCGGTTCCACCAGCGCGAGACCGTCGACAACTACCTGGGACTCAAGGCAATCGCCCCGGACTTGCCGTTCCTCCCGCTTCGCGCAGCCGGGGCCGCCTACCGCACACGGCTCACCGGCTCACCTGCCGCACTGCGCGAACTCATCGAACTGGCGCCGCGCCTGCCGAACGACTCGTACCGGGGCCTGCTGATCGATCACGCATGTGCCGGCCCCGCCCTGCCTGCGCAGCTCGTGGCTGCGGCCCACCGCATTCAGAACAGCTGACGCCCGTCTCCTCGGCCAGCAGCGGCTCCAGCCGCCAAGCGCCCGATGAGCAACGGGCTCGGACAGCTGGGACGGGGCGGCGATGTTGTTGACGGCTCTCGGACAGCGGGACGGTGGTCGCGCACGGCGGCTCGGGCGGCCCTGGAGCCAGCCTAGTCATGCAGCCAGATCCGCAGCGGACCGACCGGCTCGAAGCCATGGCGGACGGCGACCGCCAGGTCATCACCGTGCTCGTAGCCGACCACCGGCAGGGTGGGGAACAGCCAGTGCACCGCCTCCAGTACGACCGGCCAGGCCGCGTCAGGGCCGCCGTCCAGAGCGAAGACATTGGAGATTCCGACCACCTGGCCGCTGCGGTTCGCCACCGCTCCGGCAATCACCCGGCCGCCAGGGGAATGCCCGGCGAGCACGAAGGTGGCCGGGTCGTCGAGCAGTTCGCGCCGGAAGAGGCCCGCATTGCCGTCCCCGTCGTCCCAAGCGAGCGCCCAGGCGCGCAGCGTGTCCGGGTCGCCCGCCACGTCCCAGGCAAGATCCGAGGCGATGGCGGGCGCACTCGCCGGGCGGTGGATCCACTGCGCCTCGAACAGCACCTGGAAGCCGGCCTCCGTCAGGTCAAGGTCGGCGAAGCTGTCCTTGACGGAGGCTCCGGGCGCGGTGATGTCGATCCGGGCTGCCAGAGCGGCCGGGTCGACACCCGGCACCAGCGTCACCGCGTCAGGGCAGTACAGCGGCGTGCGGGCCGGGGCGGCCCAGGCCTGTTCCCTGAACTCGCTCGCCAAGTCGTGCGATCGGCTCATCGCCGCGCACCACTCCGCGTTGTTGCGGGCGGCAGCCTGGACCGGGAACTGCTTCGACGTCATCACGAGCGCGGATCATGGCCCGTCCCGGCCAGCCCCGTCGAACGGTTTTCCACTGCCCGCAGGACGGACGCTCCGCCGAAGGCACGTCGACCAGCTCCTGGGGAAGGCGTTTGCCCTAGCGGGCGCCTGTGCTCCAGGCCGTGGAACTGTCTCTGGTCTGGAACTGTTGGGATCTGCGTCTCCGGGCCTGCGCTTGAGGACGATCACGTCTGCCGCCCCGCCCGCATTACCCATGGTGGGGCAAGAGCCGGCGCCGCCGCGGTAGACACCCCACACACTGTGCGTGTATTATTATGACTGTTGTTTACGAGGCCGGCAGACAACACGATTGATGGCCGGCGAGAGGCACCTCCACTGAGGTGTCGGCCCGGGGCGGCAACCCCGACCGAACGTCTCACCGGCCATCGGTACTCCAACCCACCAAGGAAGGAGTGCCTCCATCGTATGGGCCGCCTGCCCGTACGAGCAGTCCGCACCGACAGACTCCGGAGGTCCCCACCATGGCCAACAAGCCGCTCAACCCGCAGGTCCGCATCCACGACGGCCGCCCCGTGGTCAACCGCGACTGGATCGTCGAGCACACCGGAGCCAGCCGCGTCACCGCCGCTGTGTGGTACGCCAAGCGCAACGAGGTCCCCGACGCCGAGACCGGCGCCGAAGGCCAGGGCGAGCAGTTCACCCGCCACCCGGAGAAGGCCGTGACGATCCAGCGGGTCGACTTCTACGACCAGCAGCAGTTCCAGGCCTTCTACACCGGCCTTAAGGAGCGCAAGAAGAACAAGCTGCTCCCCACCGACCCGGAACTCTACGACGGCGACGTCGAGGACCGGATCTCCATCAACCAGGCAGCGCAGTGGTTCAACTTCGCCGGTCCCGGCGTCATCCGAAAGTACCTCAAGGCCAACCCGGGTTACTTCCCGGAGCCGGTCGGCACCGTCGCTGGCCCCACCGGCCGGCAGATCCCCGCCTTCCACCGCGCCGACCTGCAAGACTTCGACCGCAAGCGCACCGGCGACAACACCGGCGCCGCCGGACGCCCGGCCGGCCCCCAATCCCGTGACCGCAAGCCCCAGACCGAGCAGCGCATCGCCACCGCCCTCGCCGAACTGCGCCACAACGGCTACCACCGCGGCATCGCCGCCGCACTCGCGAACCGGCACAACGAGCCGACCTGGAAGTGGGAGCGCGCCGTCAAGGAAGCCCGCAACCAGCACGACAGCACCGACGCGCCCGCCGCTGGTTGATGAAGGCCGGCCACGGCGGCGGGGACATCGGCCGGCGCCTTTTGCGGTCGCCGCTGCGGGCCAGGCCGGTGGCGAGCCGGGCGTGCAGCAGGGCTGCGCCCCTCCTGACCCCACACGACAGCGCGCCGTCGCTTCGGCTGATGCCGAGGTGATGGGGCGCTTCGTCGTGTCCGGGCTCAGGCGGCTGCGAGGGTGACCACCTATGAAACAGCGGTGGGGTGTTTCGGCTCATCACCGATCGGTCGGGGGACGTCTGGGCGGCCCCCGACCCTGGTGTGCGCGGCTGCGAGACGGCTCGCCCGGTTCACTGAACGACGGCGCGGCGGCGGCGCTTCGGGTCGGCCAGGACGGCCGCGCTGTAGCCCGCGTCGTCGGGGTTGAGGTTGGTGCCGGGTGCCACGATGCGGTCGATGCGGTCCAGTACGGCGGGTTCCAGGATGATGTCCGCGGCGCTCAGCTGGTCGTGCAGATGCTCGGCAGTGCGCGGGCCGATGATTGCCGCGGTGACTGCGGGGTGCGTGGTGACGAACGCCAGCGCCAGCTGGATCAGTGTCAGGCCCGCTTCGGCGGCGATGCCGACGAGTTCGGTGGCGGCGTCGAGCTTGGCCTGGTTGCCCGGTACGTCCAAGTCGTAGTGGGAGAGCGTGGTGCGGAAGGGCATCGTCCGTGTGCGGTGGCTGGACAGGTCGGCTGCGTCGCGGTGCCAGCGGCCGGACAGCCAGCCCCCGGCCAGCGGACTCCAGGCGAGTACCCCCATCCGGTACGTCTCGCAGGTGGGCAGCACGTCGGCCTCGACGCCCCGGACCAGGAGGGAGTAGGGCGGCTGTTCGCAGACGAAGCGCTCGCGCTGCCGTCGCTCGGCTGTCCACTGCGCCTGCACGATCGCCGAGGGGGCGAACGTCGAGGACCCCGCGTAGCGGATCTTTCCTGCGCGGACGAGATCGGAGAGCGCGCCCAAGGTCTCGTCGAGGTCGGTCGCGGCATCGGGCCGGTGAACCTGGTACAGGTCGATGTAATCGGTGCCCAGGCGGCGCAGGCTCTCCTCGCAGGCCCGGACGATCCAGCGCCGCGAGGCACCGCGCTCGTTGAGGCCGGGGCCCATGGGGCTCGACACCTTGGTCGCCAGGACGACATCGTCGCGCCGTCCGGCGATCGCCTTCCCGACGATGAGCTCGGACTCGCCGCCCGAATACACGTCGGCCGTGTCGATGATGTTGACGCCCGCGTCGAGCGCTGTGCGGATGATGCCGATCGAGTCGTCATGATCGGGGTTTCCCCACTCCCCGAACATCATCGCGCCCAGACACAGCGAGCTGACGTGGACTCCTGTACTACCCAGCGTGCGGTACTGCATGACTTGGGCGGCCCTTCTGTGATCGCGGCGGTGCGATGGAACGGCCCACAGCAACCTGCTACCGTCCCAAATAAGCGGAGCAGGGTCCGCTTAGCCGTCACACTAAACGGACCCGACTCCACATGGCAAGCCGAGAGGAAGAACCGCATGCCTGATCCGTCCGGCCGACCGATCCGGGCCGACGCACGGGCCAACGAAGACAAACTGCTCGCCGCGGCCGCCCTGGCCTTCGCCCGGGACGGCGCCGCCGCGACCCTGAAGCAGATCGCGAAGGACGCCGGCGTCGGGATCGCCACCTTGTACCGACGCTTCCCGACACGCGAGCAGCTCGTCGACGCCACCTACCGCTACGAGACGGCCCGGCTCTCCGCCCAAACTTCGGACCTCCTCAGCGAGTTGCCCGCCGACCGGGCCCTGCGGGCGTGGATGTCCCAGGTGCTGGACTACCTCGCCGCCAAGCACGGTATGGCCGACACGCTCAAGACCCTCCTGCAAAACGACGAGCAGCTGAGCTCGCAGACGCGCGAGCAGCTGACCGGCGCGATCGAAGAGTTCCGTCTCGCCGGGATCACCCAGGGGGTGATCCGGGGGGACGTGCCCTCACCCGACATCCTCATGAGCCTGGCGGGTGTCACCCTCGTAGCCGGGGCTGTCCACCAGCGCGCGCAGGCCGAGCGGCTGCTCGACCTACTGATGGACGGCGTCACCCGCCCGGACCGATGGCGCGGGGCCACGGAGCGGTCCGCGCCGTGATCCGGGCGCGCTCGGCCGCCACTTCACCTTGTCATGAAGGCCTCAAACACAGCTTTCAGGTCTCGAGGTCGATGGCGAAGTCGACGACGGTGGTGTCACCGCGCCGCACCATCGGGTGCGCGACCTCTACGACTCGCCCGTCGTCGGCGATGTGACAGCGGGTGAACCGCAGCACCGGCACCGCCTTGCCGATCCGCAGCGTCGTGGACTCGGCTTCGCTCGGCATGCCCACCGTGAACGACTCCGTGATCCGCGTGATGTGGATGCCCAGCGTCTTGAACTGGGCGCACGTGCCGCCCGGCCACGGCTCATTGATCGGGTCCGCAACCGCCGTGCCACCCACGTCGGACCAGCGCACGTAGGACGTCGACATCTGGATGGGCTGGTCGTTGTCGTAGAACACGAAGTGCCGGGCGAGCAGCGGCTCACCCACTTCGCACTCGAACAGTGCGGCCAGCTCGGCGTCGGCTCGGCGCTTCTCGTAACGCTTGTCGAGCCGGTACTCCGACCAGCCGATGCCCTGGTCCTTGGTGAAGGGCGTGGACGGTGGCCCGTCGGGGACGGGCTGGTCGGCGGTCATGCGGTGAATGGAAGCCGGGCAAATCGATGGCTGTCTGACCTTTGCTGCATTCCCAGGCGCAGTTGCGGGCGCTTCCAGGACGCTCGATCCGGCCGGAGGGCATGTCAGTGGCCTGCGGTGTCAACTCCGGCTGCGGACGCCCAGGACACGGCGCGCAGGCATCCCGAACGGATGTCATCGAGGTGCGGGGCCAGTTCCTCTGGGGTCTCGCTGTGGAAGCCCTGGCGCACCGCCGTTAGGCCAGGGCCCAGACGTAGGTGTAGTCCCCAAGTCAGGTGAGCGGTGGCGAGGCCCAGGGCGACAGGGTGGCGTAGGTCGGTGTCGGCCAGGTCGCTGAGGGCCCGGCCGTAGACCTCAAGGAGGGCTAGCTCGTCCAGCGGGCCGTGGCCGCCGAAGGCACGGTAGAGGGAGACAAAGGTACCCAGGTCGAACCCCACGGGGCCGACGCCGACGTGCTCCCAATCGATGAGGACCAGGGCGCTGTCTCGGTCCAGGCCGGCGTTGCGCGGAGTGAGATCGCCGTGGACAAGAGTGGCAGGTAGTTCCGTGGCGCGTGAGCTCAGCTCCGCAGCCGCGTCCAGGCAGGTGTGCAGGGCGTGGACCTGCTCGGAAGTGAACAGTGCCTTGAGCTGCGGATCGTGGGCCAGGGCGTCGAGGTTGTCGTGGCCGACTGGAATGTGATGGGTGTAGGCGGCGTAACCTTCCCGCTCCAGCCAGGGGATGTCGAGCAGGTCAGGGTGCAAGGCCCCCGGGAGATACAACAGCGCGGTGCGTAGGGCAGTTGTCGTGGCGGCGGCGGGGGTCCAGCGTTGGTGCAAGGCGGCGCCGATGTCGCGCATGACAATCCAGGCGAGACCGTTGTGGCTGACCACAGTCGCGTCCGGCGGCGTGGCCAGGCCGCCGGGCAGCAGACCGGGGATGTTGCTACCGAAGAAGTGGGCTTCGCGGCGGTCCAGTTGGCTATCGCGCGAGTCGAGCAGGGACTGGTGGCCCCAACCGGGGATCTTGACGATCCACTGGGACGGGCGGCCGTCTGGTGCCGTGGTGCTCACCCGAAGGACCGCTGCCTGACCCAGTCCGGGCGACAGGTCCTGCACCGACAGAACCCGCGCTCCGCCACCCCATGCGCCCTCATGGGATGCGAGGACGGTCTCGATCGTCTCAGCATCGGGAAGGCCACGGTCGATCATCTGTTTCCTCACGGCGGCGGTCCACGAGTGGAGTCTCGGACGAAGAGCATCCGACCACAGGTGCGACGAGAACGTCATGCGGTTTTCGGCATGTCAGACACCCCATGTCGTTAAGGCGCCCGGGCCGCGTCACCCGGCCGTCCGGGAAGTCAGGCCATGGCCCGGCTGGCAGCGGCGACCAGTTCGTCAGTCGCTGCGATGGCGGCCTCCCGGAGGGAGGCCAGGGCGGAGTGGTTGGTGGCGTTGCGCAGGTTGAACGCGGCCAGGGCAGCCTGACGAGCTGGCTCAGCAAGGGATCGTTCAAGGACAGATACCGCGACCAGTGGGCCGGTTACGGCCGAGCGTGTGGCGCGGGAGGCCGTGCGAGCTGCCTCGACGGCTTCCTCGCTCGCGCCGTCCAGGCGCAGAACTTCGCGATGCCACATAGCCCGCCGATGGTCGCCCAGGGCGGCCACCAATTCGCCCAGCGTCCTGCGCAGCGCTTCTGCCCTCTGGTCAGCACGGGCAGCACTCTGAGCGATCCGCGCACTCTTGATCTGAAGCAGCCCGGTGAGCGCGCCCCCAAGCAGTGTGCCGACCACGGCAATGATGCTGGGCCACATCGCGAAGTCCTCCTTGGACAGCAGTAATGAGGCGGGTTGGAGTCAGCCGCTCCCCTTCAACGCCCTGTTCCGGTGCAGTGTCCGGAGCAGAACGTCGAAACGGAAAGGCTTCGGGCAAGGATGCCCGCCGGGCGCACCACCTGGCAGGCGTGACCCCAGTCAGCTCCCGGTGTCGTCCTTGATGGGACGTCCTGCTGAGACGTCCGGTTGCCGATCCGGACCCTCCGTCCCGAGGCCCGATCAGGCGCGTCAGAGTGGGGAGCAAAGGTGAGCAGGTCTGGGGAGCGGCTGAGCAGGGGGTGGGGAATTTCAGAGAGCGCCATCACGCCTGGTGCGCGTCCTCGTCGAACGAACTCTGTCGGCAGATAGCTGAGGCGCCCGACCGTGGTCCCCGCCAACGCCGGGAACGGCGAACGGGCCTTGCTGACCTGGGATGACCGCTTACTGGATATCGGCGCAAGGCGATGCCGGGCGGTACCGCCGGATACCGCAGCATCGGGTCGCCGCGCGTGGCGTCCTTGACCAGGTGTCCATCAGGGCCGGGCGCAGGCCGGGGTCCTTCTCCGCCGCTGGTTTGCGGCCGCCTCCGGGACGGCGCACCCGCTGCGCGGGTTCACCGCCCGCTTCCAGCTCGACCATGCCGCGCCGGATACAGCCCTTGGACACCCCGGCCGCCTCGGCGATCGCCGCAATCCCGCCGTGCCCGAGTTGGCGGGCCTCCGCCGCATACAACAGCCGCTGCTGACGCTCGTTCAGAAATGGCAGGACTGCTTCCAACTTCCGCCGCAGTGGCCCGATCAGCTCATCGAAACGCCCCATACCACATCAACGAGCTCACGTTCCGGAAGGAACCATCAGATTCTCGACGGGCCCTTAAACGCCCTCGGGAGATCGCAATCAGCCCTGGTCTGTAAGCCAGTAGTTTGCTCTGTGTTCACGCGCGCTGGATGGAGTTAGGACGACCTGGGTCCAGGCCTTATCTCGCCTAGGTCGTGTCCCCCACCCGTGAGCGTCACAGAAGTGAAAGGCGCAATATCTTGTTCACCCCATCCAAGGTGCGCGGGCGGCACTGGGTCGTCGCCGGTACCGCCGCGGTCGCAATCGCCGCTTGCGGCGTCACGACGGCCATGGCGGCTGGCGTCGTCCCGCTCAACCCGTTCGGATCCAACGCGGTCGGTAAGACCCAGGACGACGGGCGGATCCTGCTGCCCGACAATCAGTGGATTTCGCCGTATGGTCAGCGCGCGGCCACGTTCTCGGCCGAGACCATCGGCACCGCGATCAGCCCCGACGGCACGAAGATCGCGGCCCAGACCGGCGCTGACAACATCGGCAAACCGCAGCTGAGCGTCCTCGATGCCGCGACCGGTTCGGTCCTGCAGAGCTTCGGCGGCACCGGCGTTGCGGCGCCGGTCTACTCGCCGAACGGCTCGACGCTCTACGCGGCCACGCTGACCAGCATCCTGAAGTACTCGGTCGGCCCCGACGGCCTGATCACCAACCCGACGGCGCCGACAGTGATCTCGCTCGGCAGCGGGTCGTTCCCGTACAGCCTGGCGGTGTCCGCGGACGGCAGCAAGCTCTACGCCCTGCTCAGCGGCAAGAACAAGGTGGCCGTGATCGACACCACGGCCAACACCGTGGCCGCGCAGATCCCGGTGGGTAACGCCCCCGCGGGTGTCGCGGTTGTTGGCAACCAGGTGTTCGTGTCCAACCGGGGCGGCCGGCCGGCTGTCCCGGGCGACACGACCAACAAGTCCGACGGCACCAACATCGTCTCCGACCCGGTGACCGGCGCCTCGACGACGGGCACGGTCTCGGTCATCGACGCCGCCACCAACACCGTCTCCGACACGATCAACGTCGGCCTGCAACCGGCGGCGCTGACCGTGCACGACGGCGCCGTCTTCGTGGCGAACACCAACAGCGACACCGTGTCGATCATCGACGCCGCATCGCACCAGGTGACGCAGACGATCAACGTCGAGCCCCTGCACGGCGCCACGGTCGGCGCGTCGCCGAACTCGGTGACCTTCGCCGATGACCACCACATGCTGGTCAGCGTCGGCGGCGACAACGCGATCGCGGTGTTCAACTACGCCGGAGAGCGCACGCCGGTGGGTTACAAGGGTCTGATCCCGACCGATTGGTACCCGAACCAGGTGTCCTTCGACACCAAGGTCGGAAAGGTGATCGTCAGCAACCAGCAGGGCATCGGCACCAACGGCTACCCGCAGAGCCACAAGTACCAGGGCACGATGACCTCCTTCAGCATGCCGGCCGACTCGGCGCTGGACACCACGACCCAGACGGTGTTCAACAACAACGCCTGGAACACGCCGAAGCCGACCGGTAGCGGCAACCTCCCCAGTGGCCATGCCCCGGCGATCCCGACTCAACTCGGCCAGCCGTCGGCGATCAAGCACGTCTTCTTGATCATCAAAGAGAACCGCACCTACGACCAGATACTCGGCGATCTCGGCAAGGGCAACGGCGACCCGGCCGACACCACCTACGGGGCGACGGTGACGCCGAACCAGCACAGCCTGGCCAACACCTTCACCGACTTCGACAACTTCTACGACAGCGGCATGCTGTCGGCGGACGGTCACCAATGGCTGGTACAGGGCGACAACAACGACTACCAGGCGCAGAACGCGGCCAGCACCTGGGCGCGTAGCTACCCGTACCCGGGCGGCGACGCCCTGTCCTACCAGCGGGACGGGTTCATCTGGAACACCGTCGAGAACGCTGGTGGCACCGTGCGGAACTACGGTGAGTTCGAGGCGGCCACCACCGGTAAGAAGGGCACGTGGCAGCAGTACTACGCCGACTCCCAGATCATGGAGGGCAAGGCAACCGGCCCCCTTCCAGTGGCGCAGAACTCGGCTCAGTGGGTCTCGGACGTGCCGTCGCTGAACCAGGTCAGCAACCACGACTACCCGCACTTCGACCCGAGCATTCCTGACCAGTACCGCGCTGACATCTGGGAGCAGGACTTCAAGCAGGCCGAGCAGACCGGCGTCCTGCCGAGCCTGACGACCATGACCGTGAGTGACGACCACACCGGTGGTGCGCCGACTGGGGCGGCCCAGAACGCCGACAACGACCTGGCCGTGGGTCGAATCGTCTCGGATGTCTCGCACAGCCAGTTCTGGAAAGACTCGGCCGTCTTCGTCCTCGAGGACGACACCCAGGCCGGCTCCGACCACGTCGACGGCCACCGTGGCCCGCTGTTCATCGCCAGCCCGTACGCCAAGCGTGGAGTGGTCAACAGCGGTTACTACACGCAGGTCAACGTGACCAAGACGATCGAGCAGATCCTCGGGGCCCAGCCGATGAACCAGATGGACCAGGCTGCCGTGCCTATGTACGACGCGTTCACCAACACCCCGAACCTCACTCCGTACACGCTTCTGCCGAACCAGGTTCCGCTCACCCAGGGTGTCAGCAACCTGATCCCGCTGACCCCGTCGGCGAGCACCCCGGCCAACCCGTCGGCCGCGTCCGCGGTGACCGCGACCAACGGACCGGCCGCCCCGGCGATTCCGGCCGCGGAGCAGTCGGTGGCCAGCCAGTGGACCACCTGGTACGAGACTGAGGCCAAGCCGAAGCTGACCGGACCCAATGCGGCTCCTGACGCGACGAACCCAGCGCAGATGAACCGCTACGACTGGTACACCTCGACCGACTGGTCGAAGCCGTACCCGGGCGACAAGCAGATCCTGGCGCCGACCCAGGTGCCCGGTCGCAACCTGCCGAGCGACTTCCTCGGCGACTGATCACCACGCAACATTCGACTGATCACCATGCAGTAAACGGCTGATCACCGCGCACGACTGATCACCGCGCAGTCTGCGGCTGATCACGAAGCAGTAGGTGGTGCCAGCCGGGTCCTTCCGGGATCTCGACCGGCACCACGCCCCGTGAAAGGAACCACTCCCCATGCGTGATCACACCGGCCGACCCGAGCCCGATCTTGCCTTGGAAACCCACGCACTGACCAAGCGATTCGGCGACCGGCTGGTCGTCAACAACATCAACCTGCAGGTGGCGCCCGGTAGCGTCTACGGCCTGCTGGGCCGCAACGGCGCCGGCAAGACCACGCTCATGCGGATGATCCTCGGCTTGCTGACTCCAGACTCCGGTTCGGTGAGCCTGTTCGGCCGCCCCGCCCCGGCCGGCGATCCGGCGACGCGCGACGGGGTCGCGGGCTTCGTGGAGGAGCCGCGCTTCTATCCATACCTGTCGGCCCAGCGCAATCTCAAACTGCTCGCCCAGCTCGACGGCCCGCAGGCGATACTCACCCCGCAGGCCGCGCTCGAGCTCGTCGATCTTGCCGACCGCCGCCGCGACAAGGTCGGCACCTTTTCCACCGGGATGCGCCAGCGCCTGGGCGTGGCCGCGGCCCTGCTGCGTAACCCACGCCTGATTGTGCTGGACGAGCCCACCATAGGCCTGGACCCGGCCAATGCCCTGGACGTGCGAGCGCAGCTGCGGGCCCTGGCCGACCGCGGCGTCGCCGTACTGTTGAGCAGCCACAACATGGCCGAAGTCGCCGAGATCTGCGACCGCGTGCTGATCATCCACGCCGGTCGGACGGTCTGGGCGGGAACCCAGGCATCCCTGCACGTTGCCGCCCCGACGCCCGCCTACCGGGTGTGGACCAACGACGACGAACGGGCCGCCGCCGTCGGTCGCCGTCATGCCCTGCGAATGGAGACCGGCGGACGCTCCGGCGGCGGCGCACCGCTGATCATCCACGCCAACGAGGGGCAACGCGACGCCTTCGTGCTGGAACTGGCCCGGGCCGGCGTGGCCGTCCGCCAGCTCGAGCCGGACGTGCCGCCGCTGGAAGCGCTGTTCACCGCCCTCACCGGCTCGATCCCGGAGGTCGCCGCATGAGTGTGAGCACTCACGCCCCGAACGACGCGTCGACCGCCGCCGCGCCGGATCACACGCCGCGGCCGCGGCCCGGCATCGGCGTAGCGATCAAGGTTGAGATCACCAAGCTGATGTCGCAGCCGACGCTGCGGATCGTGTTGGCGCTATGTGTCGTGGTGCCGGCTGGCTTCGCCATCCTCATGCGCGCGGGATCCAACCGCCCGTCGGACACGCTGTTCGGCCGCTGGGCCGGCACGTCCGGCTTTGCCACCTCGCTCACCGTGCTGAACTGGGCCGCCGCCTACGGCGCGCCGCTGCTGGCCGGCCTGTTCGCCGGCGACATCTTTGCCAGCGAGGATCGCCACGGCACGTGGAAGACGATCCTCACTCGGTCCTGCATCCGCAGCCGGCTGTTCCTCGGCAAGGCCGTCGCGGCAACGGTGTGCGTCTGGTTCAGCTTCGTGGTGATCGGCGTGGTCAGCCTGCTCGCCGGACTGGCCGCCGTGGGCTCGTCACCGCTGGTCGGCTTGTCCGGCCAGCTGGTCGGTTCGGGACAGGCGCTCGGCCTGGTCGCGGCCAGCTGGATACTCTCGCTGCTGTGGACCAGCGTCTTCGTCGCCCTCGGCCTGCTGCTGTCGGTCGTCAGCCGCAGCGGGATCGTCGGCGTGCTCGGCCCGCTGGTGGTGGGCATCGTCCTGCAGCTGCTGGAGACGATCGCCTCGGGCCAGGTGGTGCGCTCGATCCTGCCGACAACGCCGTCCGACGCCTGGCATGTCTTCTTTACCGCACCAGTGCCGGCCTGGCCGATCATCCAGGCGGTGGTCACCGACGTCGGCTACACGGCGGTGTTCGCCGGCACGGCCTGGTACCTCCTGCGGCGCCGTGATTTCGCCGGCGCGGACGCCATGCCCGCCGGCCGGCGCCGCACCACCGTCCGCATCGGCATCGCCACAGCGGCGATCGGCGCGCTGCTCGGCGGGTTCAGCACAGTCGGGCCGACGGCCCTGACCGCGACCCGGCTCGACACGTCAATAGCCACGACTTTCGGCCACCTCGCCGAGGTGCGATACCAATGGCAGACCGGTGCCCAGGCCGACCCCACGATCCCCTGGCACGCGGTGTGCAACCGTGGCGGCACACCCATCGGAGCGACCGTCCCCAACAGCACGGGCGCCGGCGACGACTGGTCCTGCACGATCTCCGACCTGCGGGCCTCCGACGGCGTGGGCACGAACGTGCTCGACGTGACCCTCAAAGCCAACGGTTGCTACGAGGTCCAGTCCCCGCCCGGAGCCGTCGGACCCCTCTACGTCACCGACGATCGAGGGCGCACCTTTTTCAACCCGCTGTTCGCCTTCGACGGATGCCTCGGCACGCCCTGACCGGCCCCCGACTGGGCACCGCTCGCGAGTCAGCGCGCTGGTCTCGCGCGAGAACCTGTCCGTCCGCGGACCGCCCGTTATCGCCGGTTCGATCGCGATCTGACTACGTTGTCGCAGCTCAGGATGGTTCTTCGATTGAATCGACAGTGGTGGTCCAGGCCCACTGGGCCCGTCGAAGAATAAGTGGTGCGTGTCGTGTCAGCCGGGGGTTGACGCGATGGACATGAGGTAGCCGGTGAGGTCGGAGGGGTCGACGAGGCGGTGCGTGAGGCGTGGGCTGGTGTGTCCGTGCCGTTCGAGGAGCGGTCCCGTGATCTGCAGGGTGGTGCGGATGTGGGCCTCGCTGACGTGGAGGAGGTGGGCGATCAGCGAGCGGGAGACGCCGCGCTGGTCGAGGACGGCCGCCCATGCCTGTTGTTCGAAGGTGATCTTGGGGCGGCGGCTGGGTGTCGTCATGCCTGCTTCGGTTGCCAATTGGCGTAGTTCGGTGGTGAGTTGGTCGAGCGCTTCCCGGGTCAGGCCGGTGAGGGCAGGGTGGGTGACCACTGCGGTGTCGAACGCCTCTCCGGCGCTGGCCCGGCTCTTGGGGAGCGGTGGCTCGGTGGGCGGGTTGGGCGTGTCGGGCTGGGGCGGCAGTGTGTAGTTCCACTCGCCGCGGAACTCGTCCGTTTCGATCTTCAGGGCGGCCATGTGCTGTTTGCTGATTTCGATGCCGGTGGGGTAGCGGCCGGTGTCCAGGCGGGCCTGGACGGTCAGGCCGCCCTTGGTGGTGGTGTTCGCGATGAGGTTGACGGCGACGTCGAAGCCGGTCAGCGGGCGGGCGCGCCAGTTCATGGAGATGAAGGAGAACAGTCGGTGCTCGACCTTGTTCCACTAGCTTGTGCCGGGCGGTAGGTGGCAGACGGTGATGGGCAGGCCGATCTCGGTGGCGATGACTGCCAGGTTGGCCTTCCATGCCTTGGCGGTGCTGCTGTTGGATCCGCCGCCGTCAGCGGTGATCACGAGCCGGGTGGCGTGCGGGTAGTCGAGTCGGCCCTGCTCGGTCCACCAGCGGCGGATGGAGGCCACCGCGAAGGCGGCGGTGTCATGGTCAGTGCCGACCACGACGTAGCCGGTGTTGCGTCCCAGGTCGTAGATGCCGTAAGGGATCGCGGTGCCCTCGGCGTCCTTGGGGAAATCGTGGTCCATGACCTTGACCGGTGCGCCCTTGGCGGTCCACTCCTGCCCGGTCTGCCCGGTCTGGCCGAACAGGCCGATCATCTCCTTCTTCTTGCAGTCCACGCTGATCACCGGCTCGCCGATGTCCAAGAACTCGGCGACCAGATCGTTGATGTGTGTGAACTGCGCGTCGCGGTCGGGATGGTGGGTGCCCTCAAGGACCTTGGCGTTGCCGCGGAGGCTGAACCCCGCCGCCTTCAACAACTCGGCCACGGTGTCCCGGCCGACCCGGTGGCCACGGGCGGTGAGCTCGTCGGAGAGGTGCCGCAGGGACTTCGTGGTCCACATCAGCGGCCCTATCGGGTCACCGCGCGTGCCGTCCTTGACCAACTCCATGAGCGTGGGCAGTAGTTCGGGGTCTTTCTCGGTCTGGCGCCTGCGGCCACCGCCGGGGCGACGTACCCGGTCCGAGGGCTCCTCGTCGGCTTCCAGTTCCACCAGACCACGTTGGACACAGCCCTTGGACACCCCGGCCTCGGCCGCCACCGCCGCAATGCCGCCGTGTCCCAACTGCCGTGCCTCGGCGGCGAACAGCAGCCTCCGCTGCCTCTCGTTCAGCCACGGCACCACCACGTCCAGCTTCTGTCGCAGCGGACCGATCAACTCGTCAAAGTGCCCGATATCACATCAACGAGCACAAGACACGGAAGCAACGACTAGTTTTTCGACGGGCCCATGCCCAAGCCGCCTCAGCAGGCGGTGATGGCGACCCGGCGAAGGAGGTTGGCGGTGGGCAGACGCCGACGGGCCTCCCCTTGCAGCCCGGCCAGCGCCACGTCCCGTCCGGGGTCGCCTTGTTGGAGCTTGCGGTAGATGCGCAGGTAGGTGTCGCTCCAGGCGGGCCGGTCGTGGCATTCAACCGTGCTGAAACCGGCAGCGCGCAGCACGTGGCCAGTGGGTGTGGCGGTGGCGGTCGGGCAGTCGTGGGTCGCCGTGCTGGCGCGGGTGCCAGCCGGTGATGACGAGGCGTCCGCCGGGCCGAAGGATCCGGCGGGTTTCTGCGGCAGCGGCGGTGTGGTCGTGGGCCCGCCCGGACCGACTCTGCTCTCCTCGCCGGAACCCTCGCCGACGACCCAGCGGTCAGCGACGCCGAACTCGCGGCCGCCCCGGACCTGCTTGTGGCGGGAGATGACCTTCGCCCGGATCCGGATGTCCGGGTCCGATGATCCGTGGGAGGCCATGGACTGGCACAACGCCTGGCTGTCCCGGGTCGCCGCGAAGCAGTCCTGGTGGCCGGAACGAACACCTACGGCGCTGGGGCACAGATGGCCTCCGCAGGAGAACCTGCTGGTGACGGAGCAGGTCATCATCCTTGAACCGCCCTGGCGCGGACTGAACCTGGCACCTGCCCTGGCAGGCGCGGCGATGTGACTTGCCTCCCCGAGGGGCCCGCGCCCGTCGCCAATGCCTGCTGTCCATATGGGTTGTTTGCTCACTTTAACTACTAAGTCCGATTTGTGACATTTGCCTCATTTACGATTCTCTGTGTTGTGTGTGTGACGCAAGGGATTCCGTCGTGACACATGATCTGTGTCACGTCGATGGGTGGGGGTGGTGCTTACTTCTGGGGCCATTTCCCTGACAGGGCAGGAGAGTTGGGCTTCTTGGAATTGGATCGGTAAACCGGATCCTTCCCTGCTGGACTCCCATTTGGGATGGCGTGGAGGGTTTAGGGCTTGTCTTGTCCGCGCGTTCTCACTTACGGTCACAGCCCGATCCGGGTGGACCGCCGAATCCTGCCGCTGCCCGGTAACCCAACCTATTCACGTACGGCAGGAGCGGGGGACCCAGGTAAGTCGCCGATCCAAAACACGGACCGGCTCGGGGTGAAGTCGCACTCACACCGCGACCGGGCAACTCCAGCCCGAACCCGACAGCTCACCTCGCAGGCGACGGAGAGGAAATCTGTCATGCCCACAGAGGGTAAGCACCGTCGTCCCCGGACCAGCCCAATCGCTCGACGGCTCGTCGCCGCGGGCGTGAGTGGTGCCGCACTCGTTCTCCCGTTGGTAGGCGCGACTTCTGCCAACGCGGCGCCGTCGATGCAAAGTGTCACCGCCGGATCCGCCCTGAATGGCTGGATCAACCAGTCGCTGAGCATCATGGCCGCGCACGGCATCCCCGGCACCTACGACGGCATCTACCGAAACCTCATGCGTGAGTCTTCGGGCAACCCATCGGCCATCAACAACTGGGACTCCAACGCCGCGGCCGGAATACCGTCAAAAGGGCTGATGCAGATCATCGACCCGACGTTCCAGGCCTATCACGTGCCCGGCACCTCGATGGACATTTTCGACCCGGTCGCAAACATCACCGCTGCGTGTAACTACGCTGCCGCCAAGTACGGCTCTATCGACAATGTGAACGGCGCCTACTGACAACTTTCCATCCTGATTCCCAGGTGGGAGGCACTGGTCGGGTGGCGTTCAGGGGCGAGTCTGCAAGCTGCGAGCCGTGATCATTGCGTTGATCACCCGTCAGGATCCCGATACGTAAAGAATCCTCGGCCGGTTGGCAGTCTGTGGCGAACAACCATGGGCCGAGGGCACTGAACACGCTGTCCGCCAGGCTCGGCTCCCGCTGTCGAGCAGCACCACCCGCAGGGTCGCCGACCTGGTCTCAAGGCCACTGCAAGGCGGTCGGCTCGCGCTGGCGCAAGCTCCTGCCCGGCAGAATCGCGGTCTGAACTTCCAGTCGATCGTACGGACGCGCCAGGCGGTGGCGGAGGTCGTTGTAGACGTAGGCACCCGGGCGGATCCTGGTGATCCCGTCGGCCGCGGTGAGGTAGGCGGAGGTGATGGAGGAGCCGGCCGAGACGACCCGTACGTCCAGCCCGGCGGCTTCCAGGTCCTCACGGACGCCGCCCATCTGATATCGCGCCGCCACTGGGCCGACGTCTTCCTGCGGGTGCCGAAAACCCCATCCATGGCCTGTGACCTGCAGTTTCTCGTGAACTATCGGCGAACGCAGGTCAGGCGTGGCAGGCTGATCGACAGTGTTGTTTCGACTGCCCTACCTTGCCGTGTCGAGCGTGTTCGCCTTCATACGGCTGCTGCCGATCAGCGACGTCGACAAGGACATCGAGATATCGACGCTGCGCCACAGTTGGCGGTCCTGCAGGGGCAGATGGACAGGCCGCGCGTCACCTCGGCGGACCGAGCTTTCCTTGCCGCCCTCCTCCACCGGCTCCCAAGGCCGAAGCTGCGGCAGCTGCACCTGGTCGTCTCCCCGGACACGATTCTGAGGTGGCACCATGACCTCATGCGCCGTCGCCACGCCGACGTCTCCCGTCGCAAACGGCCCGGCCGACCGCCGACCCGTCGCATCATGGCCTCGGCGAAGGTCTTCACCATCTGGCGAAGAAGGTCGGGACTCGCCCAGGCGAGGTTCTCCTCCGGCATCGCGGCGAACGGCACACTGTGCGGTGCGGTCATCGTGCTCTTCTCCTTCGTGACTTGGTCGTCTTGAAGGATCAGCCGATGGCTGCCTTGCGTGTACGCGACAACGCGCACACGGAGCAACTCCACACTCACGGGAAGCTACCCGCTACACCACTTTCCCTGGACGCAACCAAGATAGCCCGCCTCGACATACAGCAATGTGTCGCCTCGGCGGCACCCTCCACGAGTACACACATGCCGCGTGACCAGGGCGGACGGGGTTATCGGCAAGGGCAGCGTTATCGCCGGGCGTCCTGGACGGCGAAGCGGGTTGGGGAGAAGTGGGCCGCCAGGTCGGGGACGTGGCCGGTGGCGAGGTATTCGGAGACCACGTCGGCGGTGACGGGGGTGAGCAGCACGCCGTCGCGGTAGTGCCCCGTGGCGACGATCAGCCCTGGCAGGGCGGTGGGGCCGAGTAGCGGCGCGTTGTCGGGCGATCCCGGCCGTAGGCCGGCGCTGGCCTCGGCGAGCGGCAGCTCGGTGATACCGGGTACCAGCTCGTGGGCGTCGCGGAGTAGTTCGTACACCCCGCCGGCGGTGACGGTGGTGTCGTAGCCCAGCTCCTCGCTGGTCGCTCCGATCACCAGCTCCCCGTTCTCGCGCGGAACCAGGTAGACATCGCGTCCCCGGACAACGGCCCGGACGCTTCGGGACAGGAACGGGGTGTAGCGCGCCGGGATGCGCAGCCGCAGTACCTGTCCCTTCACGGGCCGTACGGGAGGGAGGACACCCTCGGGCAGGCCGTCCAGTTGGTGGCTGCGGCAGCCCGCCGCCAGCACCACCTGGTCGGCATCGATCGCCTCTCCGGCATCGGTCACGGCACCGACGGCCTTGCCCTGCTCGACGGTCAGCCGGTCGGCCCTGGCCTGCCAGAGGGTGACGCCGGCCTGGCTGCAAGCGGCCACCAGCGCCGCCCCGACCCGGCGGCCGTCCACCTGGTGGTCCTCGGCGACGTGCAGACCACCGCGCACGGAGGGCGCGAGCATCGGCTCCAGCCGGCGGCATTCCCGGCCGGTCAGCCAGCTGGAGTCGAGCCCCAGGCGCTGGTGGAACTCGTACAGCTCGTGCAGCTCGCCCCGGTCGTCGGCGCCCAGCGCCACGGCGAGCGTGCCGCACGCCCGGTAGCCAGTGGGCAGGCCGGACGCCTGCTCGAGCTCGGCGGCGAAGTCGGCGTACCGGGCGTTGGAGGCCATGCCGAGCCGGAGCAGCGGCACCTCGCCGTACTGCAGCTCGGTGACCGGCGCCAACATCCCGGCGGCGACCTGCGCCGCGCCGTGTCCGGGGTCCGGGTCGAGGACGGTGACGCTCAGGCCGCGCTGCGCCGTACGCCAGGCGACGGCCAGCCCGATGATCCCACCGCCGATCACCAACACGTCGGAACGGGTGCGTGGCACGTCTGCGACTCTCCCCTCGCCGGTATGACCCGGATCACCGTGTACGCTCCGACCGTAGCGCAGGGCCGGGGGCCGCCCGAAGACGGATGGAAGGGGCTGCGGTGGAGGGCTGGTTCGGCCTGCTGACCGACCCCCCAGGCCTGGCCGTGCCCGTGGCTGCCGCACATCTCAACCAAATTACCCAGCAACGACAGTTGGCGCGAATATGCCCAAGCCCTGCTGCGCCGGCTGCTGCTGAGAGCGGGATCGCCTCGCATAGCGATACCGACCAGGTGCGGTGGATGGGTGCGGAGTTCACCCGATATCCTTATGAGGCTGCCCGGTTTCCTCAGGGTCAGGAGGAGTCGCAGCCATTGGCCGCGTCTCAGCGCAGCGGTGCCATGTGATCTTGGAATCAGTTGGGGCAGCCGTACGGCACGAACCGGTTCTCCGGGGACCACGGTTGGGGTGTCGATCGCGCTGATGTCGTGGTGGGCCACCTCGGACGAGATGGCTGCGACGCAAGAGCTGAGACGTGGCTTGAAGCGATTGAGCGTGCAAGATTGGTCTCTTCAGGGCCGAGAAGTTACTGCGGCGAGATGCGGTGTCGTCGAGTCCTGTTCTTCCGGATTCACCCGGCGGGGATCCTCCCCGGCCGCCGGACATGCGTAAGGAGCCCACTATGTTCACATCGATCGAGGGCCGGTCGGTGGTCGTCACCGGTGGCACCAAGGGCATCGGCAAGGGCATTGCCCGGGTCTTCGCCCGGGCGGGTGCCCAGGTCCTGGTGACCGGCCGGGACGCGGATACCGCGGCCGCTACCGCCAAGGAGCTGACCGCGCTGGGGGGCGGGCCGGTCACGTATGCGGTGGCGGATGTCTCGCGCGCCGAGGACAACGCCCAGGTGGCCGAAACAGCGATCGAGCGTCAGGGCGGGATCGACGTGGTCTGCGCGAACGCCGGAATCTTCCCCGCCGCCAAACTCGCCGCGATGACCGAGGAGGACATCGACATCATGTTCGGCATCAACGTCAAGGGCACAATACTCGCGGTGCGGGCCTGCCTGCCCGCTCTGATCATTTCCGGCCGGGGCCGGGTCATCCTCACCTCGTCGATCACCGGGCCAATCACCGGCTACCCGGGCTGGTCCCACTACGGAGCCAGCAAGGCAGCGCAGTTGGGCTACATGCGGAGCGCGGCGATCGAACTCGCGCCGCACGGCATCACCGTCAACGCGGTCCTCCCGGGCAATATCGCGACCGAGGGGATGGCCGAGCGGGGAGAGGACCACCGCCGGTCCATGGAGGCATCCATTCCCTTGGGCCGGCTCGGCGAAGCCGACGAGATCGGCAACGCCGCGTTGTTCCTGGCCACCGATGAGGCCGCTTACATCACCGGGCAGGCCTTGGCGGTCGACGGCGGGCAGGTACTGCCGGAGTCGTTCGCCGCTCTGGAGACATGGTGAGCGCAGTCCGGGCGTTGTGCCGCTGCTCGGTGCCCCGTCGTCGGCATGGTGACCGCGGCGGCGCTGGCCTCGGGTAGCGGTTTTGCGGTGAGCGGGACTTGGCCACCGAGTTCGGTGTGAGCAGCTCGGCCCTGTGCCGGGCGCTGCGAGGTGTGCTCGCCCACCGCGACTGGTTCGTGGGCAACTGGCACGATGGGCAGGTGGCCTGGCTGAAGGGGCTGGTATCGAGTGGTGCGCGGCCGGGGACGGCTGGTGGGGAGCGCCGGGGCGGCGACTGTCGCGGTGGTCGGTGAGGCGGGGCCGGCCCGGCTGTGGCACGCCGGCCCCGCCTCACCGGCAATCAGTGAGATGTGGTTGCGGTTGTTGGAGGAGTACGGCCTGTAGCGGCAGCCGCCTCGGCCCGGGTCGGCGCGCCCAGCGCCCAGAAGACCACGCCGATGAGGATGAAGGCGGCCAGTGGAAGAGCCTCGGTCAGCAGATAGGTCCACCGCTCGGCGTGGCTCCAGCCGGTCGGCGCGAAGTTTTTGCCGAACCAGTCGCTGCCCAGTCCCGGAGCCAGCAGCTGCACTGAGGCGAAGACGATCAGCACGGTGATGAAGGTCGCCAGGACCCGGGGCAGCGGTGCTCGGTACGGCCGTGGGACCTCGGGGTGCTTGCGGCGCAGCGCGGGCAGCGCGGGGAAGATGCCGATGTAGCTGACGAGCGTGGTGGAGATGGCCAGCGAGAGGACCGCGCCGAAGAGTTTGGCCGCGTTGCCGCCGGTGAGTTGGTGGGCGAGCACCAGTACCGCGGTCGCCACCAGGCCGCTGAGCAGGTTCACCCGCACCGGGGTGCCGAACCGCCGGGAGATCGCGCCCAGGGCCCGCGGCGCGGCGCCGTCGTAGCCGGACACGGCCAACGCGCGGTCCGATCCCATGATCCAGGTCACGCCGGAGGAGAGCACGGTCAGGATGAACAGGACGGCGGCGAGGTCGCCCAGCACGGATCCGGCACCCGACAGGGTTGCGGTCCCGTCAGCGGCGACGTGGCCGCCGTATATCGTGAACACCTGCCGGATGGCGTCGAGGAAGCCGCCGAGGCCAGTGATCGCAGAGGTTGGCAGGACAAGGAGGATGCCGAGGATCGGCAGCCCGTACAGCAGGATGCTCAGCGCCGCGCTTCGGAAGATCGCGTAAGGCACGTCCCGCTGCGCATCGGTCATCTCCTCGCCGGCGCTATTGGGCAGTTCGAAGCCGACGTAGTTGAACATCAGCACCGGCACCAGGCCGATGAACCCCGCATAGGTCGGAGAGAAGTCGTGCACACCGAATCCATGCAGGCCGTGCTCAAGCGCGTACCCGGCCACGGTGGCGGTGAAAAATCCCAGGAGGAGGATGCGGGCCCAAGCCCCAAGGATCGGGATCCACTTGCCGACGTCGAAGGAGAGGATCGCGGCCAGCACGCCGACCCAGATGAACACCAGGCTGAAGGCGTAGAAAGCAGGGGTGCCCAGGTCCTTGCCGCCATTGAAGAACGTGGTGAAGGCGGTGACCGCGCTGATGGTGAGCGTCCCGCCGAGCCAGACCGGGTTGGTTACCCAGTAGGGGAAGTTGTTCACGGCGCCGGCCAGCCGCCCGAAGGACCGGCTGGTCCAGATGTAGGGACCTCCCTCGTCCGGGAAGGCCGAACCCAGCTCCGCGCAGAGCAGCGCCGAGGGCACGAAGAAGACGGCGGCCAGCACGATCAGCCAGGTGAAGGCCTCTGCCCCATTGGAGGCGACGGCGCCGATGGTGTCGACTCCGACGATCGTGCAGAGCAGGAAGAAGAGGATGTCGAACCGGCGGAAGTGCTTGCGAAGCTTGCTCCGCTCCTGCACTGCCGAGGGCAGCGGGGCATCCGCCAAGGGCGGCGAGAGGTCGGGGGCACCCACAGTGGCCTCCTGAGAGATCGTCAACGGATGCGCACATGCTGCGGTGCCACCGTCGCGGGACACATCTCTCGGCGTGGGCGTTCATCTTCGGCGCCTGTGGTGCGGTTTTGAGGATGTCGATGCCGTCGGCGGTGAAGACGGCGTCGAATGCCTGGGTGTAGCGGCTGTCGCGGTCGCGCAGCAGGTAGCGGAAGCCGGAGGCCCGTTCGTCGAGGTCGGCGAGGAGGTTTCGGGCGAGTTGGGTGGCCCATGCCGCGGTGGGGTGGGCGGTGACGCCGAGGATGTGCACGGTGCGGGTGCCGACCTCCATGACCGTGAACGCGTACAGCCTGGTCAGCACCACGGTGTCGATGTGGAAAAAGTCCGCGGCGAGCAGCCCGGAGGCCTGAGCGCGTACGAAATCGCGCCATGTCGGACCCGTGCCAGTCCCGCGGCGGGGCGCGGGGCCGAGGCCGGCGCTGCGCAGGATGCTGGGGGCACCGCCCGGCCGGAGGCTGGGGGAGGATCGTGGCGCCGACGCGGTGGCCCAGGCGGCGCAGTTCGCCTTGGATGCGGGTTGAGCCCCAGGTCGGGTTCTCTCGGGCGAGGCGCAGGATGACAGTGGTGAGCTCCTCAGAGGTCGGCGGGCGTCCGGTCCGGGCGGGTTTCTGCTTCCACTTCCAGTGCAGCAGGCGTCGGTGCCAGGACAGGAGGGTGCCGGGGGTGACCAGGCGGTGTCGGCGCAGCCGACCCGGGAGGTGCCGGGCCAGGGCGGCGAGCACGGCGCGCTCCGGCCAGGTCAGCCGCGGCCGGACGCCGAGCTGTCGGCGCAGCACCGCATTCTCGTGGCGCAGCGCGAGCAGCTCGACGTCCTTGGCTGCATCCGTGCGCGAGAGCAGCAGGAGCAGTGCGAGGAGTCGGAGGAAGATCAGGTAGAGCACGCGCAACGCCATGCAGTCCGAGCTTGCCATGCTCGCTTGATGGTGCAAAGCGCCTGCTCAGAGGCTATGTGTGAGTTTCGGCGCCCGACAGGCGTCGAGCCGATCTGCAGGACGCTCACCGAGCACGACTGCGGCATCCACCCGTCCACCTAAGACGCGCACAAGAAGCGCGTCCTGTCCGCGCGCGCCCGGCGCGACGCGGAACTCACCGCACTCATCAAGAAGGTCCATGAGAAAAAACTACGGCGTCTACGGTGTCCGCAAGGTCTGGCGTGAACTCCTGCGACAGGGACATCAGGTCGCCCGCTGCACCGTCGAGCGCCTCATGCGCGCCCAGGGGCTGTCAGGAGCCGTGCGAGGCAGGAAAGTTGTCACCACCGTAGCCGACAAGAACCTCGAACGGGCACCCGACCTGCTCAAGCGCAATTTCGTGGCCGCCGCGCCGAACCGGGTCTGGGTCACTCGCCAACTACACCCGCCACACCGACCGCAAGGCCCGCGAGCGGTTCGAGGCCGAGCTGCTGGCCATCGCCAGCCAGGGCGCCAAGTTCGGCGTCCGCCTGTGGCTCATCACCCAGAAGCCCTCGGCAGACGTGCTCTCCACCGCGATGCGCACCAACCTCTCAGCCCGGATCTGCCACCGCGTCGACACCGTCAAGGACTTCCTCCACCTCTTCCCCGACGGCCGCGACCTGGAGGTCAGCGCCGCCGACCGCGAACTCCCGGCCGGTGTCGCCGTCACCGCGATCGGCACCATGCGCACCCCGGTACGGATGCACTCGGTCTACCTGCCCACCGAAGCCTGCTGGCAGATCAACGAAGCCCTCTGCCAGACAGGCCACCAAATCCGCGACCCGCCCGGCAACGCGGACGGCCCGGAACTCGACAAGGCGGCATAGCCCGCAACCCCCACCACCCCAGGTGATCCAGGTGAGAAGAACTGCGGGACACCTCCCGCACCAGCACGCACACCCTCGGCAGGGGCACAGCCCAGCGCCTCCGCCCCTGCCGGGGTCCCCCACCCACCTTTCGACGGCACCCCGCGCGCCGTCCCGCCGAGAGGCCATGCCCCCATGCCCACCAACCCCCACCACCAGCCCCTCCCCCTCCCCCTGCCCGACCTCTTCGCACCCGGTCTCCGTCCCGGGGACCTGGACAAGCTCGCCGCCCACGGCCAACTGCCGTGATTTGTCCGACAGTTGACCACGCTCGGTGGTTGCGCCCGGCCGATCCGTGTCAACGGTTACCACACCGAGGTCGACGCCGCCACAGGATTGATCCTGCGTCACCTCGACTCCGCCCGGATGCCCGCCGGCTGCCTCCTGGTCCGCTGCGGCAACCGCCGCACCACCCGCTGCCACTCCTGCGCCGAGGTCTACCGCCACGACACCTACCAGCTCATCGCCGCCGGACTACGCGGCGGCAAAACCGCCCCCGACACCATCACCCAGCACCCCCGCGTCTTCGCCACCTTCACCGCCCCCTCCTTCGGCCCCGTCCACAACCGCCCCAACAGCGACGCGAAGCAGGCAGGCCGGTGCCGCTGCGGACAGGTCCACGACCAGGACGACCCGCTGCTCGGCTCGCCGCTGAACCCCGACCGCTACGACTATCCGGGTGCGGTGTTGTGGAACGCCCACGCCCCGGCCTTGTGGTCCCGATTCATGCTCCACCTGCGCCGCGCCATCGCCAAAGCTGCCGGGCTCACCCAGCGCAGCCTGTCCTCGGCCGCGAAGATCTCCTACGCCAAGGTAGCCGAGTACCAGCGGCGCGGCCTGGTCCACTTCCACGCCGTCATCCGCCTCGACGGACCCGACGGCCACACCACCACCCCACCCGCCTGGGCCACCACCAACCTGCTCACCGACGCCACACCGCAGCCGCCCGCGCCCGCGTCGACGGACCGCAACTCGACGGGGAGGTGCTCTCCTTCGCCTTCGGCACCCAACTCGACGTCCGCCCCATCCGCAGCGGCGACTTCGAGAGCGGCACCCCGGTCACCGAACGGGCAGTAGCCGCCTACATCGCCAAGTACGCCACCAAGGGAGCCGAAGGCGCCACCGGCACCCTGGACCGGCGACTCCGCCTGATCGGCGAAGTCCAGGCATTCGACATACCCCCGCACGCCGAACGCATGATCCGCACCGCCTGGGACCTCAGCGCCCGCCCCGAACTGGCCGACCTCAAACTCCGCGCCTGGGCACACATGCTCGGATTTCGAGGCCACTTCTCCACCAAGACCCGCCAGTACTCCACCACCCTCGCCGCCCTGCGCGACGCCCGCGCCGCCTGGCAGCGCGCCCAGGCCGGGGTCCCGACCACGGGGTCGGAGGAGGAGTCGACGCTGATCCTCGCGCACTGGGTGTTCTCCGGCATCGGGCTTACACCCGAACTCGCCCGGCTGGCCTCCGCTCTGGCCCCGCAGGAGCCGGAGGCAACCCGTGGCTGATCACGACGAACTCCTCACCGTCCCCGAGGTCATGGCCCGACTCAAGGTCAGCCGCTCCACCGTCTACGACCTCATCCGCACGCGACGGCTCGCCTCGATCACCATCGGCCGCTCCCGCCGCATCCCCGCCCAAACCCTGACCACCTACCTCCACCAGCACCTCGAAGAGACAGCCTGATGACCACCCCCGACTCGAACTCGAACCCCGGTTCCCACAGGATCCGCGCCAACGGGGACGGCACCGTCTACCAGCGCAAGGACGGGCGCTGGGAGGCTGCCGGATACGTCCTGGCGGTCGGCGACACCCGCAAGCGCGTCCGCGTCTACGGAACCACCCGCAAGGACGCAGTGGCCAAGCTCACCGAGAAGATCGCCACCAGCAACCGCGGCGTCCCCGCCCCGTCCGCACAGGGCAGCGTCGGCGCGTTCCTCACGTACTGGCTGGAGACCGTCGCTGTCCACCGGCTCCGCGAGAACACTCACACCCGCTACACCGCCTGCGTCCGTCTCTACCTGCTCCCCGGCCTGGTCCGGAAGAGGCTCGCCAAGCTCACCGCCAAGGACGTCCGCACCTGGCTCGACCAACTCCGCACCACCTGCCAGTGCTGCGCACGCGGCCTCGACACCGCCCGCGACCAGCCCCAGTGCTGCGCCATCGGGAAGTGCTGCCGCAAGCGGCTCTCCCCGCTGACGCTGGCCTACGTGCACTCCGTGCTCAAGTCGGCCCTGGAGCACGCCGTCCGCGAGGAGGAGATCCCGCGCAACGTGGCCCGCAACGTCCGCATGGGCACGCCCCGCCCCCACCGCTTCGAACCCCTCACCGCCGAGGAGGGACGTGCGTTCCTCGCCGCCGCCCACGGTCACCGGCAGCACGCGCTGTTCGAACTCGCTCTGCGTACCGGGCTCCGCAAAGGCGAACTCCTCGGTCTGCGCTGGGAAGACCTCAACCTGGCCGGCGGAACCGCCAGCATCCGCCGCACCCTCCAGCGCACCAACTCCGGCGGCCTGACCGCCCTGCCGACCAAGACCCAAAGCTCGGAGCGGCGCATCGCCCTGCCCACGCCGTGCCTGCGCTCACTCGAACAGCACCGCGACCGACAGCGCCAGGAACGCGAAGCGGCGGGCACTGGCTGGAAGGACAGCGGCTACGTCTTCACCCGGCCCGACGGTGCCCCGATCGAGGGAGCCACCCTCACCCGGCACTTCAACATCCTGCTCCGCCGGGCCAGGCTCCGCCGCATCCGTTTCCATGATCTCCGGCACTCGGCGGCGACCCTCCTCCTGGAGCAGGGCGTCGAACTCGTCGTGATCAAGGAACTACTCGGACACGCCCACATAGGCGTCACCGCCACCGTGTACGCCCACGTCCGGCTCCGCCTCCAACGCGACGCCATCGACCTCCTCGGCAACGCCCTCCGCAACCACGCCCAGCTCACCGCCCGACCCGACGACGGCGACGACCCGCCGACTCCGAGCAGCGACAGTGCGATGACGCTCTTGCCGGTTCCGGAACCGCCCGTGACGACCACGACCTCCTTGTGGTCCGACTGCTTCGCCTTGCGTACGGCGTTGAGCACCATGCGGTACGCGACCTGCTGTTCGTCGAGCAGTACGAACTGCTCACGCTCGCGCACTTCCTGAGCCGCGGCGGCCATCAGCTGCTTTGACGGAACAGTCTTGCCGGCCTGGAGTTCGTCAGCTGCTCGAGCACCCGCGTGCTTGTCGCTCAGCTTGGTTCCTCCGAGTTCTTCCCAACTGTGTCGGGAATACGACAGAGCGCCTCGCGGCGCAACTTCGTGGCGCGCGGGTCCCCCGGCGCGCCGTCCCGGGCACCTGAGCCCGGCCACCGGTTTCCTGGCATGCTCTGGTCCCCTTCACCTTTCGGATCCAGGTGAGCCATCGGACCCAGCAGACCTCCCTTCGAGTCTGTCCCGCCTGTGGCGGGGATGTGCCGAAGAGCCTCGTGGCTGAGTGACCCGATGTTTGGTCTCTCCAGTCTAACCGTCTGCGGCCTACGCGCACCTATGACGAGCAGTGAAAAACGCCCGGTGAGAAGAATATTCGTTGTGTCCGCGGCATTTACAGGGCTACATCGCCGGGCTATACATGGGATGTTTTTGCTCTGTGCACCCCCCACACCACGTCACCCCGACGTAGCGAACCCGCACACACCCGCTGCGACGACGAGAAAAGTGGAGAGATCCATGATGTCCCACAAAAGAGGCCTGACGGCGATTTGTCGACCGCGTCGCAGGGCCTTGCTGTCCGTGGCCGGCGCGTTGGCCGGCATGACCCTGGCGGTCGTTCCGCTGAGCACCGCGAACGCAGCGAGCACCGCCGCGCCTTCGTCCCAGGGCAAGGGCACCCGGGTCAGCGCTTGGTCGCCCAGCATGACGACCGGCGGCCCTGCTTTCGACAACCAGACCATGCGGATGGTGGTCCACAGCAGCATCGCCGGCTCGCACGTACGCATCACCCTGTCCAACCGGTACAGCGGCACCCCGCTCGATGTCAACGCCGTGGACGTCGCCGTCCAGGCGAGCGGGGGAGAAGCGACGCGCGGCACCACCCGAAACGTCACCTTCCGCCGCTCCGGCCACGTCACGATCCCCGCCGGTGAACAGGTCATCAGCGACGTCATCCCGATCTCGGTCAGCGCCGGGGAAAACCTGCTCGTCAGTCTCTACGTGCCCGGCCCGACGGGCACGTCCACCTGGCACTCCGACGCGTTCGACACCACCTACATCGCCTCCGGCAATCACACCGGTGACGACAGCGCGGCCGCGTTCGGCACCACCACTACCTCGTGGTACTACCTGGCAGGGCTGGACGTCGTGTCGCCGACCGCGAAGGGCACCGTCGTCGCCTTCGGTGACTCGATCACGGACGGCTACCACTCCTCCACCGGCACCTACACCCGGTGGCCCGACTTCCTCGGACGCCGGCTGGGCGCCGAATCGAGCCCGCAGAAGCTGAGCGTCGTAGACGCCGGCATCGGCGGCAACCGGGTCCTCACCGACGTCCCCAACCTCTGGCAGGGCGTCAGCGCCCTGAAGCGCTTCGGCCACGACGCCCTTGGCCAGCCTGGCGTCAAGGACGTGATTCTCTTCGAGGGCATCAACGACATCGGGAACAACGCCGGCCCCAACGGCGCGCCGCTGACCGCCCAGGACCTCATCGACGGCTACCGCACGCTGATCGACGAGGCACACGCCGCCCACGTCAACATCATCGGCGCGACCCTGATGCCCGACGAGGGCAACGGGTACTACACGCCCGCCGCCGAGACGATCCGCCAGAGCGTCAACCAGTGGATCCGCACCAGCGGCGCCTTCGACGGTGTCATTGACTTCGACCAGACCATGCGCGACACCGCAAACCCGGCCGCCCTCAACCCGGTCTACGACTCGGGCGACCACATCCACCCCAACGACGCGGGCATGAAGGTGATGGCCGACGCGATCGACCTCCGGCTGCTGCGCCACTGACGCGCGAAGGCACCGGCCACCCCCAGATGGCGCCCACGATCCCGGAACGGCTTACGAGCGCCACCGTTACGTTTCCGGCGACCGAAGCACGCGGATTCGCTGAGCACTGGCACCTCATGATCTTCACGAAGCGGTGCGAGTCGGGCGGATCCGCGTGGACCAGGGCGGCGCCCGGTGACAGAGGAACGCTGACGCACACTCAGTAGGGTCGGTGACTGGCGCGGTGCCTGAGGCTCCGTTTCCAGTCCCCGACCTTGCGAAGTACCCGGCTAGTCATCCGCCGGAGCTGGGCGACGGCGAGGCGGGCGTTCATGGAGTGGGTGGCGTGTTGCTGCCGTGGCTCGTCGGCGTCGGGGAAGCGGACGACCGGTAGGGCTGGCCGGGGAGAGCCATGTGCGTTGCGGCCGTGCTGATCACGTCGGGATCGACACTGATCCGGTGCAGCACCGCCATCCCCAGCGGCGGCTTGGCCGCGGTCGGGGTCATCGGCGGGACGCCGGGGCCGCTCCCGGTGCTGCAGGAGTGCAGCGCGTTGCAGGTCTCAATGTCGACGCTCACCCAGCCGCTCTTGTAGGGCGCGTCGTACTCGACGGCGTTGGCCAGCAGCCTCGGGGAGGGCGTCCACGCGAGTTCCCATCCGGTGCCGTTCTTGACGGTCAACTGGTTGCAGGACAGCACTTTGCTGCCACCGTCGTCCTTGTCGTGGGCGTGCGCACAGGACCAACTGCTCGTCCAGCCCACGTCCTTGCCGTAGGTGTGCACCATGACGCCGAGGTAGGTCTTGACCCCCTCGGAAGAGGTCAGCACGAACGAACCCGCCTCGGTGCCCGCGTCCAGACGCCCGTACGAGGACGGGATGTCGCGGCGCAGCACGTCGATGAGGCTTGTCGGTGTCGTGGTCTTGGTCTTGGTTTTGGTCACCGTGGGTGAGGCGGCGGGCGCGGACGGCCCGCCCGTCGCGAAGGCGTCGGACAGCGCCAGAGTGCCCAGACCGATCGCCGCCACCGTCAGCGCGGAACCAGCGGTCATCCATGCGGTCCGGGCTCGTCGGCGCCCGCGCACTCCGGCACGTAGGCGCCTGCGGTCGTCCTGCCCGAAGGGGGTGTCCTGCCGGTTGTCACGCATCATCCGCGTCAATTCCCTCTCGAAGTCATCCATCGTTTCTCCTCCAGCCCACCGGCTCGGCGGTCTCGGTCAGCTCGATCCTGTGGGGCTCGTAAAGTCGTCGCTGCAGGTCAAGCCGCATAGCGGTACTCGTTAATGGCGCCGCCGAGGATGCGGGTGCGCAGGAGTCTGCGGACTTCGAGGTCGTGCACGGTGATGGGCTGATGGTCGGCGCCCGGAAGTAGTTGGTTGCGTGCTCGGTGGGGGCGGTGCTCGTTGTAGTGCCGCTCGTAGGCGGCCAGGACATGCCGGGCGTGGGCCTCGTTCATGATGAGGACATGGTCGAGGGCCTCGCGCCGGATGCTGCCGATCACCCGCTCACAGTGGGCGTTCATCCGAGGAGCTCGCGGTGCACTCTTGAGGATCTCCATCTCCTCGGCCTCGAAGACGGCGTCGAAGGACTGGCCGTACTTGCCGTCGCGGTCACGTAGGAGGAAGCGCAGGGGTTCCATGCGCGTGCAGAGGTCGGCGGTCAGGTTCCGCGCCTGTTGCACTGCCCACTCGCGGGTGGGGTGGGCAGTGATGCCGGCGATGTGTAGGCGCCGGGTGCCGTGTTCGAGGAACGCCAGCGCGTACAGGCCTCTGCCGAGGACAGTGTCGATATGCAAGAAGTCGACGGCGATGATGCCCTGGGCCTGGTTCGTGAGGAACTCCCGCCAGGTCGGGCCGGCGCGGCGTGGGGCCGGGTCGATGCCCGCCGCGTGGAGGATCTTCCATACCGTGGATGCGGCGATGGGGTGTCCGAGTCGGGCCAGCTCGCCTTGGATCCGCCGGTGCCCCCACTGTGCGTTCTCTCGAGCGAGCTGCAGGATCAGCTTCTTGAGCGCTGCCTTGGTCGGCGGCCGTCCGGTGCGGGCGCGCCGGGCACTGTAGTCCCACTTCGCCGAAGTCGCAATACCGCAGCAGCTGCGAGGCCCGTGCCAGCAGGGCGTGGACGAACCCGGTCGAGGGCGTGGCACCGGTCAGGTTCGCCAGGATCTCCACCACCCGGGCCACCGGTACGAAGTGCCACACCATCAGGTAGACCGCGAAAGCCCGCAGGTTGGGCCCGTACTCGCTGCGTCCCGCGGAACTCGAACGCTGGGCCGCCTGGGTCGCCCCCTGCCCGGTCCCGCCCGCGGAACTGCGCGGGCGCGGTGCACGCCGCCGCCGGATCAACGAGCGCAGCGCCGACCGCACCCGCCAGCGCCAGCCGCTTCTGCCCACGTTCGTCGAGCACGTGGAGACCCGCCACGACCACGCCCGCCAGCTGCTCGAACGCGCCGAGCAGGCGGTCGACGGCGAGTCATTCACCCTCGACGGCACCACCTACACCCGCGTCCTGACCGAGTCGGACCGCAGACTCAGCCGCCACGCCGCACCCGTGCCGCCACGCCTGCGCAACAACGACAGCGGCGAGATGGTCCACATCGCGAGCGAGGAAGAGTCCGCCTTCTGGGACTGGGCCGCAGTGGAGACCCTGCGCACTCCGGTGTCCGCATCGAGGAGCTGTGCGAGCTCACCCACCAGAGCATCCGGCAATACCAGCGGCCCGGCGGCGAGGTCATCGCCCTGCTCGTCATCGCGCCGTCGAAGACCGACAGCGAGCGCGTGATCCCGATGTCCGCCGAACTCTTCCACCCTGTTTCCTCGCAGGGTGCCCCGGCCTTCAGGCCGGGGGTGAATGCGAGCCCCTGCGGAGCAGGGCAGGGATAGCCGTTACGCCCCGGGGGCGGAACGGCGTTCACTCTCCTCAACCGCACGTCGCA
>NZ_RJVR01000199.1 GCF_003999195.1 Streptomyces soli
GTGAGCGCGGGAACAGATTTTGGACACTAATCCGGGGTCAGCACATGTCTCCTTCCTTCGTGGCTTTCCCACTTAACGTGTGCGGCTTCGTGTCGCACTTTGATCTTGTTGATGGCGCGTTCGACGGCGTTGCGGTCGCGGTACAGGTCCGCGTCATGGCTGACAGGCCGTCCACCACGCCCGCCCTTTTTCTTGCGGTTCGCGGCCTGGTCGGCCTTCTCGGGGATGACCGCCCTGATCTTGCGTCGGCGCAGGTAGGTGCGGGTGCCGCGGGCGGAGTACGCCTTGTCGGCGGCGACCGTGCCGGGGCGGGTGCGGGGCCGGCCGACCGGGCCGCGCACCTTGATCTTGTCCACGACGGCGGTGAACTGCGGATTGTCGGCGCTCTGGCCTGGGGTGAGTACGAAGGACAGCGGACGGCAGCGCCGGTCGGCCGCCAGGTGGGTCTTCGTGGTCAATCCGCCGCGCGAGCGCCCCAGCTGGGCTGTCTTGAGCCGGGCCCGACGGCGTCGGCGCAGGCGGCGCTTCTCCTCCCGCCCGGCATCCTCCGCGTCGTCGGTGTCGCCGTTCTGGTCAGCTACTGTTCCGGTTTGTCCCTTCGCGGCACCCCCTTTTCCTCCGCGGCGGCTTTCTCCAGCTCCTCCAGCAGCTCGGCGTCCACCGCCATCCCGGCGGCGTGGTGGTGCGCGCGGGCGACGGTGGAGTCCACGCTGACCAGCGACAGGTCGACCTGGCCACGCGCGGCGGTCTCGGTGATCATCCCTTCCATCAGGGCTTGGAAGACGCCCTTGCGCGCCCAGGAGTGGAACTGGCCGTAGATGGTGGACCAGTTGCCGTACCGATCGGGAATGTCCCGCCAGGGGCTGCCCACCCGGAACCGCCACATGACCGCGTCGAACTGCCGTCGCAGGTCAGGGATCGGGCCCGTCTCCGCCATCGGCAGGAACGGCTCGACCAGCTCCCACTCACTGTCCGTCAGATCGCCGCGCGCCATGGACTCCTTCTACCAGCCGCAACGCAGCCGAGGAGCCCGAACCGTCGAACTCATGATCTGAATTCAGAACGGGCCCTAGGTGCAGGGCGCGGGCGAGGGCGTCGAGGACGGAGGGGCTGGGGTGGGTCTCCTTGCCGGGCGAGGCTGTCACCGGCCTCGCCCGCGGTGGGTTCCGGCAGATGTCAGGTGTCACTCGGCGGTTGTCGGAATCCGGTTGAAGAGCCGTCCGGCCAGGTCCGCCCCGATGATGGCGCCGTTGGCGTCGCGGGTGAGGAAACCGCGCTGGCCGATCAGGCCGCCGCCGGTGACGATGTACTCGTCCCCACTTCCGGGCAGCAGGCCGAGCCCGACCGGCGGCAGGTCCGGCGGCAGTTCAGTCTCGGACGCCGCGCGGATCTCCGCCTTGATCCGGCATTCGACCGTCATCGTGTCACCGTCGGTGTCGATGATCAGTGTCATGAATTCGTTCTCGTAGTGCCCGGCGATCTCCTGGGCGCGCTGTGGGTCGTACGGGAGCGGCTCGGGGTCGCGCTCGATCACGCCGAGGTAGTGCTCGAGCGCCCAGCGGACTACGGCCTGGTTGAACTCCAGACCGCTGTCGGGCCCGGCGTTGGACACAGCCACGACGGCGAAGTCCCGCTCCGGAACCAGCAGCAGGTCGGCGAACTGGCCATTGGCCGATCCGCCGTGCCCGGCGGTGCGCACACTGTCCACGTCGCGTAGGAACCAGGCGAGGCCGACGGCGTCACCGAGGTTGGAACCGTGCAGCTCCACCGTCGGCTCTCGCATCCGCCGCGCCAGGTCACCGCCGCCGAGGTGGAACCGGGCCCAGCGGAGCTGGTCGGACACCGAGGACGCCAGGCCGCCGCCCGGGTTGTTGCCGCGCGTGCCCTTCCATGTCCTCGCGACCTTGAGCGTCCCCTCGCTGAGGTTGTGGCCCACGGCGCACCGGCGGGTGATGGCCTGTCCGGCGGTGAAGACGCTGTTGGCCAGGCCGACCTGCTCCAAGACGAGTGAGGCGACGGCGGCCTCGTAGGTCTGGCCGGTGACGTTCTCGATGACCCGGCCGAGCAGGTTGTAGCCGAGCTGGCTGTAGGAGGCACGCCCGCCGACCGGACCGATCAGCACCACCTCGGCCATCTTGGCCACCTCTCCGGCCAGCGCGTCGTCTCCGTCTCCGCTGTCGAAGACCATCCGGGTGTCCAGCCCGGCGGTGTGGTTGAGCAGGTTCAGGATGGTGATCCGCGCTGCCGCGTCCTCGTCGGGGAGCCGGAGTTCGGGGACGTAACGGCGTACCGGCGCCTCCAAGTCGACCCGCCCCGTCTCGACCAGGCGCATGATGGCGGTCGCCGTGTAGGTCTTGGTGACCGAGCCCAGCACGAACAGCGTGTCCCGGTCGACGGGCAGCGGGTTGTCGATGCTCGTCACGCCGTGACAGGCGAACAGCTCCCGTCCCTCCACCCACACCCCCACCGCGACACCCGGGATGTCGAACTCCTTGGCCTTCGCCTCGACGAACTCCGCCAGCGCATCGCGTGACATCTCGATTCCCTCTCGGTCAGCGTTGTTCGCGCACGACGCCGGGGTGTTCACCGGGCACCGCAGCGACTTGCACTATGTTCAAGTGAACGCTAATGACAACTTGAACACAGTGCAAGAGGTTTCTTGAACGCCGTGCAAGTCGACGGCTATCGTGAGTCCATGCCCCGCGACACGCTGACCCGCGAACAGATCGTCACCGCCGCCATCGCCCTGCTGGACGCCGACGGGCTGGAGGGCCTGAACATGCGGGCACTGGGTGAGCGGCTGGGCTCGGCGGCCACCGCGGTCTACTGGCACGTGGGCAGCAAGGACAACCTCATCGCCCTCGCCAGCGACCAGGTGTGGCACGAGATCACGCTGCCCGACCCGGACCTGGTCAACTGGCGCACGGCCGCCACCGCCATGGCCACCGACCTGTACGCGATGCTCACCCGCCACCCGTGGCTGCTGCAGGCCTTCGGCTCCTTCCTGATGTCCGGCCCCGGCAAGGCCCGCCACGACGACCACCTCCTCGCCATCTACGAGGCCGCCGGATTCGCCGGTGCCGCGGCCGACCAGGCCGCGGCCACCGTCTTCACCTTCGTGCTCGGCAACGCCCTCGGCCCAGCCGCGGCGGCCTCACTCACCCGCAAACTGCGGCGCGAGGACAGTGACGCCGAGCAGACCATCCGCGACACCATGACCGAAGCCCGCCGGATCGCCGCACAGTTCCCCCGACTGCGCGCCCGCTTGGACACCCACAGCGCCGACTACAGCGCCGCGCCCGACAACACTTTCCAGTTCGGCCTCCAGGCCGTCCTTGACGGGCTGGAAGCACGACTCGGCGCGATGTGAGCAGTACACGTCGTCCGAATTCCGGTCTGTCATCGTCCAGTTAGCGGTGTGGCAAAGCATGGGCGGACCGGATCCGGGGATGCGGGCAACCGGATCCGGAGAAGTGGCGGTCTGGAGGGTGAGGGGGTACGTGGATGAACGCAGAAGACGAAGCACAGTTCCAGTCCTTCGTACGGACCAGGTGGACCCACCTGGTTCGAACGGCCTATTTGCTCTCCGGTGACCGGCACCATGCCGAGGACCTGGCCCAGACGGCTCTGGCCAAGGCGTACCGGTCCTGGAGACGGGTGAACCACAGCGACAATCCGGACGCTTACGTCCGCCGGATCCTCGTCAGCTGCAACAGCGACCGGTTCCGAAAACGCCGGGTCGCCGAACGGCTCACCGACACTCCGCCCGAGAGCGCCAGTGCCGATCCGACGGCCCGGGTCGCCCAGCGCCAGGTCCTGCTGGACGCCCTGGCCGGACTGCCTGCCCGGCAGCGGGCTGTGGTCGTCCTGCGGTACTGGGACGACCTCTCGGAGGCCGAGGTCGCCCAGGCCCTGGGCTGCTCGGCAGGCACGGTCAAGAGCCAGGCGGCGAAGGGGCTGGCCAAGCTGCGGACGTACCCGGGACTGGACGTTGCAGAACGACACATGACCATGACGGACCATGGAGGTGTGCGATGACGGAGAACGGCTTCCCTGATATCCCTGATATCCCTGATTTCCCCAAGCCCTTCGACTTCGAGGCGAAGCTGCGCGAGCTGCTCACCGAGGACGCCGAGCAGTTGGCCCCGGGCCATGCGCCGTACTCGGCCATCGTCCGACGGGGACAGGCCGGCCGGCGTCGGCGGGCTGCCGCCGTCGGCGCCGGCCTCATGGTGTTGGTCGCCCTGCCCGGCGGAGCTCTGGCGGCCACCGTGAACTGGAGCCCGGACAGGCACACGTCCGCCATGCCCGCCGCCCCGTCGTCCCCGGCGGTCTCCCGCTCCTCCGGCTCCGTGAGCACGGCCGGGTCGCCGGCCTCGCCCACCGGCCCGCAGCCGCCGGAGTCCGCCCAGCAGCTCCGGGACGGGCTGACCCTGAAGAAGGCGGGTGATGCTCTCGTTCGCTGCCTCGGCCAGTACGAGGGCATGGCGGTCGCTTCCGAATGGTCCTCCAGCCTGGCGGACTACCGCATCCTCTACGCCTGGAGGATCGACGCCAACGCCAATGAGGGCGGCAGCGGCACCGGTGTGCTGGCCGTCAGCACCACGAAGGACAACTCGGTCCTCTACTGCCGGGACCGCGGCTCGACACACAACGCCCTCGAATTCATTGGCGACGGGGCCCCGGCACGCGCGATCACCGTCGATACCAACGTCAGCATCCTCTACCGGCAGATCGGCGCCTGGACCTTCCCCTACCACTGGGCCGACTTCGGCACCATCGATGACCCCGGTGTCACCCGGGTGACCGTGTCATATGGCGGCGCCACCCAGGACGCCTTCATAGACCACGGCTACTTCGTCACCTCGGGGACGCTGACGGCCCAGCCGTCCCAGGCGCCGGTGGTCAAGGGGTACGACGCCAACGGCAAGCTGGTCTACGACTCGCAGAAGGACAAGTTCTACGACAAGTCGGTGTCCTGACCGGCCCGGGAAGGGGGAAGTCCACCCGTCAGGCACAATCGGCCCCGTGACGAGCTCCGACTCCGAGAGTCCGCCAAGCCCGGGCCCTACGCCGAGCGCACCTACCGCTCGGCCGCCGGGATGGCCGGCGGCGTCTTCCTGCTGGCGCTCGGCCTCTGGCTGGGCGGTGGCTCCGGCACACCGTCCGCGCCATCTGGCCGCCAGCATCCGACCTCATCTGTCCACCCACATACGAGCTGACGTGTCCAACTCGTAGCGGGTGGGGGGCTGGTTCGTGCCGTTGATCGGCAGGCTGTCGTGCGCCGCGATCCCTACGAGCGAACCAGGCGATCTCCCAGGCAGGCAGTAGCTGAGCACGAGTCGTACGCGCAGCTGTCGGCAGACTTCGTAGTCGTAGTCGTAGTCGTAGTCGTACGCGCTCAGCGTCACGGTGCGGCCTTGGGCGTGGACGACGATGGCGCCCATGGTCGGGACGGGGGGCGGGGCGGGATGGCGGGGGCGGCGAGGTTGAGGGCGTCGGTGAGTTCGCGGTGGCTGGTGCTGAAGTGCGCGGGGGCTTCGGCGGTGGGGGTGCCGGCGGTCTGCTCGGCGGTGGCCTGGGACATGGTGGTGCCTTCCTGGTGGGTTGGGGGCCGGCGGGGGCTGGCGCCGTGGTGCCGGCGGTGTGGTGCGGGGTGTCCCTGCCGGGCCTTGCCGGGCCCGGCGGGGACGCTGATCGGCTGTCAGCCGACGATGCGCAGGCAGGTGAGGGGGAAGCCGGGGGCGGTCCACTCGGTGACGCCGTCCGGAATGTTGATCCTCCGGCTCCCGGCCCAGCGCAGTTCCTTGGTCGACTGGGCGTCGAACGTTGATGGAGGCGTTGTTGCCGGTGATGGCCGTGACCGTGCCGCGCTTGCCCTTGTAGGCGGCGGGGCTGATGTTGACCACCTCGACGGTTGCGCCGACGGTGACAGCGGCGGCGGCCATGGTGGCCAGGGTCTTCCGGTGCTTCCTGATCACGTCGATGACGCGGTCGAGGTCGCCCTCGGTCGCGTGCGATAACCGCGAGGACGGCGAAGACGTGGAAGACAAGCCGGCCGCTGGGCGTGGTGGTGTCCAGGTTCTCGTGCAGCGAGGTGAAGCCGACGCCGCGCTCGCGCAGTTCGGCGACCATGTTGATGAGGTCTTGGAGGGAGCGGCCGTAGCGGTCGAGCGAGGGGACCACGAGGGTGTCGCCGGGGTCGAGGAAAGCGTGACACGCCTTCAGCTCGGGTCGGAGCGCGTTCTTAGTGGTCCGTGCTCGAAGTCCTTCGGGGGTTGACTTCGGCTCCGGTGTTGTGTGTGTCGTCTGGTCAGCGATCCAGCGCACCTTCGGTGCGCGCCGGGGGCGTGGTAAATCCTGTGGTGTGCGCCGGAGGTGCTTCTGTCTGCCCTGACGTGGGGTGATGCCGGTTCGGGATCATGGTGGGGTTCGTTCCGGCCGAAACCGATGCCTCTGTGATGCCAGCGAGCTCGCAGGTCAGCGTGGTGCTGGGGGCCGTCCACGGGAACCGTGGAGTGTTGCTGCGAAGCACGTGCGTCAGAATTCCTGATTCACCCTGGCCCTCCCGGAACGGCGTTGCCCGGCTGTCCGCAGAGGGAGGGAACAAGACCGTGGATGTGCTGCACGAACGCTGTGCCGGCCTCGACATCAGCAAGAAGGACGCCAAGGCGTGCGTCCGCACCCCGAGTACCAAGCGACGGGGGTCCTTCACGACCGAGACCACGACGTGGGGATCGACAACGAACGCGGTCCTGGCCCTGCGCGATCACCTCCTCGCCGCACAGGTGACGCTGGTGGTGATCGAAGCAACCTCGGACTACTGGAAGCCCTTCTACTACGTGCTGTCCGAGGGCTTGAACGTGATCCTGGTCAACGCCCGGCAGGTCAAGAACCTGCCCGGGCGCAAGACGGACGTCTCGGACGCGGCCTGGCTTGCCCAGCTCGGCGCCCACGGCCTGGTCCGGCCCTCCTTCGTACCACCCGAGCCGGTCCGCGAACTACGCGACCTCACACGCGCCCGCACCACCGCCACCCGTGAACGCGGCCGTGTGGTCCAGCGGCTGGAGAAACTGCTGGAGGACACCGGCATCAAACTCTCCGCGGTCGCCTCCGACATCATGGGCGTCTCCGGACGGGCCATGCTCGAAGCCCTCATCCGCGGCGAAGCCGACCCCCGCGTCCTCGCGGACCTGGCCAAACGCAAGCTCCGCAGCAAGATCCCCGAACTCACCGAGGCCCTGACCGGACGCTTCCGCGAACACCACGCGTTCCTGACCCGCCTGCACCTGGACCACTACGACCAGCTCACCACGATGATCGACCAGCTCACCGGACGCATCGAAGAGGCGATGGCGCCCTTTCGCGGCGCCATCGACCTGCTCGACACCATCCCCGGCATCAACCAGGCCACCGCGGAAGTGATCATCGCGGAGACCGGCGGGGACATGACCCGCTTCGCCTCCGCCAAACACCTCGCGTCCTGGGCCGGGGTCTGCCCCGGCCACCACGAGTCCGCCGGCCGGACCAAGAACACCAAAGTCCGGCCCGGCAACCCCTATCTCAAAGGGGCACTCGGCCTCGCCGCGTTCGGCGCGGTGAGAACCAAGGACACCTATCTGCAGGCCCGTTACAAACGACTGACCGCCCGCCGCGGCCCGCTCAGGGCACTGGTGGCCGTCGAGCACTCGATCATCACCGCGATCTGGCACATGCTCACCGACAACGTCGCCTACCAGGAACTCGGCGGCACCTACTTCACCCAACGCGACCCCGAACGCGCCACCCGCCGGGCCATCAATCAGCTCAACCAGCTCGGCTACACCGTCACCCTCAACCCGAGGGAGAACGCCGCCTGACGACAAACCCCGCACACCCGGCGGCCCTCAACGGCCACCGGGCACCCAGCCCTGCCCACACCCACCCTGACCAGGCTCTATTTACGCGTCAGATGTCGGGGGCTGCGAGGTGGAGTTGGCAGGCGCAGTCGAGGGCGTCTTCGGGGCTGCCGGCGAAGGTGCCGGTGGGCAGCAGGGAGTCTTCG
>NZ_RJVR01000025.1 GCF_003999195.1 Streptomyces soli
AAGCCGTCCGCTGCCTGCCCCTACCCCGTCGCGATCATGCCCCACACACAAAGAAGCCCCTGCTCATCGAACAGGGACTCCCTTTGCCACAACGCACTCAGAGCCCGTCGGTCTCGGGCCAGCACCAGGGCTCCTCGTCCTCTACCGCGAGATGGCCCGGGATGCCGTGCTCAAGCTTCCCGTCGAGCCACATGCTCATCCTGTCACGCAGGGTCAGATCGCACTTGTGCCGGTCTCCCTGGTCCCACCACCACATCTGCCCCTCCGGGTGACGGCAGTCGAGCATGGACCACATGGCACAGCCGTGGTTGCAGACCAACAGCACCCCGTGAGGCGGAGAAGGTGGCGCTTGCTCTTCTGGATCCGGACCGGGCTCGTCGTACTGGAGATACATCTCCAGCATGCTTGGCCCGTCGCTCGTATATCCGTCGCGAAGGCCTTCGATGCCGCCGAAGGGACCGAAGCCACCGTTGGCCACCTCCGTATAAAGGCGGCGGAGGAGAGGCGGGAGTGGGTAGCCGATGATGCGCTCAGCCTCCGCCAGCGCCTCCGCCGATGCGGGCGTCGGCGTAACTTCGCCGCGAATCTCCCCTATCGCTCAGGACGCGCTCCGAGTCGGGCCGTTGTGACAACTGTGTGACCGGCTCACCCGTACGCTAGCGGTCCGGATCTGCAGGGGGACGGGGAGACGGATGAGGGTCCTGGTAGTTGAGGATCACGTGCGGCTCGCCAATTCGGTGGCGCGGGTTCTGCGGCGCGAGGGCATGGCGGTCGACGTGGCGTATGACGGGACGGGGGCGCTTGACCGTGCCGTCGGGGTGGACTATGACGTGGTGGTCCTCGACCGGGATTTGCCGGGGGTGCCCGGCGACGAGGTGTGCCGCCGGCTGATGCGGGAGCCGCGGCGCACCCGGGTGCTCATGCTGACCGCGGCCGGCACCATCGCCGAGCGGGTGCAGGGCCTCACCATCGGCGCGGACGACTACCTGCCGAAGCCGTTCGCCTATCCGGAGTTGGTGGCGCGCATTCGGGCGCTCGGCCGGCGTTCCCAGCCCGCCGTGCCGCCCGTGTTGGTGCATGGTGACCTGGTGCTGGATCCGGCCCGGCGGGTCGCCACCCGTGCTGGGACGCGGCTGGCGCTCAACCCCAAGGAGCTGGCGGTCCTGGAATACCTGCTCGCCGCGCAGGGCCGGGTGGTCTCCGCCGAGGAGCTCCTGGAACGGGTGTGGGACGAGGCCGCCGATCCGTTCACGACGACGGTGAAGGCCACCATGAACCGCCTCCGGTCGAAACTCGGCGAGCCGCCCGTCATCGAGACCGTTCCCCGGGCTGGCTATCGAATCTGAACGGGATGGGAATCCTCGTGGGCCTGACGTCAAAGCTCTCCGGCATGCGGGTCCGGCTGCGGCTCACCCTCCTGTACGGCGGGCTCTTCCTACTCTCCGGCGTCGTGCTGCTGACCATCACCTACCTGCTGGTCGCACACAGCACGCCGAACGTCGCGATGTCCACGCACAGCACGACGCCGTCCGGCGGGCAGAGCACCAGCATCTTCCTGGGGGGGACCTTGCCGGCGGACGCCCAGCTGTCCGAGGCGGATCGGCGCATCGCCGAGGCGTTCCAGGAGCAGGCCCGCCAGCAGCAGGCGGAGATTATGAATCAGCTGCTCGTGAAGTCGGGCGTAGCGCTGGCCATCATGTCGGTCATCTCGACCGTGCTCGGCTGGTTGGTGGCCGGGCGGGTGCTGCGGCCGCTGCGCGCCATGACCAACACCATTCAGCTCATCTCGGCGCGGAATGTGCACAAGCGGCTGGCCGTCACCGGGCCGCGCGATGAGCTCAAGAATCTCGCGGACACCGTCGACGGGCTGCTCGGCCGGTTGGAGGCGGCGCTGGACTCGCACAAGCGGTTCGTCGCCAACGCCGCGCACGAGTTGCGTACGCCGCTGACGCTGGAGCATGCCCTGCTGGAGGAGGCCGTCCTCGATCCGGCCGCGACGGCGGAGGAGTTCCGGGCCCAGTTCGAGGAACTGATGCTCGTCAGTGAACAGCAGGCCCGGCTCCTCGAGTCGCTGCTCGTCCTGGCGACCAGCGAGCGCGGCCTGGACCGCCGGGAGAGCGTCGACCTGTCCGGGCTGGCCGGCGACGTACTGCGGGCCGCCGAGCCGAGGGCGCGACAGCAAGACCTGGCCGTCGTGGCGGAGGTCCGGCCCGCGACGGTCACCGGCGACCCCGCCCTCGTCGAGCGTCTGGTGGCCAACCTGGTCGACAACGCGATGAGTTACAACGTCCCGGACGGGCGGGTAGAGGTGGCGACGGGCACGGAGGGCGCGCGCTCGTTCCTGTCGGTGACCAACACCGGGCCGCCCGTCCCACCGGAGACGGTGGATCTGCTGCTCAACCCATTCCAGCGGCTCGACCGGACGGCCGACGACGGTCATCACGGCCTCGGGCTGTCCATCGTCCAGTCGATCGCGGCTGCCCACTCGGCGGACCTGACCGTGCGGGCCCTACCGGGCGGCGGCCTCGCGATCAGGGTGTTGTTTCCGGCCGAAGAAAACGGCTGAAGACCGCCGAGTAAGAGCGGTTCAGCGTTGTTTGTTCCCGTGGTGTGACCGGTCGAAGCGTAGAACGGTACGCATGTCGAAGAATCAGCGTCCACTGTGGATCGTGTCCGCGTTCGTCCTGCTGCTTGCGGTGGGAGCGGCGGGTTGCGGCCGTCATGATGACCCGGCGGTGGCGACCGCCAACTCCGGCGCGCCGAAGGCCAGCGCCGGCGCGGCGGCCAACGGCGAGAAGTCGCTTTTGAAGTTTTCGCAGTGTATGCGCGATCAGGGCCTCACGTGGTTCCCCGACCCGCAGCCCGACGGCGGGTTGGTGGTGCACAACCCCGACGGCGTCGACCAGAGCAAGTTCGATAAGGCGGAGCAGGCGTGCAAGAAGTACTACCCCGCAGGGAGCGGGGCCGGCCCGATCCCCGCTGAGGATCTGGCCAAGATACGGCAGGTGTCGCAGTGCGTGCGGGACCACGGATTCGCGAAATATCCCGACCCCGATGCGAACGGCTCCATCACGGTCGACTCCAAGGTTCTCGGAGTTGAGCCCACCGACCCGGCCTTCCAGAAGGCGATACAGGAGTGCAGCAAGTACATGCCGGCTCCGAAGAGCAGCAAGGGAAACTCTTGATGGGTGCGCGACGCACCGCGGGGGTGGTCGCCGGCGTGCTCACGGTCGGTGCTGTGACCGCTGCGATCGCGGTCTTCAACCTGCCGAAGGCGCAGAGCAGCCCCAACTCAGCCGACAACCTGCCCGCGTCCACCGCCGAAATCACCAAGCAGACGCTGATCGACCGGGAGAACCACGACGGCACGCTCGCCCACGGCGACACCACGACGATCTCATCGCGCGGCAACGGCACCGTAACGGGGCTGCCGGTGGAGGGCGCGACGGTCAGCCGCGGCAAGGCGCTCTTCCACCTAGACAACAAGCCTGTCACCCTGCTCTACGGTTCGCTGCCGGCCTATCGCCCGCTCTTGGCGGGCGTGAAGGGCACCGACGTCAAGCAATTCGAGCAGAATCTCTGGGCGCTCGGCTACCGGGGATTCACGGTTGACGAGACCTACAACACCGCGACCGCTTCCGCGGTCAAAACCTGGCAGAGGAAGCTCGGCCTCATCGTGTCCGGCACGGTCGATCCCAGCCAGATTGTGTACGCCGTCGGCGAGGTCCGCGTGGACTCACTCAGCACACAGGTGGGGACGGTGATCGGGCCCGGCGCCGCGGTGGAGAAGGTCACCGGCACCTCGCCGCTGGCCACGGTAGCGCTGGACATGAGCTCGGCACGGCTCGCGAAGGTGGGCGCCACGGTGCAGGTCACCCTGCCTGACGGGAAGGTCGTTCCAGGCGAGATCATCAAGGTCACCATGGTCGTGAGCCCGGGCGAGAACGGCGAAGCGGCCACCACCAGGATCCACGTGACGATCCAATTCGACTCGGCGGTCGAGAGCATGGGCACGGCTGCCGTCACCGTCGCGTTCACCGCCGGCCAGCGGCCGAACGTGCTGGCCATTCCGGTGACCGCGCTGCTCGCGCTCGCCGAGGGCGGGTACGGCGTGCAGGTCGTCGACGGCACCACCACGCGGATCGTGGCGGTGCAGACCGGGCTGTTCGCCGACGGCAAGGTGGAGATTACCGGGAACGGGCTGGAGGCCGGCATGAAGGTGGCGGTGCCATCATGATTCCCCTCGAAACCATCGTGACCGCTCCGGACACCGTCGCCGGCCAGCCGGTGATCGAACTGGCCGGCGTCACCAGGACCTACCCTGGTGGGGTCACCGCGCTGCGCTCGGTCGACCTGGTCGTCGACGACGGCGAGCTGCTGGCGATCGTCGGGCCGTCGGGCTCGGGCAAGTCCACGATGCTGAACCTGATCGGCACGCTGGACCGGCCGTCGCAGGGAACCGTGCGAATCGACGGGCACGACGTGGCGTCGCTGTCCGACCGGCAGCTCTCCGCGCTGCGGGCCCGGCGCATCGGCTTCGTCTTCCAGCAGTTCCACCTCGCACCGGGGCGGGACGCGCTGGGCAACGTCGCCGACGGACTGCTCTATTACGGCGTACCGAAAAAGGAGCGTGAGCGACGCGCGGAGGCCGCGCTGGTCCGCGTCGGTCTGGGCAACCGGCTCACCCACCGTCCGCACCAGCTCTCCGGCGGCGAGCGCCAGCGGGTGGCCATCGCGCGAGCGGTCGCGGGCGACCCGGCGCTGCTGCTCGCGGACGAGCCGACCGGAAACCTCGACTCGGTCTCTGGCGCCGGGGTGATGGAACTGCTGCGCGAGCTGAACGAGGCGGGCACGACGATCCTGGTCATCACCCACGACCGAGAGATCGCGAACAGCCTGCCGCGGCAGGTGCCGATGCGCGACGGGCAGGTGATCTGAGATGTCCCTGCGGCCTGCCCGGCTGCGCCAGTCGGACCTGGCCCGACTCGGCGGCTACGGCCTGCGCTCGCGCCCGCTGCGCGCCGTGCTGTCGGCGCTGGGCATCGCGATCGGCATCGCCGCGATGACCGCGGTGGTCGGCATCTCCGCCTCCAGCCGCGCCGACCTCGACCAGGAGCTTGCGAAGCTCGGCACCAACATGCTGACCGTGTCGCCCGGCAACACGATGTTCGGCAAACGGGCCACGCTGCCCGACGAGTCGGTCGCGATGATCAAGCGGATCGGCCCGATACTGTCGGCCACCGCGACCGGCGTGCTCAGTGAAAGCCACGTCTATCGCACCGACCGGATCCCGGCGACGCAGTCCGGCGGCCTGTCCGTGCTCGCGGCCAAGCTCGACCTCCTCAAGACGGTCGGCGCCATGCTCGACCACGGCGCCTGGCTCAACGCGGCGACCGACCGGTATCCCACGGTGGTGCTCGGCGCGACGGCGGCCGAGCAGCTCGGCAACGTGCCCGCCGTCTACATCGGCGGCCGGTGGTGGGTCGTGGTCGGGGTGCTGCAGAAGGTACCGCTCGCACCGGAGCTCGACTCGGCGGTGCTCATGGGGTGGCCGGCAGCCACGACGTACCTGGGCTTCGACGGGCATCCGACGACGGTCTACACGCGGTCGGTGGAGGTGCAGGTGGAGGCGGTGCGTGCGGTGCTCGCGCCCACGGCCAACCCGGAGGCGCCGGGCGATGTGCAGGTGTCGAAGCCATCCGACGGGCTGGCCGCCCGCCGCGCCACGAACGCCACATTCACCGCACTGCTGCTCGGGTTGGGCGCCGTCGCGCTGCTCGTGGGCGGGATCGGCGTCGCCAACACGATGGTGATCTCGGTCCTGGAACGGCGCTCAGAAATCGGCCTGCGCAGGTCGCTGGGCGCCACCAAGGGCCAGATCCGTACCCAGTTCGTCGCGGAGTCGCTGCTCCTGTCGCTGATCGGTGGCGCGCTCGGCGCGCTACTCGGCTACCTGGTGACCGGAACGTACGCCACGACGCAGACCTGGCCCACGGTCGTTCCGCTGTGGGTCCTCGCAGGCGGCGTCGGCGCGACAGTGCTCATCGGCGCGATCGCGGGACTGTACCCGGCGATCCGCGCGGCCCGCCTCGCACCCACAGAAGCCTTGGCGGCGACCTGACGGAAGTCGTTCCTGGCATCGATTCAATCCAACTAGAGGAAAGGGTATCCATGCATCTCGTCCCTCGAAGGCGCGTTCTCGGCGCCGCGCTCGCCATCGCCACCGGGCTGACGTTGCTGCCGCAGCCAGCAAGCGCGGCAACCACCGTCGTCCTGTCACTGCCAGCGCCGACCGGTCCGCACCATGTGGGTGCGACCGTGCTCGACCTGAAAGACACCTCCCGCGCCGACCCGTGGGTACCGACCGACCCGACCCGGGAACTCATGGTCACCATGTGGTACCCGACCGACGTGAACCACGGCACCGCGATCCAGTACGAGACGCCGGCGGAGTCGGAAGGGTACGTCACGGGCAAGCACCTGGAGGACTACACCTCACCCGACAGCCTCAGCGAGGTATCCACCCACGCGTACCTGAACGCGCCACCGGCCGGGCAGCCGCACAGCCTTCCGCTCATCGTGCTCTCACCCGGCTACACCGCACAGCGCAGTTCCCTGACCAGCCTGGCCGAAGACCTGGCCAGCCACGGATACGTCGTGGCGGCGATCGACCACACCTACGAGACGTACGCGATCCAGTTCTCCGACGGCCGGATCGCCACCTGCGCCACCTGCGCGATCGACGACGAGGACACCTTCTTCCCGAAACTCTTCCAGGTGCACGCGGCCGACGTCTCATTCGTGCTGAACGAGTTGACCGGCGCGCACCCGGCCTGGTCGGGCAGCCGCCTGATTGACGCGACCCGGATCGGCATGGCCGGGCACTCGGCCGGCGGCGCGGCCGCGCTCTCGACCATGCTCGCCGACCCGCGCATCGACGCGGGCATCGACATGGATGGGACGACCTATGACCAGCTTCCCGACAGCGGGCTGTCCCGGCCGTTCATGTTCCTCGGCACGCAGGCCGAGCACTCGCCGGGCCAGGACTCCACGTGGGACCACGACTTCACCCGGCTGACCGGTTGGCGACGCTGGCTCACGGTGACCGGTGCCGCACACAATTCGTTCGCCGACTACGGGGCGTTCGCCGATGAGATCGGCCTGGATCTGGGGGCCACCATCACGGGCCTGCGCTCCATCGAGATCACCCGCCGGTACACCCGGGCCATGTTCGACCGGCACCTTCGACACATCCCGCAGCCACTGCTGGACTCCGCGTCATCCTGCTACCCCGAGGTGGCCATCGTGGCGAAGTAGTTTCCGCGCGTGCCTGCGGTCCAGCGTTCAGCCGGTTGCCAGGAACCGGGCGATCTCCTCGACGCTGTGCCGCAGGCGACCGCCCGCTCTGCAAGCACCAACGTCCCGATTGTCAACCCTCGCCGACCTGCAACGACGTCGGCTGGAGTTTCGCTGAGGGTCAGCGTCGCTGGGAGCCGTAATAGCCGTCGCGTCGCACCTTCGCATGCAGCCGAGAAACCGCAAGTTCCGGGCCCTCGATCACAGGTTGAGGGTTCGTATGCTGACAGGTTGGGTGCACGAAACCGTGGGTAAGCAGACGGCTGCCCATGTCCGTTGGACGCCCCGCCTGAACGCGGGCCTTGACTGCCTCCAGCACCTCGTCATCGGTCACGCTGCTGATGATCGCAGATGCCCACGACCGACCCCGACAGCACAAAACCCGCCCTGGCCTGGCACTTCGACCAGCAGGCCATCGACGCGGAAGCGGCCACCGACGGCTGGTACGCGCTGCTGAGCAACCTCGACCCCAACGAGGCCGACGCGGCCGGGATCCTCATCCGCTACAAGGGCCAGCCCACCGTCGAGCGCCGCTACGGCGAGTTCAAAGGCCCCCTCGCAGTGACCCCGATGTTCCTGCACCACAACCGGCGCATCGCCGCACTGATCACCGTGATCTGCCTGGCCCTGCTGATCTTCTGCCTGATCGAACGGGAAGTACGCCGGACCCTCCTCCCGGCCACCGGCCTCATCGGCTTCTACGCCTTCGACAACCGCACTGTGAAGCCCACCGGACGCCTGATCCTCTTCGCACTCAGCCGCATCCGCTACCTCCCCGCCCACAACGGCTCACCACCCCGGATCCTCATCCCCGAACAGATCCAGACCCGCCTACTCGAACTACTCAAGATCGATCCAGCCCAACCCTGCTGGACGACGGAGTGATTTGTCGGCGGCCACTGACCGCCGACGGCGGGTCGACTCGGGGCGCAGCGCACCTCGCTTGATAGGCAAGTGAGCAGTTGCCTATACTGTGGTTGTGGCCGACGACCTTTTCAAAGCCTTGGCCGACCCCACCCGCCGCATCATCCTCGATGAGCTCACGGAGAAGTCCGGACAGACACTGTTCGAGATCTGCTCGCGACTGAGCATGAAGCATCAGCTCGGCATCTCGCGCCAGGGAGTCTCCCAGCACCTTGCCGTGCTGGAGGCCGCCGGGCTCGTCGAGACCAGACGGGAGGGCCGCTACAAGTTCCACGACCTGAATACGGCCCCGCTGCGGCAGATCGCCGAGCGATGGCCCGTGCCCGACACATCCAGACCGCAGGAGAGCACTCCATGAAGATCCACCTGACCAGCATCTTCGTCGACGACCAGGCCAAGGCCGAGCACTTCTACACCGAGATCCTCGGCTTCGTGAAGAAGCACGACGTCCCGATCGGCGAGAAGGACCGATGGCTGACCGTCGTCTCGCCCGACGAGCCCGGCGGCACCGAACTCCTCCTGGAGCCCGCCGGCCACCCGGCCGTCAGGCCCTACCGCGACACGCTCGTCAACGACGGCATCCCGCTCGCCCAGTTCGCCGTCGATGACGTGAAGGCGGAGTACGAGCGCCTGCGCGGCCTCGGCGTCCGCTTCACCCAGGAGCCCCTGGAGATGGGCCCCGTCACCACCGCCGTCTTCGACGACACCTGCGGCAACCTGATCCAGATCGCGACACAGCCGCAGTAGCCGTTCGGCTGTATGCGGGGCTCGGCCGCGGCGAGGTTCGAGGACGGCGCGTCGCGCACCGCCTTCGAGCGGCCCGGGCACCGGACCGCTCCACCCCCGGCGCCCTCGCCACCGTCATGCGCGACGTCGCGCCGTCACCGGCAACTCGACACCGCATGATCAGGACCCACAGCTGCCGCGCCTAAGGCCGTGACACAAAGTATCCATTGGCGGCCAGTTGACTCCCCCCCTAACCGGCCGCCAGTGGGGAAGCTGCTGAACTGGCCGCTGTCAGTGCGTTGTGGCAAAGGGAGTCCCTGTTCGATGAGCAGGGGCTTCTTTGTGTGTGGGGCATGATCGCGACGGGGTAGGGGCAGGCAGCGGACGGCTT
>NZ_RJVR01000373.1 GCF_003999195.1 Streptomyces soli
CGATGAAGGTCGAGGCGATCGCCGAACTGGCGGTGCTGGCCGCCACGTTCATCGCGGACCAGGCGGCGGCGGTGGCGACCCTGGGGCTGGCCGAGGCAGCTGAGGTGCTGGTCGTGGAGGCGGCCGAGAAGCTGATGGACTTCCTGGAGCAGCAGCTGGAGCAGTACATCATCGGGCAGGTGATCGAGGCCGCCATGGACCCGCTGGTGGAGGTGGTGGGGCGGGCCGTGACGGGGCTGGTGTTCCAGGCGGCGGAGTCGGCGCTCGGGGTGTCCGCTGGCACCGGAGGGGGCACCGGGTCGGTGGGTGAGGGCTTCTCGATCCATCCGGAGCAGATGCACGCGCACGCGGAGCTGATGCGCGGCCATGCCGAGACGGTGGCCTCGCACGCCGAGGCGTTCCGCACCAAGCTCGCGGGGGTGAGCTTCGAGTGAGCAACCAGATCGTCAAGGCCCTGGAGCACGGGGCTCAGAAAATGGGCAAGGCCATCGGTGAGGACGCCGGAAAAGCGGTCAAGGACTTCTACCAGGACACCGGAAAACGGCTGAAGAAGGTCGCGGAGAACCACGTCGAGAACGACGCCAAGCACGCCGCCGAAATGGAGAAGATCCTCAAAGGCGGCGGCAAGGAGGACCTGCCCGGTCCGCATGCCGGCGGCAGCGGGGCAGGGCGGACGTCCGGCGGAGGGCGGGGCCGCGAGCAGGTGGAGAACCCGCGCGAGGCGGGTCGGCCGCAGGAGTCGGTGTGCCCTGGCGGCGAGCCGGTGGACATGGCGACGGGCCGGATGTTCATCGAACAGATGGACCTGTCCCTTCCTGGCGCGCTGTCTCTGCTGTTCAAGCGTTCGTACGAGTCCGGCTACCGGGCCGGGCGCTGGATGGGCCCCCGCTGGGTCTGCACCTTCGACGAGCGGCTGGAAATCGACGCCGAGGGGGTGGTGTACCTCAGCGCGGACCGCACCGCCCAGGCCTACCCGCACCCCGCCCCCGACGAGGCGGTGCAGGCAACGGCCGGCGCCCGGCTGGACCTGAGGGCGGGCGCCCACGGTGGGGACTACACCCTGACCGACGCGTCCACGGGCCTGGTCCGGGAGTTCAGCGGCGGGCGCGACGGCGGGACGGCCCTGCTGACCGGGATCCGTGACCGGGCCGGTCATCGGGTCGACTTCGGCTATGACGCGGACGGTGCGCCGCTGAGCATGACGCACTCCGGCGGCTACCGCGTCCTGGTCGGCACCGACGCGGGGCGGATCACCGCTCTGCGACTGGCGGGGGCGGCCGAGGGCGGCGGCGACCTCCCGCTGACCGGCTACGACTACACCGGCGGGCACCTCAGCGCGGTGTACAACTCCTCCGGTCGGCCCCTGCACTTCGCCAACGACGCGCAGGGCCGGATTCTGTCTTGGACCGACCGCAACGGCACCCGCTATCTCTACACCTACGACGAGTTCGACCGGGTCGTCAACGAGGGCGGCGCCGACGGCTCGCTCAACTTCCGCTTCGAGTACGGCGATCCGGACCCGGCCACCGGTCTCAGAGTCCACTCCGAGACCAATGCCCTCGGCCACGTCACCCGTTATCAGGTCAACGAGCACGCTCAGATCGTCGCCCAGACCGACCCGCTCGGGAACACCACCTTCTTCGAGCGGGACGAGTACGACCGCCTGGTCTCCCGGACGGATCCGCTCGGCCGTACCGCCCGCTTCGACTACGACGGCGCGGGGGCGCTCATCGCCGTCACCCGCCCGGACGGCGAGCAGTCCACGGCCGCCTACTTCAGCGACGCGAGCCAGCCGACGCTGATCACCAGGCCGGGCGGCCGGACCTGGCAGCAGACGTACGACCAGGCCGGCCGCCGCACCTCGGTCAGCGACCCGGCCGGCGCGACGACCCGCTACGGCTACGACGAGTCCGGGCACCTCGCCTCCGTCACCAATGCCCTCGGTCACTCCACCCTCGTCCGGTGCAACCGGGCCGGCCTCCCCGTCGAGGTCACCGACCGGACCGGGGCCACCAGCCGGTACGAGCGTGACGCCTTCGGCCGTGTCACCGCCGTCACCGACCAGTTGGGCGGCGTCACCCGGCTGACCTGGAGCACCGAGGGCGATCTGGCCTCGTACGCGGCTCCGGACGGCAGCACCGAGACGTGGACGTACGACGACGAGGGCAATCTCCTCGCGCACACCGACCGGCTCGGCCAGGTCAGCCGCTTCGAGTACACGCCCTTCGAGGCCCTCGCGGCCCGTACCGCTCCCGACGGTACTCGTCTCACCTTCGACTATGACGCGCACATGCAACTCGTGGCCGTCACCAACCCTCTCGGGCAGTCCTGGACGTACACCTACGACGCTGCCGGACAGCTGATCTCGGAGACCGACTTCAACGGCCGGAGCGTCGACTATCAGCTGGATGCCGCCGGCCAGGTCGTCTCCCGTGCCAACCCGCTGGGCCAGCGGATCCAGTACGCCTACGACGTCCTCGGTCAACTGGTGGCGAAGACCGCGGACGCGGCGACGACCAGCTACGCCTACGACCTCGCCGGGCACCTGATCCGGGCCACCGGCCCGGACGCCGACCTGCTCCGCACCGTCGACGTCCTGGGCAACCTGCTCACCGAGACCGTCAACGGACGCACCCTCACCCACACCCGGGACGCGCTGGGCCGCCGCACCGGCCGCACCACCCCCAGCGGCCACACCAGCCTGTGGACCTACAACGAGGCCGGGCGCCGCACCTCCCTGACCACTCCCGGCGGCAGGATCGACTTCGCCTACGACGCGGCCGGGCACGAGTACGAACGCACCATCGGCGACCGCCTCACCCTGACCAGCGCCCGGGACAGTGAGCACCGCCTCACCAGCCAGATCCTCCGGTCCGAGCGGTCGGTGCTACAGCGCCGCGACTACACCTACCGCGGCGACGGCACCGTCACCGGCGTCGACGACCAGCTCAACGGTCCCCGTGCCTTCGACCTCGACGCCGCCGGACGCGTCACCGCCGTGCACGCCGCCACCTGGACCGAGAGCTACGCGTACGACCCGGTAGGCAACCTCACCGAAGCGGACTGGCCCACCACCGGCCCCGCCGAGGCGGCGGTCGGCGCCCGGACCTACGCCGGCACCCAGCTCGCCGCCGCCGGCCGCGTCCGGTACGAGTACGACGACGCGGGCCGCACCATGCTCCGCCAGGTCACCCGCCTGTCGAAGAAGCCCGCGAACTGGCACTACACCTGGGACGCCGAGGACCGCCTCACCCGCGTCATCACACCCGACGGCATCCGCTGGACCTACCTCTACGACCCCTTCGGCCGCCGGATCGCCAAGCACCGCCTGGCCGCGGACGGCGCAACCGTCAAGGAGCGGACGGAGTTCACCTGGGACGGCTCCACCCTTGCCGAACAGACGACCTACGCGCCCTCTCTCCCCGGCCCGTACACCATGAGCTGGGACCACCGGGGCCTGCACCCGCTCGCCCAGACCGAGACCGTCACGACGCCGGCGACCGCCGGCACCCCCCAGGACCAGATCGACCGCAGGTTCTTCGCGATCGTCACCGACCTCGTCGGCACTCCGACCGAACTCGTCGACCCGGCCACCGACACCATCGCCTGGCGGGCCGTCGCGACCCTCTGGGGCACCACCAGCTGGCCGGCCGACAGCGCCACCTACACCCCGCTGCGCTTCCCCGGCCAGTACTTCGACCCCGAGACGCGACTCCACTACAACCTCAACCGCTACTACGATCCCGAAACCGCCCGCTACACCACCCCGGACCCACTCGGTCTCAGCCCCGCTCCCAACCCCGACGCATACGTCCACAATCCGCTGACCTGGTGCGACCCCCTCGGCCTCATGCCGGACGCGACCGGCGACATCAAGAAGCAGCTGATGGCCCTGGGGAAGCAGCGGATCCAGGACGTCACGAGCGGCCTCGGCGAGGGCGACGACGTACCGGGCGCCTACACCGTGGGCCGCGACCAGACCACCGGTAAGATCTACTACGGCGAGAGCGGACCGGAAACCGGCCATGAGAAGGCCGTGACGGATGCGATGCCCAAGGAATCGCAGCTTCCAAGCGGACGCCCGCCGGGGGTGTGCGGCGAACCAAGGATGTTCACCAACGCGATCAAGGACGGCGCCGATCCCAAGAACGTCGATCTGGTGACCGTCAACCCCAAGGGCAAGAAATTCAAGATGTGCGGCAACTGCGGGACGTGGGTGCCCGACTTCGGAGGAGAGGTCCTGACAGGATGAACGACACCCCTGAGCGGCCTGCGGTACAGAGACTGCGGGACTCCCTCGCAGGAACCACCGCACGCCTCGAAGTCGGCCCGCTGGACGTCGATGATGCCTGCCACCAGTACGTCGAGGACGGCTTCGACGTCACCCCCCAGCTCCGCGAGTTTCTGGAGACCTACGGCGAACTCACCATCGTCTGGCCGTGGCGGCAGTGGGAGGAGGAGCTCACGACCGAGGCCGAGAGCGCCCTGGACGCCCCGCTGCGGAACGTACGCAACTACGCCAACCGCATCGGCCAGCCCGTTCTCCCGATCGGTGCCGTGTTCTCCAGCCGTGAGTACCTGTTGCTGGCGAAGAACGGCGACATCCTCTTCGCCGGAGACGCCGGGATCCAGCGAGTCGCCAACGGTTTCGAGAACGCGGTCCGCGCGCTCGTCAGCGGGGATTGGGACAAGACGTTCTTCTGAGGACGGAGGGACGTCGCGTTGCGCATGTGACGCAGGGCGGGCCGGACAGTCGGCCACGACCGCTCCGTCCTGTCATCGGCCGGATCTCGGTCTGGCTGTCCGTGGCTCGAACCGTGGCGCCGTGCCAGATCCGTGCCAGACAGGGCGGGGCATCACGGTCAACACCGGTCAGCCCGAGAAATCACGCAGCCATGCACATGTAGTCGTTTACGCAGGTCAGGACCCTATCCGGACCCGAAAGACCCGTGATTCCCAAGCTCAGAGCGCGGGTTCGATTCCCGTCACCCGCTCCACGACAAAGGCCCAGGTCACAGACCCGGGCCTTGTTTGTTGTCTAGACCTCTCTAAGCGTCTTGCACCAGATCCGCACCAGAAGGCCCGTCGCCCTCTTTGTTCGCGATCTTCTTCCGGTCGGCGCGTACCAGTGCGTCAATGCCGCCGGCGACTTCTCTCTGTCGCTCCACCGTCGAGTGCTGATAGAGAGCGCCGCCCGCTCCGAGGACTGCCCCGCGCGCACCATCGTGTCCTTCAAGGTCGCGCCGCTCTGCGTCGAGAGAGTGTGCCCGGTGTGGCGGAGATCGTAGAACCGGAAGCCGTCCGGCATGCCGACCCTGACCCGGGCCTTGTGCCACTTCCGCCCGAAGGTGGTCCGCCGGAACGGCGCGCCCCGCTCGCCGACGAAGAGCAGCCCATCCGGCTTCTTCTCCGCGAACCAGTCGAGATGCCGCCGCAGATCGGTGTGCAGGAAGGCCGGCAGGACGAGCAGCCGCTTGCCAGCCTCCGACTTGGTGGGCCCGGTCACCCGGTGGCCCATGGCCGTGGCCGGCGTAGGCCCAGTGGGCGAGCACGAGTGTGGTGACCTCGGGTGCGTCGTCCAGGTCGGGCAGGCCGAGCGCGGAGCGTTCTTGGCGGGCGCGGTAGTCCGCCCGGACCTGCCGCAGCGCCCCCAGGGTGGTCGAGTAGCGGCGGCTCTTGGTGGAGAAGTGGCCCCGGAAGCCGAGCATGTGAGCCCAGGCCCACAGCTTCCGGTCCGAGTAGTGCACGTCGAGGTCCCAGCACGCTTGGATCAGCCACCGGGCGTGATCGGGCAGCGCCGGGAGCTTGTCGAGTTCGGCGAGCTCGCCGAACCGGCGGTCTACGGTGCCGGTGGTCTCGGCTGCTTTGGTGGCGTACTTGGCCACGTACGCCGCTACCGCCTGCTCGGTGACCTCGCCGCGGTCGAAGGCCCCGATGGGCTGGACGTCGAGCTGGGTGCCCCAGCGCAGGACGCGGGCGGGGAAGGGTCCGGCGGCGGGCACGGGCACGGTCCAGTGTCGCCCAGGCCGGCGGCGGGGAGTCGGGGCCGTCCGGTCCGTCGAAGCGGATCACGGCATGGAAGTGCACGGCCCCGCGCTTTTGGTATTCGGCGACCTTGCCGAAAGAGATCCGGGCCTGTCGGCGGGCTTCGGCTTGGGTGAGTCCGGCGCGGGCGGCGATATCGCGGCGGAGGTAGATGGTGAAGTAGCGCCACAGGTCGGAGGCGTGGTTGTTCCACAGCACCGCCCCGGCGTAGTCGTAGGTCCCCGGGTCCAGGGCGGTGCCGAGGGCGGGGGCGTCCTCGGGGTGCTGGGCGCCGCAGCGGCAGCGGCCGGAGGCGGGGCGGTTGTGGACCGGGCCGAAGCTGGGGGCGGTGAGGGTGGCGAAGACCCGGGGGTGTTCGCGCACCGTGTGCGGCATGCCCTTGTCCGGGTCGCCGGTGAGTCCGGCGCGGATGAGGTGGTAGGTGTCTCCGGCGTAGGTCCAGGCGCAGGCGGGGCAGCGGGAGGCGCGGCGGTTGCCGCAGGCGACGCGGAGCCGGCCGCCGGGCTCGGCGTCGGTCGAGTAGGCGTGCAAGACATGGCCAGTAGCGCGGTCCATGGTCTTGGTGTAGCCGGTCAGGTGGATGGGGTCGGAGCAGCCGCCGGTGCGGCGGACCTGTTCGGTCCAGCGGTCGAGGCCCGGTTGCCCGGCCACCCGCAGGAAGTCCTGCCAGGTGACCGGATCCAGACCCGCCAGAGTCGCGGGGGCCCTGTTGGTCACAGGACCTCCAGCAGGGCGGAGGCGATCCACTGGGCAACGTTGGAGGGCACGGCGTTGCCTGCCTGCATGGTCTGCTCGCCGCCGTTGCCCAGCACGGTGTAGTCGTCGGAGAATCGCTGCCCGCGCAGGTGCTCACGCGGGGAGAGCATCCGGAAGTAGCAGTCCTCCAGGGCGATGTCCTGCGGCGGGGCGTCGGAGTGGAGGACCAGGCCCGCCGATTCGCGGGTGGCGATGGTGTGGAGCGGGTGGGCGGTGGTGGTCGGATGGCCCTTGCGGTAGGGGATGACCAGGCCGTGGTGGTTGCCCCCGGCGGTGATCGAGGCGAGCGGGTCACCGATGGCGCGGGTGGTGCTGCCGCCGCCCCGGTGCTCGGTGATGAACGGCCCCGGCAGCAGCAGGCCTTCGCTTTCGCGGGTCATGCGGGTCCGCATCGGCACCGTCACCGCGGTCGTGTCGGTGTTCCAACTGCCCCCGGTAGGCACGAGCATGGGCGGCACGGCGATGCCGTCACCGATGCGCACGGTGCGGGTGGCCAGCGGCGAGGAGTGGGCGGGGACGGCGCGGCCGTCGCCGGGGTCGGAGTGGTTGACCGTCACCACGGCGGGCACGCGGTGCTTCTCCAGCCCGAGCCGGATCTTGCGCAGGGTCGAGGCTGCAAGCGGGCCCCTGCCGTGGTGGGGGCGGTCGCCGATGCGGATGCCGATGTCGGTCCAGTCGATCGCCGACGCCGCCGGACGCACATACGGCTCGACGATGCGGTGGCCGCAGGTGGCGCCGTTGGGGCACCGGTAGTCGTACTGCTGCGCCCGCCACGCCCACCTGGTCCCGGACCTGCCCGCACGCGCCCACACATGGATAGGCCCGAAGGCATGAGGCGAGACCCGAGCCGGGGCCGGTCGGCTCCGAGACTTTAAGGTCCGTCCCTTGGGACGAGCCTC
>NZ_RJVR01000250.1 GCF_003999195.1 Streptomyces soli
TCCGCCCGGCCTGCCGCCGCCGCCACCGCCACCGCCGCCCATGCCCATGCCCGCCGCCCTGGGGCCGGCGGTCGGCAGGGGGCCGGTGTGCGCGGTGCTCACCGTCGTCAGTGTGTACGCGAGGGGCCCGGCCAGCGAGGCCACGACCGCCAGCGATGCGGCCGCCAGGGCCAGCCGCCGGCTCAGGCGCCCCGCCACGACGATGCCGGCCGCCGCGATCAGCCCGGCGGACAGCACCACCCAGCGGAGCCAGGTGTACGAGTCCCCCGAGGCCCGGCCCAGCAGGACGTACGACCAGACGGCCGTCATCGCGACGGCGCCGCCGAGCACGGAGGAGACCGCGATGCTCCGCCGCTCCTGCCACAGCAGTCCGGCGCCCATGCCCACCAGCGCCGCGATGTAGGGGGCCAGCGCGATCGTGTAGTACGCGTGGAAGATGCCGCTCATAAAGTCGAAGACCGCGAGCGTGCAGAGCAGCGAGCCGCCCCACAGCAGCAGGGCCGAGCGCCGCTCGTCGGCACGGCCGCCGCGCCGCGTCATCCACAGCCCCGCGACCAGCAGGATCACCGCTGCGGGCAGCAGCCAGGAGATCTCGCCGCCCATCTCGTTGGTGAACATCCGGAAGACACCGGTCGGGCTGGAGTTGCCGGTCGAGCCCATGCTGCCGGTCTCGTTGCCGGTGAGCCGGCCGAAGCCGTTGTAGCCGAAGGTCAGCGACAGGAAGCTGTTGTCCTGTGACCCGCCGATGTACGGACGTGAGGACGCGGGCCACAGCTCGACGATCGCCACCCACCAGCCGCCGGACACCACGATCGCCCCCAGGGCGAGCGCGAGCTGCCACAGGCGGCGGCGCAGCCGGGTCGGCGCGCACACTCCGTAGACCAGCGCCAGGGCGGGCAGGATCAGGAAGGCCTGGAAGGTCTTGGTGAGGAAGCCGAAGCCGACGCAAACCCCCGCCAGCAGCAGCCACTTGGTGCGGGCCTGCTCGGTGGCGCGCTGCGTGCAGTACACGGTGCAGACCATCAGCAGCGTCAGCAGCGCCTCGGGGTTGTTGTAGCGGAACATCAGCGCCGCCACCGGGGTCAGCGCCAGCGCCGCGCCCGCGATCAGCCCCGCCCCCGGGCCGAAGCGGCGCCGTACGGCCGCGTACAGGACGCCGACCGCCGCCGTGCCCATCAGCGCTTCGGGGGCCAGGATCGACCAGGAGCTGAGGCCGAAGATCCGGACCGACAGGTCCATGGGCCACAGGGAGGCGGGGGGCTTGTCGACGGTGATGAAGTTGGCGGCGTCGGAGGAGCCGAAGAAGAAGGCCTTCCAGCTCTCGCTGCCCGCCTGTACGGCGGCGGAGTAGAAGCTGTTGGCCCAGCCCGAGGCGCTGAGGTCCCACAGGTAAAGCGCCAGTGTGCCGAGCAGCAGGCCCAGCACGGCGGGCCGCACCCAGCGCGGGCTGCCGGTCCGCCGGTCGGGGGCCTCGGTCTCGGCCGCACTGTGCGGCGGGTGCGTCAAAGTAGTCATGGCCTGAGCATGGGTCAGCGGGCTGAGGCGACCCTTTGACATGTCTATGCGCGGTCTGTGCTCTGCGTGAGAAGCTTCTAAGAGGCGTCCTCGCCGGCCTCCAGGAGCGTGGCCGCCGCCCCGATGATCTTCGGGTCGGGTACGCCGACGACCTCATGGTCCTTGTCGGGGTACGGGAATCGGGCCAGGACGCTGCGCATGGCCTCCACCCGGGCGCGCTTCTTGTCGTTGCTCTTCACCACGGTCCAGGGGGCGTGTTCGGTGTCCGTGGCGCGGAACATCGCCACCTTGGCGGCCGTGTAGTCGTCCCACTTGTCCAGCGAGGCCAGGTCCATGGGGCTGAGCTTCCACTGCCGGACCGGGTCGATCTGACGGATGGTGAAGCGGGTGCGCTGCTCGCCCTGGGAGACCGAGAACCAGAACTTGATGAGGTGGATGCCGTCGTCCACCAGCATCCGCTCGAAGGTGGGCGCCTGGGCCATGAACTGCCGGTACTCGTCGTCGTCGCAAAAACCCATGACGCGCTCGACGCCCGCCCGGTTGTACCAGGAGCGGTCGAAGAGCACGAGCTCACCGGCGGTCGGCAGATGCTCGACGTAACGCTGGAAGTACCACTGCCCGCGCTCGCGTTCGGTGGGCTTCTCCAGGGCGACGACGCGGGCGCCGCGCGGATTGAGGTGCTCGGTGAAGCGCTTGATGGTGCCGCCCTTGCCGGCGGCGTCGCGGCCCTCGAAGAGAATGACGATCCGCTGGCCGGTCTCCTTGACCCAGTACTGCAGCTTCAGCAGCTCTATCTGCTGCAGCCGCTTGTGCCGGTCGTACTCGGGCCGGCTCATCCGCTCCCGGTAGGGGTAGTTCTCGCGCCAGGTGTCGACCGGGCTGCCGTCGGGGTGGACCAGGATCGGGTCGTCGATGTCGGTGTGGTCCACCCGCATGCCTTGCTGCAACAGCTCTATCACGGTCCCCTCCTCAGTTGTGGAACTGGGGGATAATCAGGTAGAGCCCGTACAGGACGGCCGCCGCGCAGACAAGGAAGCACAGTCCCGCGCCCGCCAGCGCGACAGCACCTCCGCCGCCCGTACCGCCGCCCCCCTCCGTCAACTCTTCCCGCCGTGCGAGCACCAGTACCCCGAGGGTGAAGACCACGACGACCGCGACGGTCGCCCCGATGCTCACCACGGTCACCTGACCGAGGGCACTCCAGTCCAGAGTCATGGTGTGTTCCTCTCTCAGACACCGACGCCGGCCGGCTGCGGGCGTACGGCGACTTCGTGGTGGTCATTGACATTGTCCGCGTGAACCGGGTTGCGGCGCGAGGTGAGGTGAGGTAGATGCCCGCGGCCACCGTCAGGGCCGCCATCGCGATCAGGACCGTGCCGAAGGTGCCGCCGTGCACGACCACGGCTGCCGCGAGCGCGCCGACCGCCGCCGCCGGCAGCGTGACCAGCCAGGCCACCGCCATTCGGCCGACGGTGCTCCAGCGTACCTCGGCCAGCCGCCTGCCCAGTCCGGCGCCGAGGATGCCACCGGAGCAGACCTGCGTCGTGGACAGCGCGAAGCCCAGGTGGGCCGAGGTGAGGATCACGGCGGTGGAGGCGGTCTCGGCCGCGAACCCCTGCGGGGACTGGATGTCAGTGATCCCCTTGCCCATGGTGCGGATGATCCGCCAACCGCCGATGTACGTGCCCAGGCCGATGGCCAGCCCTGCCGACGCGATCACCCACAGCGGCGGCCCGGCGTCGGGCCCGAGGGTGCCCACCGAGATCAGGGTGAGGGTGATGACGCCCATGGTCTTCTGCGCGTCGTTGGTGCCGTGCGCGAGCGAGACCAGCGACGCGGAAGCGATCTGCCCGACCCGGAAGCCACGCGTCACCGACTCCCCGCGCGCCCGGCTGCTGATCCGGTACACCGGATAGGTCGCGAACAGCGCCGCGAGGCCGGCGACGACCGGCGACGCCACCGCCGGGATGAGGATCTTCTCGACAACCTTGTCAAAGTGCACACCGTTTTGTCCCGCCCGACCCACACGGCGCCGATCAGGCCGCCGAACAGGGCGTGGGAGGAGCTGGACGGCAGACCGAGCAGCCAGGTCAGCAGATTCCACAGGATGGCGCTGACCAGCCCGGCGAAGATCATGCCGGGGGTGACCAGGGTGTCGTCGACGATGCCGCCGGAGATGGTCTTGGCGACCTCGGTGGACAGAAAGGCTCCGACGATGTTCAGGACCCCCGCGATGAGGACCGCGACCTTGGGGCGCAGCGCGCCTGTGGCGATCGAGGTGGCCATCGCATTGGCTGTGTCGTGGAAGCCGTTGGTGAAGTCGAAGGCCAGAGCGGTGACAATCACTACCGCGACGAGGAAAGTGATGTGCTCCATGCGGACAGCGAAGCAGTCCCCGGCATACGCCGAACGAAGCCCGCGGGAAGTTCCGTCCATACGATCTTCAACGGCGCATCAGTTCAGCGCACTTGCGGCAGCGCCGGCAGCTTCGTGTCGTACAGCCACATCCGGAACAATCCGTCCAGCGGGTGCTGGCTATGCCGCCGCGCGAGGGCCGTGAACTCCTCGGTCGTGACCGTCCGGTGCCGGTACGTGGCCGTCCACTCCCGCAGCAGCGCCACGAAGGCCGCGTGCCCGATGACCGTACGCAGGGCGTGCAGGGTGAGGGCGCCGCGCTCGTAGACGCGGTCGTCGAAGAGGCGGCGCAGGCCGGGGTCGGCGACGCGGATGTCCTGGCGCATGAGGGCGAGGCGGGAGCGGGACTTGACGGCGAGAGCGGTCGCCGAGGGGCCGCCGGAGAACTCGGACCAGAGCCATTCGGCGTACTTGGCGAAGCCCTCGTTGAGCCATATGTGGCGCCAGTCGGCGACGGTGAGGCTGTTGCCGAACCACTGGTGGGCCAGTTCGTGGGCGACCAGTCGCTCGCTGCCGCGCCGGCCGTCGACGTGGTTGGCGCCGAAGATGGACAGCCCCTGGGCCTCGACGGGCACGTCCAGTTCTTCGTCGACGACCACGACCGCGTAGTCGTCGAAGGGGTAGGGGCCGAAGAGGTCGGTGAAAACGGTCATCATCTCCGGCTGACGCGCGAAGTCGTGCCCGAAGCGGCTCAACAGCCGGCGCGGCACCGCGGCGGGCTGAGGCACCGCTCCGGCGCCCTCCACCTCGACCAGCTCGTACGGGCCGATCTGGACGGTCGCGAGGTAGCTGGCCATGGGGGCGGCCTGCTCGTAGACCCAGGTGGTGGTGGAGGAGCTGATCGTACGCGAGACGAGCGAGCCGTTGGCGACGACGGTGTAGGGCGACGGAGTGGTCACCGCGATCCGGTAGGCGGCCTTGTCGTCCGGGCGGTCGTTGCACGGGAACCACGAACGGGCGCCCATCGGCTGGGACGCCACCAACGCGCCCTCCTCCAGCTGCTCCCAGCCGAGGTCGCCCCAGTCGCGGGTGCGGACGGGCCTGGGGACGCCGGTGTAGCGCACCTCGACGGTGAACGGCACCCCGGCCCGCAGCGGGCGGCCCGGGCGGACGCGGAGCTTGTCGGAGCGATGGGTGTAGCGGACCGGGCGGACGCCGTCGACCAGGACCCGGTCGATACGGAACGGGCCGAGGTCGAGGGCGACTTCGGGCAGCGGCCGTTCCGCGACGGCGGTGATCCTGGCCCGGGCGGAGAGCCGGCCGGAGTGCGGTCGGTAGTCCAGTTCCAGGTCGTAATCCGTGGTCCGGTAACCGCTGTCGCCGTGCTGCGGCAGGTACGAATCCGTCACCCTTGTGCATCCTCCGCTTGTTCCGTGTTCCATGCCGCGATCGGATTGCCCAGCCAACGGGTGCCGGCGGGCACGATCTCCCCGCGCATCACCAGCGAGGCAGGGCCGACCGCGGCCCGCTCCCCGATGACCGCGCCGGGCAGCGCGATGCCGTGCGGGCCCAGCGTCGCGCCCTCACCGACGACAACATTGTCCATGCGCATGATCCGGTCGTGGAAAAGGTGGGTCTGCACGACGCAGCCGCGGTTCACGCTCGCCCCGCCGCCGATGGTGACCAGGTCGGCCTCCGGCAGCCAGTACGTCTCGCACCAGGCGCCGCGTCCGACGCGGGCGCCGAGCCCGCGCAGCCACAGGTTCATCAGCGGCGTGCCGGCGGTCGCGCCGACCAGCCACGGCGCTGCGAGCACCTCCACGAAGGTGTCGGCGAGTTCGTTGCGCCACACGAAGGACGACCACAGCGGGTGCTCGACTGCCCGGAAACGCCCGGCCAGCAGCCACTTCGCCGCGATCGCGGTCACGCAGGCCACCACTCCCCCGGCCAGCAGAATCGCCCCGCCGCACAGCACCGCCAGGGCGAGCCCCATACGGACGGCCAGCAGCTCGAAGACGCCCAGCGCGAGCACGGCCAGCGCCACGCCGCACGTCACCGGCACGATCCGGCACAGCTCGACGACCGCGCGGGCCCACATCAGCCGCCTGGGCGGGTCGAAGGTGCGGCTGGCGTCGGCCGCTTCGGCCGCCCGGGGCAGCTTCATCGGCGGCATGCCGAGCCACGAGCTGCCGGCCTTGGCCCGCTTGGGCGTCGCCGACAGCACGCCGACCAGGCCGCGCTTGGGCACGGACCGCCCGGCGGCCGTCATCCCGGAGTTGCCGAGGAAGGCCCGCTTGCCGATGCGTGCCTCGGCGATCCGCAGCCAGCCGCCGCCGAGTTCGTACGACGCGATCATGGTGTCGTCGGCCAGGAAGGCACCGTCGCCGACCGTCGTCATCGTGGGCAGCGCCAGCACGGTGGAGGCCTCGACCCGGCGGCCCACCTTCATGCCGAGCGCCCGCAGCCACACCGGCGTGAACAGGCTGGCGTACAGCGGGAAGAGGTGGACACGGGCCATGTCCATCAGCCGCTCGGTCGCCCACGCCTGCCAGGCCACGCGGCCGTGGACGGGGTGGTGGCCCTTGCGCAGGCCGATGGCCAGCAGCCGTACGCCGGCCAGGACGAGAGCCGCGTACGTGACCATGGCGGCGGCCGTCGCGAGCGGCACGGCGGCCAGGGCGGCGGCCAGCGCGTCACCGAGGCCGGTCCGGCCGCGTACGAAAGCGCCGATCACCAGCACCCCGGGCAGCGCGGCCAGGGCCGGGAGCAGACCGAGGGCGAGCGAGGTGAGGGTGTAGACGGCGGTCCAGCGGCGCCGGCGCGGCGGACGGCCCTCGGGGCGGTTGCGGTTGGCCTTGCCCTGGCGTGCCGCCGGGACGCCCGCCCAGCGCTCGCCGGCCGGTAC
>NZ_RJVR01000292.1 GCF_003999195.1 Streptomyces soli
CCCCGAGCTGGCCTGGGACGCCGGCCCCGACGGCCGGGCGCTGCTCGACCGCCTGTGCGCGGCGGCCCCGCCCCGCCTGGCGCCCGGCGGCACGCTGCTTCTGGTGCAGTCCGCCCTGAGCGGCACCGCGTGGACCCTCTCGCTGCTGCGCGGCGCCGGGCTCAAAGCCGCCGTCATCGACCGGGCGACCGTCCCCTTCGGACCGGTGATGCGCTCCCGGGCCGGCCGCCTCCGTGAGCAGGGCCTGCTCGCCCCCGACCAGGACACCGAGGAACTGGTGGTCATCCGTGCCGACAAACCCCGCAACCCCTGACCGTCCGGCTGACCGTCCGCGTCGAGTCGTCGTGGTCCCCCAAGGGCCCATCCTGATCGAGGGCCCCGTCGAGGTCGCCCTCGACGACGGCCGCACGGTCACCTCCGACCGCTTCGTCGTCGCCCTCTGCACCTGCCGCCGCAGCGGCGCCTACCCCTGGTGCGACACCAGTCACCGCCGCACCCACACGCCGCGCCGCCAGGTGTATTGATCACGGGCGTTGCTGACACTGGGGTCTTGATGGAAGGCGAAGACCTCCGCTGTGGTGGAGCTGTCTAGGCTGCACCGCAGGGAGGTCCTCGCGTCCCACCGTAATGCCCGCTTGACCGTGCACGGCAGGTGGCTTCTGGTCGAGCGTGTCCGGGAGGGTGACCCAGGGCGCCGGCAACGCAGCGTCTGGTGCATGTGCTCGCAAGGCGGAGAATCGCCCTCGTAGTGGGCCACTCGGGCACTTCCCCGATCGCGGCGAGCGCGCATGCCTGCAGGGGGGAACTCGCAGACAGTCGGGGGCGCCCCCACCACCTTGCGATCAGACCAGACGCGGCGCGGCCCGCCCGCCGGGCGGCGGGAGGTGACGCGGTGGGGCACTCGCGCGCGCCTGCGGCCGGGGCCCCCAGTGCCAGGCGACGGGACGCCGCGGAGACCCGCCGACCCGGTCCTAGCCCGGCAGGGAGGTGCGGCCCGACTGCCAGGCGTCGAGGAGATGGCGCTCGAGGTGGTCGTCGAGGAGGCCGGTGGCCTGGATGCCGAAGATGACGTCACCGGTAAGGCGGGGCTCGGCGGCGAGCAGGCCGCCGATGACGTCGCGGCGCATCACTTGCTCGTGGACGGCGTCGGCCTCGATGTGCTCGCTGTAGAAGTGGCGGCAGGCCGGGCCGGCGCCCAGCCGGTCGATGGCGTCGACCATGCGGCGGGCGGCCGGGGCGGTGCTGATCTCGCCGGCGGCGAAGTGCCCCACCAGCGCGCCGCGCAGGGCGCGGTGGAGCCCGAGGTGGGACATCAGGTTGACCGTGGCGAGCGTGGCGGCGGGGACGGCGTCCAGGTAGTGCCCGTACGAGGGGTTGAGGCCGGCGTCGGCCATCAGGTCGGCGAACAGCCGGGCGTGGACGCGCTCGCCGCGCCCGGCGCCGAACTCGTCGTACTCGACCGCGACCAGTGAGGCCTTGGCCTGGCCTTCCAGACGCGGGATCACCCAGGCCTGCGGGTCGGCCTCCTTGAGCTGGTAGAGGGAGCGGTGCACGAAGTACTCGCGCAGCTGCTCGAGGCTGCCCTCGCGCCGCAGATAGGCGGCGACCCCACCCGCCTCGCGTGGCTCGGTGAGCAGCGCGTCCAGTTCGGCGTCGAGGTCGTTCCGGCCGGTGCCGCCTGCCACGGCCGCCCGCAGCGCCCGCTCGAACACGCCCTCCATGGCCCCGCGCAACGTCAGCAGGCCCCCGTCCCACTCCCAGCCGGGGGCGACCGCGCCGAAGCCGCGGTAGTGCAGCTCGTAGCAGGTGTAGAGGGCGAGTTGCAGATCCTCGCCGTACGGATCGGCGTCATCGACGCGGACATCGGGCAGCGGTTCGCCGGGCCGGCGGTGGCCGAGTACCTCCCGTACAGCGGCGGACAGCGGCCCGCGGGGCTCCGGCAGCGGGATGTCGGTGGTGGCGGTCGTGGTCATATTGCTCGCCTGCCCCGAAACACGGGAGTTTTAATCCCTCGCCGAGCGCCCGCTCATCACACCGATCTCCCGAAAGGAGACATCTGATGATGGACGTCGAGCCCTCGGGCGTGGCGGAGAAGGCCGCCGACATGGTCGGCATCATCGACCGCCGGGCCAAGGGCGATCTGCGGCGCTTCAAGGAGTACATCGAGGAGCGCGACAGCGAGAGCGGCGCCTGGCGCGGCCGGATCTCCCCGGTCTGACCCGCTCCCAGCACGGAAATACGCGGATGGCGGCCCCTTCGGCCGCCATCCGCGCTTTGCCGCCCCCGCTGGCCTCGCCGCCCGCGGCCGGCCGCAGGCCGTAGCGCGCGCTGGTGCGCTGGACCACGACGACCGACCACAAAGTGATCGGCAGCCTTCCATGGTCACGGCCTTCTACATCTTCCTGGCCGCCGGGATCATTGGGCGATCCGCAGTCCCGGCCCGACAGCAGGTCGTCCGGCAGCGAGTAGCCGCCGGAGCCTCCGACATCCGCGCCCCGTCCAGGGGCTGAGTCGGTTGGACAAGCGGGCCGGTTTCCCGGGTTAATGCCGGGAATTGGGGGCACCCGGCTGGTCAGGAGGTACTGATATGGTCCCGCTTCTCTTGGTGTTGCTCCTTGTCCTGATTCTTTTCGGGGCAGGGTTCGCGGTGAAGATTCTCTGGTGGATCGCGCTGGCTGTGCTGGTTATCTGGCTGATCGGCTTTGTCACGCGCGGCGCGGCCCCCGGTGGGGGCAGGTCACGTTGGTACCGGTGGTAGACGGAGCCGACCGCGGAAGGGCGGCGGATCATCCGCCGCCCTTCCGCGTATCCGGGCTCCCGGCCGGCGCTCGGGGGCACGGCACCGGCAGCTGGTGTCCCAACGTGCCGGTGCCTCGCCCCCGCCGAACGCCGGGCGGGAACCGATCTCTCGGGTAGCCGTCCTCGGTGGCTTCAAACCGGTGATGATCCGGCGCGACCGGGTAGCCGTCCGATGACCGAGGGACGGAAGAGGTGAAACCATGCCGGACCGCCGCATCGTCCTGGCCGCCTCCGCCGACGGCAAGGAACTGGCCGCCATGCGCTCCGCCCTCGACGCCGAGGACGCGATCGCTGATGCCACCAGCGCCGACGACGTCGACGCCAGCAAACCCGCACCCGATATCGTCGAGCAGGCCCTCGACCGAGCGGCGTTCCCGCCCGCGACACGGTCTCCATCGGCGACACCGTCTGGGACGTCCGGGCCGCCGCCAAGGCCGGCGTGTCCTGCGTCGCGCTGCTGTCCGACGGCATCCCGCGCGCCGACCTGGAGCAGGCCGGCGCCGCCGCGGTCTACCAGAATCCGGTGGACCTGCTGAGCTCGATCGACACCAGCCCGCTGCGGGTGTGAGCCGTAGCTTCCGTCGAAGGGTCAGGACCGGGTCAGCTCGGGGAGCACCTTCGCACGGTAGAAGTCGAAGAAGCCGCGCTGCTCGGGGCCGATCTGAGCGACGTACACGGTGTCGAAGCCGGCGTCGACGTAGCTCTGCAGCGTACGGACGTGCTCGTCGAGGTCGTCGCCGCAGGTGACGGACTCGGCGGTCATGTCCTGGGTGACCAGCTGGGAGGCCTGCTCGAAGTGGCGGGGGCTGGGCAGGATGTGCGCCAGCTCACCGGGGAGTTGCTCGTTGGGCCACAGCCGGTGCGCGGTGGCGGCCGCGGCCTCGCGGTCGGGGCCCCAGCAGACCTTGGTGCCGCCGAGGACCGGCTTGCCGGCGCCGCCGCTCTTGCGGAACTGGGTCACCATGTCGGTGTCGGGCGTCATCGTGATGTAGCCGTCGCCGATGCGGCCGGCGAGGGCGGTGGCCTGCGGGCCGAAGCCGGAGATGTCGATGGGCACGGGCTCGTCGGGCACGGTGTAGAGGCGAGCGTTCTCCACCGTGTAGTGGTGGCCGTAGTGGTTGACCTCCTTGCCGGTGAGGAGTTCTCGGATCACCGCGACCGCCTCCTCCAGCATCTCCTGGCGTACGTGCGCCGCAGGCCAGGGGCCGCCCACGATGTGCTCGTTGAGGGCCTCACCGCTGCCGAGGCCGAGCCGGAAGCGGCCGTCGAGCAGCACCGCGCTGGTCGCGGCGGCCTGGGCGACCACGGCCGGGTGGATACGTACGGTGGGGCAGGTGACCGCCGTCTCGACAGGCAGTGAGACGGCCTGCGACAGGGCGCCGATCACGGACCAGACGAAGGGGCTCTGGCCCTGCTCGTCGTTCCACGGGTGGTAGTGGTCGGAGATCGACAGGGAGGTGAAACCCGCCTGCTCGGCCATCCGGGCCTGTTCGACGAGTTCGGCCGGACCGAATTCCTCGCACGACAGGAAATAGCCAAAGTCGGTCATTGGATTCTCCTTTTTCCCGGGGCTCCGCGGGCTCCCTACAGCAGTCCCCTCTGCACGGCTAACCGGGCTTCCGTCGGGGAAACCCCGTTTGCCGGGGGCCGGGACGGAAAGCCGCCCAAGCATGAGGCTTACGCAGGCAACGCATGCGATGGACGCTCTCGAGGGCCAGGACCGGCTGGACGGCCTGGCCGATTCCCTGCGGCGGGCCGTACGGGCGCTGCCACTGGGTGCGGGCCGCGACGTACTGCGCGGGCTGTGGCTGGGGCATCCGCTGCACCCGGCGCTCGTCCAGGTCCCGATCGGGGCCTGGACCTCGGCCGCCGTCCTCGACCTGCTCCCCGGTGAGGGCCGCGCCGCCCGCCGGATGGTGGCCCTGGGCCTGGCCGGTGCCGGGCCCGCCGCGCTGGCCGGCTGGGTGGACTGGGCGGAGCTGCGCCCCCGGCAGGCGCGGGTGGGCGTGGTGCACGCCGCGGCGAACGTCACCGCTGTCGCCGCGTACGCCGGTTCGCTGGCCGCCCGTATGAAGGACCGCCCGGCCCTGGGCCGTGCCCTCGGCTTCGCCGGCCTCACCGTCGCCACGGTCGGCGGGATCCTCGGCGGCCACCTCGCGTACCGGCAGGCCGCGGGCGTCAACCATGCCGAGGCGGTGCCGCTGCTGGTCGAGCCCGGCTGGCACCGCCTCGGCGACGTGGCCGAGTTCCCGATCGGGGAGCCCAGCCGCCGCATGGTCGACGAGGTCCCGGTGCTGGTCGTTCGCGAACCCGGCGACCTCGTCCACGTCCTCGCCGACCGCTGCAGCCACCTCTCCGGCCCCCTCTCCGAGGGCAAGCTCACCGACGACGGCTGCGTCGAATGCCCCTGGCACGGCAGCCTCTTCCGCCTCTCCGACGGGGAGAACCTTCGAGGCCCGGCCACCGCTCCGCAGCCCGTGTTCGACAGCCGGGTCACGGCCGAGGGCCAGGTGGAGGTACGCCTCCCGGAGGACTGACCGCCGCGCCTACCAGCCGCGCAGTCGTATCCCGGTCCTCACCCCGGTCGACTGGAGGGGTTCGTAGCCCTGCGCCAGAAGTTCGGCGATCAGGGTCAGGTCCCGGCGCTGCGGACGTGTCGAGTACGAATCGCGCCTGACCGAGACGGTGATCGGCGCGATGTACCTACCGCCTGCCATGAGGTCGGTGAAAGTCCGACGCCTGGGGGTGGGCCTCGCTCGGCGTGATCGGTTCCCTGGCAGGGGCGGTCCTGATGGGCACCGCCTTCTGGCTGCGGTCGGCCCGGCACGCGGCGCCGATCGTCGAACTGCCCCTGCTGCGCGTCCCCGCCTTCGCCGTCGGCACGCTCGCGGCCCTGCTCTTCACCGTCGCCTTCGCGGCGATGCTGCTCACCTCGGTGCTGTGGTGCCAGGAGGTCTGGGGTTACTCGGCGATCCGTACGGGACTCGCCATCGCCCCCGGGCCGCTGGTGGTGCCCGCGCTGGCGGTGGCCTCGGGGGGGGTGTCGTACGACGGCTGGGCACGGGGCGTACCGCGGCTCTGGGGTGCCTGCTGTTCGCCGGGGGCCTGGGGTGGTGGGCCGGTGCGCTGGGTACGAGCCCGCGCTACGCGGCCGAGTTCCTCCCCGGCATGCTGATCACCGGCGTCGGCGTGGGCTTCGCGCTGCCCACGCTGGTCGGCGCCGCGGCCTCCGCACTTCCGCCGCATCGTTTCGCCACCGGGTCGGCCGTCACGACGATGGCTCGCCTGACCGGAGCCGTACTCGGCGTCGCCCTCATGGTCACCCTGCTCGGCGAACCCCGCACCGCTGACGCCGCCCTCGCCGCCTTCGCACGGCTGGGTGGCCGCCGTGGCCGCCGCGTGCCTGGCCGCCGTCGCGGCGCTGGCCCTGCGCAGGCCGGCGAGCAGCATTCCGGACGGGGCGCCGGTGGCCGTGCGGCCGAAGAACGTGGTGCCGGATCTGCCTGATCGCTGACAAGCCCGCTGCCGTCGCGGCGCGGGCGATGCCATGCGTGAAGAAGCCGTCAGCGAGTTCTCACTCGGCCCCGCTGTCTCCCCCTTCAGCCGGACCGTCCTGCCCGGCGCCGACAAGGTCGACGACGACGTCGGACCCCGCAAGGCGCCCCTCCGTACCGCCCTCACCACCGCCGGCGGACCCTGACACCTGGAAGGGGTTCGTCGCGGGGCGCGGCGAGGCCTTCGTGGCGCGGGGAACGGCCGGTTCGGGTGCGGAGAACATCGAGGCGCCCTGGTCAGGCGCGACCGGCCGGGTCAAAGCTTGGCCATCTTGGTGAAGGGACTGGTGATCCGTGCCCGGAAGGAACCGAAGTCCACGAGGACGGCGATCTCGTCCTCGATACCGATGACCCGGCCGAGGCCGTGCTCATCGTGGGAGACCCGATTCCCTATGTCGAACGACTTCAGCGGCGGTGCCACCGGGGCTTTGAAGGGGCTGGAAGGCAGGACGCGTCTGGTAACTGCTGGCTTCGTCATTGACTCCAGTATGCGGCAGTACCCCGGGCACTGATGCCCCCCCTTCTGGGTAGGCGTGGTGCGCAAGCACGAGGGAGATGGCGCCATGCCCGAGCTTCCGGACGTCGAAGGCTTCCGTCGGGTCCTGGCCTCGTGCGGTCAGGGCCGCCGCATCGAGCGGGTCGACGTGGCCGATCCGGGAGTACTGCGGGGCGTGAGCGTACGGCGGCTGCGGGAGGAACTGCGGGGCCGCACCCTCGCCGAGCCCAAGCGGCACGGCAAGTGGCTGATCGCCCGCACCGACGGCGGACCGGCCCTGCTGCTGCACTTCGGGATGACCGGCGAGCTGCTGTGCTGCCCGCCGGACGACCCGCCGCACCCGTACGACCGGGTCCTGCTCGCTCTCTCCGGCGATCGCGGCCTGCGGTACCGGGACCTGCGAAAGCTGCAGGGCCTGCGGCTCGCCGCGACCGAGGCCGACATCGACCGGATCCTCGACCGGCAGGGCCCAGACGCGCTGGCTGTGGATCGCGACACGTTCACCCAGCTGCTGGCCGGGCGGCGCGGACGTATCAAGGCCGTACTGATGGACCAGTCCGTCGTGGCCGGCCTCGGCAACCTCCTCACCGACGAGATTCTCTGGCGGGCCCGCACCGCCCCCGCCCGCCCCGCCAACCGGCTCGGCGAGGACGACTACCGGCGGCTCCACTCCACCCTGCGCCGCGTCCTGCGCTCCTCCGTACGCGACGGCCGCGTCCCCGATCGCCCCTCCTGGCTCACCGGCCACCGCGACGACCCCGACCCGCGATGCCCCCGCTGCGGCGGCCACCTCCGCCGGGACCGGATCGCCGGGCGCACCACGGTCTGGTGCCCGCACTGCCAGAACGGGGCGGAGGCGGGCTGAGACCCGTGGCCCGGCAGTGCGGGCGATCCCTCACCGGCGCCCGGGCCGCAGGCACTCGCCTGCCCCCGGACCGGCGAGTCAAGCGCCGGGTTGACCAAGGGGCGGAGAGCCTTGCCAATGCGGGGATATAGTAGTTTTTGCTGGCTTTTGGGGATCAACATCCGATCAGCCGCAGATCGAAGGCGGCGACGTGGACCCGAAGTCTGCTTCCGGCCCGCCGAAACCGGCGGAGCCCCCGAAGGCCGACCGGCTGCGGTTGGCGTTGCGGCAGGCGGTGGCCGCTCTCGGCGGCCTGGGCGGGATGGTGCATCTGCGCGGACCCGACGGAAGCCGGCGGCTGCGGTTGGCGGCGAGCAGCGAGCTGTCGCAGGAACTGGCCCGCCGGTGGGAGGAGATCCCCGAGGACGCCTTGGACGCGGCCGCCGTACGCGCGCTGTGCGGACCCGCGTCCGGATCGCGCGTTAAGAACGCGTCAGGATTTCCCCTCCACCCGTACCCGGCCCGCTAAGAGGGAAATGGTTTGAACCGTGTGCGGGACGCGAGCGCGGACGCGTCGTTGACCTGCGCTTTCGGCTGGCTCCGGGGCATTCCCCACGGCTGCCGCTGAGCAGGGGCGGCCGTCGTCTCGTCGTGGCGGCCACCGGCCGCCGTGGCCGGGTTGCGTACTCTGACCTGGCCATCCGCCGATGGCCGGTTTTGCTTCACGTACGACAGGAGTACCCGGTGGCCACGTCCGCCCCTGCCGCGTCCGAACCCGAGGCCACCCCGCGGCAGCGCCTGCGTGCCTGGTTGCTGGAGGGCCTGTCCGACATGGCCAAGCACCAGCAGGGCCCGCACGCCCAGCCGACCTCCGCGCACAAGGGTCAGCGGTGGTGGCGGGTGATGTGCCTGACCGGTGTGGACTACTTCTCGACACTCGGCTATCAGCCGGGCATCGCCGCGCTGGCGGCCGGGCTGCTGTCGCCGGTGGCGACGATCGTACTGGTGATCGTGACGCTGGCCGGGGCGCTGCCGGTGTACCGGCGGGTGGCGGAGGAGAGCCCGCACGGCGCGGGGTCGATCGCGATGCTGGAGCGGCTTCTGTCGTTCTGGCAGGGCAAGTTGTTCGTCCTGGCGCTGCTGGGCTTCGCGGCGACCGACTTCCTGATCACGATCACCCTGTCGGCGGCCGACGCCGCGACCCACCTGGTGGAGAATCCGCACTTCACCAGCTTGCTGCAGGGCAAGGAGATGATCATCACTCTGGTGCTGGTCGCCCTGCTCGGCGCGGTGTTCCTCAAGGGCTTCCTGGAGGCGATCGGCGTCGCCGTCGCCCTGGTGGGGCTCTACCTGTCGCTCAACGTCGTCGTGGTCGCGGTGGGTCTGTGGCACGTCATGACGGCCGCGCACGTGGTCACCGACTGGTCCAGCGCTCTGACCACGCAGCACGGGAACATCTTCGTGATGATCGGCGTGTCGCTGGTGATCTTCCCGAAGCTGGCGCTGGGCATGTCCGGCTTCGAGACCGGCGTGGCGGTCATGCCGCACGTCGAGGGCGACCCCAGCGACACGGAGGAGAAGCCGGCCGGGCGGATCCGGGGGACGAAGAAGCTCCTGACCACGGCCGCGGTGATCATGAGCGTCTTCCTGATCGCCACCAGCTTCATCACGACGCTCCTCATCCCGGAGAAGGACTTCCAGTCCGGCGGCCCGGCCAACGGCCGCGCCCTCGCCTATCTGGCGCACGAGTACCTCGGCTCCGCCTTCGGCAGCGTGTACGACTTCTCCACCGTCGCCATCCTGTGGTTCGCCGGCGCCTCGGCCATGGCCGGGCTGCTCAACCTGATGCCCCGTTACCTGCCGCGCTACGGCATGGCCCCCCACTGGGCCCGGGCGGTGCGACCGATGGTGCTGGTCTTCACCCTGATCGCCTTCCTGGTGACCTGGATCTTCAACGCCAGCGTCGACGCCCAGGGCGGCGCCTACGCCACCGGCGTGCTGGTGCTCATGAGCTCGGCGGCCATCGCCGTCACCATCGCCTGCCACAAGGCCGGGCAGCGCCACGGGACGGTCGCCTTCGCCGTCATCTCGGCGGTCTTCCTCTACACGACCGTCGTCAACGTCATCGAGCGGCCCGACGGTGTGAAGATCGGCGCCTGCTTCATCGCGGGCATCGTCCTGGTCTCCTTGATGTCCCGGCTCGCCCGCGCCTTCGAACTGCGCGTCACCAGCGTGACCTTGGACGACATGGCCGAGCGTTTCGTACGGGACATCGCGCACCGCAAGATCCGGTTCATCGCCAACGAGCCCGACAGCCGCGACGTCGCCGAGTACCGGGACAAGGTCCAGCAGATCCGGGCCGACAACGACCTCCCGGCCGAGGAGGACTTCATCTTCGTCGAGGTCACCGTGCTCGACCCGTCGGAGTTCGAGTCCGGCCTGAGCGTACGCGGCGAGGTGATGTGCGGCCGCTATCGCGTGCTGACGCTGGAGAGTTCCTCCATCCCCAACGCGCTTGCCGCACTGCTTCTTTACGTGCGCGACATGACCGGCCAACGCCCGCACATGTACTTCGAGTGGACCGAGGGCAACCCCTTCGCCAACTTCCTGCGCTTCTTCCTGTTCGGCCAGGGCGAGGTCGCCCCCGTCACCCGCGAAGTCCTGCGCGAGGCCGAGCCCGACCGTGCCCGGCGCCCCCGCGTCCACGTCGGCTAGGCCCTGGCCGGGCGACCACAAACGGCCCCTTCGCCGCTCCCCCAGCCTGGCGGCTAGGTGGGGGCACCTCCCAGCGCCTTGCGATGGACCGCACCAGACGACGCCGCTGTGACATCAGCCGCTGGCGCGGCGGGCGCCCGTGATCGCCCGGACAGGGCCTACGGACATTACGGGCGTAGGCTTGGTGCATTCCATGACGGGCGGATCCAGGTGGCCGCACAACATGCGGGAAACGGATCGCGGCAGCACGAAGCAGCGGTGCTCACCTCCACGATCGAGCGGCTGCGCGCCGAGGTCGAGGAGTTGCGGTATGCCATGCGCGGCCAAGCGGTCATCGAGCAGGCCAGGGGTCTCCTGGTGGAGCGGACGTCCTGCAGCCCCGACGATGCCCTAGACCATCTGACGGAGCTGTCGCGGACCACCGGAAGGCCCCTGGTCGAGACCGCCGCCGAGCTGCTGGGGCTCGCGGCGCCCCCCGAGATCAGCCCGGCCGATCTGCCGGCCGGCTGTGCGGCCGGCTCTGCACCCGACTCCGCACCGCCTGCCGCCGAGCCGGCCGGGCCCCGCGTCGTGCTGAACGCTCCCGGCGCCGCCCGCTGCCACCTGGTCGCGTCGGCGCTCGCCACCGCACGTACGCCCGACGAACTCGCCTGCGTGCTTCACCAGGAGGGCCTTGCCGGGCTCGGCGCGGCCTCGGTCGCCCTCGCCGGGCTCGAACCGGACGGTGCGCTTGTGCTCACCGGCACGTACGGCGTCCCGGCCGCCCAGGTCAGCCAGTGGCAGCGGATCCCGCCGCAGACGCCGGTGCCGCTCGTGGACGTCGTACGGGGCAGCGGGGTCGTGTGGGTGGCCTCGCCCGACGACTTCCGCCGGCGCTACCCGCTGACCGGGGAGCCGCCCATGGCCGGCCGGGCGGTCTGTGCGCTGCCGCTGCGGACGGCCGGCCGGACCGTCGGCGCCCTGAGTGTCGGCTGGGCCGAGGACACCGCGCGGGACGAGGTCACCGTGCACTATCTGCTGGCGCTCGGCCAGGCCTGCGCGGCAGTGCTGGCGCGCCTTGCGGCATCCGGCGACGGGCGGCGGCATCCCGTGGCGCCCTCCGGCGAGCCGTGGTTCCGGGCCGTGCTGGACGCGCTGCTGGACCCGGTGCTGATCCTCTCGGCCGTGCGTGACGGCGACGAAGGCGACGGTGAGGACGGCGGCAAGGTCACCGACTTCCGTGTCGAGCACGCCAACACCGCCACGGTATCCAGATCGACTGAGCCGCGATGCCCTGGTGACGGAACCTGTACGCAGCCTGAATGGATCAGGCCTGCGGCCGATTCACCGGTGCCGCTCGGGTGATACTGGCCCGATGACCGCCCACCGCGTCCTGGTCGTCGAGGACGACCACGGACTCCGCGACATCCTCGCCCGGGGCCTGCGCGAGGAGCATTTCGACGTACTCACGGCCGCTGACGGGGCGAGTGCCCTGCGCCGGGTGCGCGAGCGGGTGGACGCCGTGGTTCTGGACATCGGGCTGCCGGACTCGGACGGACGGGACGTCTGCCAGGCTATGCGTGCCTCCGGCGTCGACGCGCCGGTGGTCTTTCTCACAGCCCACGACAACATCACCGACCGGCTCTCGGGCTTCTCCGCCGGCGGCGACGACTACCTGGCCAAGCCCTTCCACCTGGCCGAACTCGCCGCCCGGGTGCGCGCGGCGCTGCGGCGGGCCGGGCGCGAGCCGTCGGTGGAGGTCGCGGAGCTGCGGCTGGATCCGGTGCGGCACGTGCTGGAGGTGCGGGGGGAGCCGGTCTCGATGACGCCCACCGAGTTCCGGCTGCTGGCCTGCCTGATGGCGGCCCCGGGGGCTGTGGTGCGCAGGCGGGCGCTGCTGCGGGCGGCATGGCCCGAGGGCGCGCAGGTCAGCGACAACACCCTCGACCAGTACCTGACCCGGCTGCGGCGCAAGCTGCGCGAGGCGGACAGCCCGCGCGGCATCGACACCGTACGGGGCGTGGGATACCGCTTCGCATGAGCCCGCGTCTCGCTCGCCGCTCCCGTCTCTCCCGCCTGCGTCGTCCGGCCACCCTGCGCAGTCGCCTGGCTCTGGTCGCCCTGGCCACCTCGGCGATCTGGGTGATCGTGCTCACAGCGGGCTTCAACCTCGCCCTGTCGGCGAGACTCGGCCAGCAGGCCGACGACCTGCTGCGCACCCGGGCGTCAGCGGTAGCGGCCACCGTGGAGGGCCGCCCGGACGGGCGGGTGATAATCCACGAGCCGACCGACGACCGCGCGCTGGACGTCGGCGTCTGGATCTACCAGGGTCACCAGCTGATCGAGCGCCCGACGGCCCCCGGCGAGTCGCAGACCGCCGCGGACCGGCTCGCCGGGAATGGCCGCACCTTCGCCGCGACCGGCGAGCCGTACGCGTCCCGGCTGTACGCCCTGCCCGTCCGCTACGGCAACAAGCAGGTGGGGACCGTCGTCGCCTCGGTCGGCCTCGACCCGTACCGCAGCACCGCGGACTCCGCCCTGGCCGGTTCGATCGGGCTCGCCCTGTTGCTGCTCGGCGGGATATATCTGGTCACCCGTACGGTCGTCGGCCGGGCCCTGCGGCCGGTCGCCGAGATGAGTGCCCAGGCCGCGCGCTGGAGCGAGCGCGGCGCCGCCGACCGTTTCGGAGCGGACGACCGGCCTGCCGAGCTGGCCTCGCTCGCGGCCGGCCTCGACGAACTGCTCGACCGGCTGGCCGCCGTACTGCGGCATGAGCAGCAGCAGTCCGCCGAGTTGTCGCACGAACTGCGCACCCCGCTGGCCCGGATCACGGCCGAGACCGACTGGCTGATCGCCCGCCCGCGCGAGGAGGCGGAGCAGCACGCCTCGCACGAGGCGATCGCCGCCGCGGCCGCCGGCATGCGGGAGATCTGCGAGAGCCTGCTGTCGGAGGCCCGGACCCGCACCGGGCAGACCCCGGGGTTGTGCGCCCTGCCGGACGTGGCGCGCGATCTGGCCGCCCACTGGGCCGAGAACCATCCCGACGCCCCGCCGGTCACCGTACGCGGCAGCACTGCCGCGGCCGGGGTCTCCGCGGCGGTCGCCGAGCGGATCCTGGGGCCCCTGCTGGACAACGCCCGCCGTTACGCCGTCCGTACGATCACGGTCGAGTGCGCGCAGCGCCCGGGCGCCGCAGAGATGACCGTCACCGACGACGGCCCCGGAGTGCCCCCCGAGGTGGGCGCTGCCGTCTTCGATCCCGGACGCCGAGCCGAGCCCGACGACGGCCACGACGGGGCGGGCCTGGGGCTCGCCCTGGCCCGCCGCCTGGCCAGGGCGGCGGGCGGCGACATCGAACTGGCCGACATCGACCGGGGCGCGGCCTTCGTGGTGACGCTCCCGGCCGGGTGACGGACGAACCGTCACCTCTCGTAGGCGGCCTCGGGCACTGCCTCGGGCTCGGGCTCGACCTCGATGACGTCCCGGCGTGTGACGGTCAGATAGATGACGAGGGCCAGGATCGTGACGAGGAAGATCATGCTCGTACCGACCGTCCCCAGGCCCAGTCCGCCGTCGGCCTTGGCCTGGGAAAGGTAGTCGCCGATCGAGGCACCCAGGGGACGGGTCAGGACGTACGCGATCCAGAAGGCCAGGACGGCGCCCAGCTTGAACCAGGAGTGGGCCGCGGTCACGGCCGCGATCAGGGCACCGAAGAGCACCGCGGACACCCAGTAGCCCAGGTTCAGCCGCTCCGCGGTGAGATCGCCGGCCGAGGTGCCGAGGGCGAAGGTGAAGAGGATCGCCAGCCAGTAGAAGCCCTCGCGGCGGACGGTCCTGATGGTGTGAATGGACAGCGTCCGCTCGCTCGCGTACCAGGCCGCGAAGGTGATGGCCAGCAGTACGGCGAAGATCGGGGTGGTCACGGTCAGGGACACCCCGAGGTTGTCCGTCAGGTTGTCGCTGACGAGCGTGCCGACCACGCTGATCAGCACGACCGCGAACCAGTAGAGGCCGGGCACGTAGGCATTCGCCCTGAACTGGAAGAACAGGGTGATGAGCAGCAGGAGGGTCATGACCACGGAGGTGTTGGTCAGACCGAGGTTCAGATTCGTGTTGAGAAGGTCGGCCGCGGTCTCACCGACCGTGGTGCACAGAATCTTGATGATCCAGAAGTAAAGGGTGACTTCGGGAACCTTGTTCAGCATCTGACGGCTCCGGAATCCAGTTCCGGGCACATCGGTATGAGTCGCCATGGTCCGCGACGCTGCCATGGCACACCTGAACAGAACCTGACTGTCACGGCTCGAAGCGGTAGCCCATTCCGGGTTCGGTGATGAAATGCCTGGGGCGGGAGGGATCCGCCTCGAGCTTGCGGCGCAGCTGGGCCGTGTAGACCCGCAGGTAGTTGCTCTCGGTGCTGTAGGTGGGGCCCCAGACCTCCTGGAGGAGCTGTTTCTGGGTGACCAGGCGGCCGGTGTTGCGGACGAGGACTTCCAGCAGGTGCCATTCGGTCGGGGTGAGCCGGACGTCGGTACCGTTCTTGTTCACCTTTTTGGCCGCGAGGTCGACGGTGAAGGAGGCGGTCTCGACCACGGACGCGGCGTCCTCGGGTCCGGCGGGCGCGGCGCGGCGGACGGCGGCGCGCAGCCGGGCGAGCAGTTCGTCCATGCCGAAGGGCTTGGTGACGTAGTCGTCGGCGCCCGCGTCCAGCGCCTCGACCTTCTCGTCGGAGGTCTGGCGGGCGGAGAGCACGATGATCGGCACCCGGGTCCAGCCGCGCAGGCCGCGGATGACGTCGACGCCGTCCATGTCGGGCAGGCCGAGGTCGAGGACAACCACGTCGGGGTGGCGGGCGGCGGCCAGGCGCAGTGCGGTCGTGCCGTCCTGGGCGGCGTCGACCTCGTACTTGCGCGCCCGCAGATTGATCACGAGCGCGCGGACGATCTGCGGCTCGTCGTCGACCACGAGCACCCGGTTCATAGCTGTCCTTTCTGGACATTACGGTCCGCGCGAGCTGCGCGGAGGGTCAGGACCATGGTGAGCCCACCGCCGGGGGTGTCCTCGGCGGCGAGGGTGCCGCCCATGGCCTCGGCGAAACCGCGGGCGACGGCCAGGCCGAGGCCCACGCCGTTGCCCCGGGGGCGGTCGCCGTGGCGCTGGAAGGGTTCGAAGATGGTCTCCTTGGCGTCGTCCGGGACTCCGGGGCCCCGGTCGACGACGCGCAGCTCGACGCGGTTGCCCAGGGCGCTTGCGGCGACCAGCACCTTGGTGCCGGGCGGGCTGTACTTCACGGCGTTCTCCACGATGTTGGCGGCCGCCCGCTCCAGCAGCCCGGGATCCGCGCTGACCATGGGCAGGCTCTCGGGTATGTCCAGGACGGCGCTGCCCTCGGGGACGCCGACGAGGGCGAGCGGCACCACCTCGTCCAGGTCGGTCTCCCCGAGCAGCGGGGTGACCGTGCCGGTGGAGAGCCGGGACATGTCGAGCAGGTTCCCGACGAGGTGGTCGAGCCGGTCGGCGCCCTCCTCGATGCTCTCCAGGAGTTCCGCCTCGTCCTGCGGGGACCAGGCGACGTCGTCGGAGCGCAGTGAGCTGACGGACGCCTTGATCGCGGCGAGCGGGGTCCGCAGATCGTGCGAGACGGCGGCGAGGAGCGCGGTACGGATGCGGTTTCCCTCGGCCTGCCGCTGGGCCTGCTCGGCCTGGTCCTCCAGCCGCTGGCGGTCCAGGGCGACAGCGGCCTGGGCGGCGAAGGCTGACAGCACGCGCTGGTCGGAGGCGGGCAGCACCCGGCCGACGAGGGCGAGCGAGAGCCGGTCGCTGACCGGGACCTCGACGTCGGCGTCCTCCGGCCGGGAGCAGGTCAGGGAGCCGACGGAGGCCACCCGGGTCCAGGTGGCGGGGTCGTCCTCGCGCTCCAGCAGGGCCACCGACTCCACGGCGAAGGTCTCACGGACGCGTTCCAGCAGGGCGTCCAGCGAGCGCTCACCGCGCAGCACGCTCCCGGCGAGGTGGGAGAGGATCTCCGCCTCGGACCGCAGCCGGGCGGCCTGCTGGGTGCGCCGGGCCGCGAGGTCAACGACGGAGGCCACGGCCGCGCCCACCGCCGCGAAGACCACCAGGGCGACGATGTTCTCGGAGTCGGCAATGGCCAGGGTGTGGACGGGCGGCGTGAAGTAGTAGTTGAGCAGCGCCGAACCGACCAGCGCGGACGCCAGTGCCGGGAGCAGGCCGCCGAGCAGCGCCGCGGCCACGGTGCAGGTGAGGAAGAGCAGCATGTCCGACGGAAGGCCGATCCCGGTGTGGGTCAGCAGCAGGGTGAGCAGCACGGGCCCCGCCAGCCCGGTCAGCCAGCCGGCGATGACCCGGGAGCGGCCGAGCCGGCCGCCGCGCGCGAGGGGCAGGCCACGGCCCTTGGCGGCCTGTTCGTGCGTGACGATGTGCACGTCCAGGTCGGGGCCGGATTCGCGGGCCACGGTGGCGCCGACGCCGGGCCCGAGGACGTACTGCCAGGCCTTGCGGCGGCTGGTCCCGAGGACGACCTGGGTGGCGTTGACGCCCCTCGCGAAGTCCAGCAGGGCGGTCGGCACGTCGTCGCCGATGACGTGGTGGAAGGAGCCGCCCAGGTCCTCCACCAGGGTCCGCTGTACGGCCAGCTCCCTGGGCGAGCCGGAGTGCAGTCCGTCGGCGCCGTCGATGTGCACCGCGAGGATCTCGCCGCCCGAGCCCTTGGCCGCCAGGCGGGCGGCCCGGCGTATCAGGGTGCCGCCCTCGGCGCCGCCGGTGAGGCCGACCACGATGCGCTCGCGGGCCTGCCACACCTCGCCTATGCCGTGGTCGGTCTTGTACTGCCGCAGGTACTCGTCGACCCGGTCGGCGACCCAGAGCAGGGCCAGCTCGCGCAGGGCGGTGAGGTTGCCGGGGCGGAAGTAGTTCGACAGGGCGGCGTCGACCTTGTCGGAGGCGTAGATGTTGCCGTGCGCCATGCGGCGCCGCAGGGCCTGCGGTGACATGTCGACCAGCTCGATCTGGTCGGCCCGGCGGACCACTGCGTCGGGTACGGTCTCGCGCTGGCGGACGCCGGTGATGGCCTCCACCACGTCGCCCAGTGACTCCAGGTGCTGGATGTTCACGGTCGAGATCACGTCGATGCCCGCCGCGAGCAACTCGTCGATGTCCTGCCAGCGCTTGGCGTTGCGCGAGCCCGGCACATTGCTGTGCGCCAGCTCGTCCACCAGGGCGACCTGCGGGGCGCGGGCGAGCACGGCGTCCACGTCCATCTCGGTGAAGACCGTGTCCCGGTAGCCGATCTCCCGGGCGGGGATCCGCTCCAGGCCGAGCATCAGCTCCTCGGTGCGCGGCCTGCCGTAGTGCTCCGCGTAGCCGACGACGACGTCGGTGCCCCGCGCCAGGCGGCGGTGGGCCTCGGAGAGCATGGCGTACGTCTTGCCGACGCCTGGTGCGGCCCCGAGGTAGATGCGCAGCTTTCCCCGTGCCATGGGGCCACCCTATGGCGATCGAACAGGACAAACGGGACGCCGGCTGAGGGCGGTCCTCACTTTGACGCGTCCTTGATGCCGACGGCGCCCGGTTGTGGCACGGGATGGGGCCATACGAGGAGGACCGGGCAGGTGGCGTGGTCGACGACGAAGCGGCCGGCCGGCCCGAGGCTTTTGGGGCCCGGGTGGGCACGGTCGCCGTCGCGGGCGAGGACGAGGAGGTCGGCGCCCTCGGCGGCGGCGACGACTTCGTGCTTGATGTGTCCGTGCCGCTCCAGGCGGATGCAGGGCAGGCCCAGCCGTTCTTCGGCCGCCCGCAGCAGCTGGTCGGCGGAAGTGGCGGCCAGTTCCTCCAGACGGGTGCCGGGGTCGCGGTCGAGGCGGCCCCGGCCGAGGAGACCGGCGTACGCGCCGTGGCCGGCGGCCGGGGAGTCGGCCCCTGCGACGTGGAGAAGCACGATGTCGGCGTCGGCGGGCGCGTGGGCGCGGGCGGCGTCCACGCAGGCGGGCCAGGTGCCCTCGGCGATCCAGGCAATCACGGTCATGGCCGGCCTCCTCGGCCTCGGGATCTCAGGCTCCGACGACCTGCAGCCCCGCCCAGAGCGCCAGGACCGCCAGGGCGAGCGCGGCGGGCACGGTGAGCAGTCCGATCCGGGTGAACTCGCCCAGGTCCACGTCGGTGTCGTGCTCTCGCAGGATACGGCGCCACAGCAGCGTTGCCAGGGACCCGGCGTAGGTGAGGTTCGGGCCGATGTTCACCCCGAGCAGCACTGCGAGGACCGCGCCGGAGCCGGCCGGGACGGCGAGCGGCAGCAGCACCAGGACGGCGGGCAGGTTGTTGATGACGTTGGCCAGGACGGCGGCCAGCCCGGCGAGCGCGAACAGTGACGGCAGCCCGGTCCCGTCCGGGACGAGTTGCCCCAGACTGTCGGCGAGGCCGTTGTCGACGACCGCGCGGACCACGATGCCCAGGGCCAGTACGAAGAGGAGGAACGGCACGCCGGCGGACCGCAGGACGGCGCCGGGCGTGGTCCTCCCCCGGGCCAGGGCGCGGACCGCGAGTACCACGGCGCCGGCCGCGGCGGCCCATGCCGGGTTCACCCCGGCAGCGGAGGCGAGCACGAAGCCGCCGAGGGTGCAGGCGACGATCACGACGGTGAACACCGGCACCTGCGGCACCTCGTCGCCCGGCGGGGCCTGGGCCCCGGCGTCCAGATCGGTGCCGAAGAACCGGCGGAAGACCAGGTACTCGACGCCGATCGCGGCCAGCCAGGGCAATGCCATCAGCGCGGCGAACCGGGTGAAGGCCAGCCCGCTTGCGGCGAACGCCAGGAGGTTGGTGAGGTTGGAGACCGGCAGCAGTACGGACGCCGTGTTGGACAGGTGCGTACAGGCGTAGACGTGTGGCTTGGGCCGCGCCCCCAGGCGGGCGGCGGTGGCGAACACCACCGGGGTGAGCAGCACCACCGTCGCGTCCAGGCTGAGCACGGCGGTGATCACCGAGGCGACGACGAAGACCTGGACCAGCAGCCGCCTGGGCCGCCCCGCCGCGCTCCGGGCCATCCAGGCGCCGCACGCGCGGAACAGCCCGTCGTCGTCGCACAGTTGCGCCAGCACCAGTACCGCCGCCAGGAAGCCGATCACCGGTCCGAGCCGCTCCGCCTCCGCCTGGGCGTGGTCCAGCGAGATCGCGCCGGTGACGATGACCAGGCCGGCCGCCGGGACCGCGACGACCGCTTCGGGCAGGCCCCAGGGGCGTACCACCGCGCAGGCCAGCACGAGCAGCAACAGCACGGCGGAGAGCGCCTCCGCCAAAGCCGTGTTCAGGATCCGGTCCTCCGGTCGTTCGGTGTGCATCGGTGAGGTGAGGTGGGTGGGGGTTCACCTCCACACGCTAGGGTCACCCGGCGCGGCCCCGAACCGGCCCGCGACCTGCCCGAGCCCCAGGGGGTTCAGGCCCTGCTGACCCCGCCCCACCGCCGCGCACATGACAACGGTTCTCATGTCGTTTAGAGTCAAGCCATGGCGATGATTTTCATATCACAGCTCTGGCCTATGGTTTTGAAAGTCATTCCTATCTAGCGTGGAGGTGTCCGGAGGCGACCGGAGGACCGCTGCCGCGGCCCGGTCCCGACTGAGGAGACCCCGAACCATGAGCGCTGCCCCCACCTCCCGCCGCGCCGCGCCCCGGCCGACCCGCTTCGCCTTCTGCGGGGCCGTGGCGGTGGCCGCGCTGACCGCCACCGCCTGCTCCACGTCCTCCTCCACCGGGAGCAGCGCCTCGTCGTCCGGTTCGGGGAGCGGAAAGACCATCCAGGTGGTCGCGGCGGAGAACTTCTGGGGCAGCGTCGCCTCGCAGCTGGGCGGCAGCCATGCGAAGGTCACCAGCATCATCAACAACCCCGACGCGGACCCGCACGACTACGAGCCGACCGCAGCGGACGCCCGCACCGTGGCGGGCGCCCAGTACACGATCGTCAACGGGATCGGCTACGACACCTGGGCCGACAAGCTGCTCGCCGCCAACCCGGCCGACGGCCGTACCGGACTCAATGTCGGCGACGCGGTGGGCATCAAGCCCGGCGGCAACCCCCACCAGTGGTACTCCCCGGACAGCGTCCACCAGGTCATCGATAAGATCACGGCGGACTACAAGAAGATCGACCCGGCCGACGCCGCCGACTTCGACAAGCTGAAGAACACCTTCGAGACCAAGACCCTGGCCCCGTACAACCAGCTGATATCCGGCATCAAGGCGAAGTACGCGGGTACCCCCATCGGTGCCTCCGAGTCGATCGTGACCCCGCTGGCCGACGGGCTGGGCCTGAAGATGCTCACCCCGGCCTCCTTCCTGGGCGCGATCAGCGAGGGCACCGACCCCACGGCCGCCGACAAGGCGGCGATCGACCAGCAGATAGCCGACAAGAAGATCAAGATCTACGTCTACAACAGCCAGAACGCCACCCCTGACGTGCAGGCCCAGGTGAAGGCCGCCGAGGCGAAGGGCATCCCGGTGGCCACCGTCACCGAGACGCTCACCCCGGCCGGCGCCACCTTCCAGGCCTGGCAGGTCCGTCAGCTCCAGGGCATCGAGCAGGCCCTGGCCAAGGCCACCGGGAAGTGACCGTGAAGCCGACAGCACGGGTCCGCGAGGCCTCGCAGCAGACCGACCCCCAGCGGTCCCCGGCGCCCGCGAGGTCCCCCTCCGGAACCGTGGTGTCGCTGCGGGACGCGGCGGTGCGGGTCAGCGGCCGCACCCTGTGGTCGGGGGTCGAACTGGACGTCGGCGCAGGCGAGTTCGTCGCCGTACTCGGGCCGAACGGGGTGGGCAAGTCCACCCTGGTGAAGGTCCTGCTCGGCGTGCTGCCGACCGCCGCCGGCGAGGTGCGGGTCCTCGGCGAGCAGCCCGGGCAGGCAGGGCAGCGGGTCGGATATCTGCCGCAGCGCCGCAGTTTCGACGCCTCCCTGCGCATGCGCGGCACCGACATCGTGCGGCTCGGCTGGGACGGCGACCGCTGGGGAGTGCCGCTGCCGGGGCGGTTCGGAGCGCGTCGCAAGGCCGCGGCGCGCCGGATCGCCGAGGTGATCGAGCTGGTCGGGGCGGCGTCGTACGCGCATCGCCCGATAGGGCAGTGCTCCGGCGGGGAGCAGCAGCGGCTGCTGATCGCCCAGGCTCTCGTACGCCGCCCGGAGCTGCTGCTGCTCGACGAGCCGCTGGACAGCCTCGACCTGCCGAACCAGGCCGCTGTGGCCGCACTGGTCGGCCGGATCTGCCGGGAGGAGGGGGTGACGGTGATCATGGTCGCGCACGATGTGAACCCGATCCTCTCCCGCCTGGACCGTGTGGTGTATCTCGCCGAGGGCGGCGCGGTGTCGGGCGCCCCTGAGGAGGTCATCACCTCCGAGACGCTGTCGCGGCTGTACGGCACGCCGATAGAGGTACTGCGTACCTCCGACGGCAGGCTCGTCGTCGTAGGGCAGCCGGAAGCGCCCGCCATCCACTCCGACCGGCACGCGGCGCCGGGAGCCGGGGAGGGGAAGCCATGATGCTGCTGGCCGACACCTATCCGGCCTGGTCGTGGAACCTGGTGGCCGATCTGCGGCAGATGTGGGCGTTTCCCTTCATGGTCAACGCCTTCCGGGCAGGCACCGTCGTCGCCGTGGCGGCGGGGGTCATGGGCTGGTTCATGGTGCTGCGGCGGCAGAGCTTCGCCGGGCACACCCTGGCGGTCGTCGGCTTCCCCGGCGCGGCCGGCGCCACGCTGATCGGCGTCAGCGCCACCTACGGCTACTTCGCCTTCTGCCTGGCCGCAGCCCTGGTCATCGCCGCCATCCCCCGCGCCGGACGGTCCTCCGGCGGGCAGGAGTCGGCGCTGACCGGCGCCATCCAGGCGTTCCTGCTGGCCTGCGGCTTCCTGTTCACCGCCCTGTACCAGGGGCTGCTCGGCGGCGTCACGTCCCTGCTGTTCGGCAGCTTTCTGGGCATCACGACCGCCCAGGTGTGGGTGCTGGCCGCCGTCGCGGCCGCCGTCCTCGCGACCCTCACCGTGATCGGACGCCCGTTGCTGTTCTCCTCCGTCGACCCCGATGTCGCGGCCGGGCGCGGTGTCCCCGTACGCCTGCTGTCCACGGTGTTCCTCGTCCTGCTGGGCGCGGCGGCCGCCGAGGCGAGCCAGATCACCGGCACCCTGCTGGTGTTCGCCCTGCTGGTGATGCCGGCCGCCACCGCGCAGACGCTCACCGCCCGGCCGTCGCTCAGCCTCGCGCTGTCCGTGCTCATCGCGCTGGCGGTGACCTGGCTGGGCCTGATCGCCGCCTACTATTCGCCCTATCCCATCGGGTTCTACGTGACCACACTGGCGTTCGCCGCCTACGTCCTGGCCCGCCTCGGCCGTGCGGCCGGGCAGGGCCTCCCCCGGCTCGTACCAGTGAGGGGCGCGTCATGACGATCCTGGCCGCGTCCGGATGGACTGCCGCCCTCGGGCACCCGTTCTTCCAGCACGCGCTGCTCGCCGGCACCGCGATCGCCGCTGCGGCGGGCCTGACGGGCTACTTCCTGGTGCTGCGCGCGCAGGTCTTCACCGGTGACGCGCTGAGCCATGTCGCCTTCACCGGGGCGCTGGCGGCGCTGGCCCTCGGCTACGACCTCCGCATCGGCCTGTTCGCCGCCACCATCCTCATCGCCCTGCTGCTCGGCACTCTCGGCAAGCGGGGCCGGGCCGACGATGTGGCGATCGGCAGTGTCTTCTCCTGGATCCTGGGCGTGGGCGTCTTCTTCCTCACCCTCTACACAACCAAGCGCAGCGCGGGCAACGGCGGTGCCGGGGTCAACGTGCTGTTCGGCTCGATCTTCGGCATGTCCGCCGCGCAGGCCCTGACCGCGGCTCTGGTGGCGGCCGGCATCTGCGTCGCGGTGCTCACCATCGCCCGGCCGCTGCTGTTCGCCTCCGTCGACGAGGCGGTGGCGGCCGCCCGCGGTGTCCCCGTACGCCTGCTCGGCTTCGCCTTCCTGACGCTGGTCGGCGCCTGCGCGGCCGAGGCGACCCAGGCCGTCGGGGCGCTGCTGCTGCTCGGCCTGCTCGCCGCCCCTGCGGGGGCCGCCCAGCGGCTCACCGACCGGCCGTTCCGCGCGCTGGCCCTGTCCGCCGGGCTCGCCGTGGCCGCGATGTGGGTCGGGCTCGGTCTCAGCTACGCGGTGCCCAGCATGCCGCCGAGCTTCGGCATCATCGCGGCCGCCACCACCGCCTACGCCGCGACCTTCCTCCCGGGGATCCGGAGGCGTACCGCGACGACCGTGGCGGGTCTGACGGCATGAGAGAGGACCAGGCGGCTCCCCCGCCCGCCGACGTCGAGCTGATCGGCCGCCGGACGCCGCAGCGCAGCACTGTGCTGGGTGCCCTGATCGGCAGCGCCGAGTTCCTCAGTGCCCAGGCCCTGCACCTGCGGCTGCTGGCCGCGGGCGAGCACGTCGGGCTGAGCACCGTGTACCGCACGCTCACCGCCCTCGCCGAGGCCGGCCGCGCCGACGTCGTACGCGACCCGGGCGGCGAGCGGCTCTTCCGCTACCGCCCGAGCCCGCAGCACCGGCACTACCTGCTCTGCCGTGTCTGCGGGACCGGCCTGCCCGTCGACTCCTCCCTCGTCGGGTCCTGGGCCGCCGGGATCTCCGCCTCCTCGGGCTTCGCCGACGTCCAGCACACCGTGGAACTCACCGGCACGTGCCCGGATTGCCTGCGAGAGCAGTGAGGCGGGGGCACCCTCGTCTCACTCCGGCGCGTTCGGCCCCGGCAAGCACTGACGGCACAGCCGCAACGACGAACATGCCTGAGGCCTCGCGAGGCACAATGCCCTCGTGACGGATTCTGCGGCTCCCTCGTCGTTCTTCGGGCGGACTTCCAGCAGTGGCGAGGGCCGGACGCCTCTGAGGGCCTTCCTGAGGACCGAGACCGGCAGTGCGACGGTGCTGCTGGCCGGGACGCTCGCCGCCCTCGCCTGGGCCAACATCGGGCACGCGTCGTACGAGGACTTCTGGAACACGCGGCTCTCGGTCCTGGTCGGGGGCCGGGGGGTGTCGCTGACGCTGCGCGAATGGGTGAACAGCGGGCTGATGACGTTGTTCTTCTTCGTCGTCGGGCTGGAGGCGCGCCGCGAGTTCGACATGGGCGAGCTGCGGGAGCGGCGGCGGGTGACGCTGCCGTTGATCGCGGGCGTGAGCGGCATGCTCGTGCCGATCGCGGTCTTTCTCGCCATCAACGCCGGCCGCTCCTCGGCGCACGGCTGGGGCGCCGCGATGTCGACGGACACCGCCTTCGCGCTCGGCATGCTCGCGCTGCTCGGTTCTCGGTTCCCCAGCCGGCTGCACACCTTCATCCTCACCATCGCCGTCGTCGACGACCTGGTCGCGCTCGGGGTGATCGCGGTCGCCTACAGCGAGCACGTCACCCTGCCCCCGCTGCTGGTGGCGCTCGGGATCTTCGGCGTGATCCTGCTGATCCGCGCGGCCGGTATGCGGTCGGGTCCGGTGTTCGGGGTGCTCGGGGCGGCGGTCTGGGTGGCGTTGCTGAAGTCCGGTGTGGACCCGGTGGTGGTCGGCCTGGCGCTGGGGCTGCTGACGTACGCGTATCCGGCGGCGCGCATCGACCTGGAACGGGCGAGCGGCCTGTTCCGCGCCTTCCGCGAGCAGCCGACGCCCGAGCTGGAGCGGTCGGTGCGCCAGGGGCTGGCGTCGGCGGTGTCGCCCAACGAGCGGCTGCAGCAGCTGTACCACCCCTGGACCAGCTATGTGATCGTGCCGCTGTTCGCCCTCGCGAACGCGGGCATCGCGATCAACGGCGATCTGCTGGGCCGCGCCTTCACCTCGCCGGTGACGCTCGGCATCCTGTGCGCGTACGTGCTGGGCAAGCCGCTCGGCATCATCGGCACCACGTGGCTGACGATTCGCCTCAGCCGCGGCCGACTGGCCCCGCAGGTCGGCTGGGGAGCCGTGGCGGGCGGTGGCACGATCGCCGGGGTCGGCTTCACCGTGTCGCTGCTGATCGCCACCCTCGCCTTCCAGGGCGATCGGCTCGACGAGGCGAAGATCGGCATCCTCAGCGCGGTGGTCTGCTCCTTCGCCGCCACCTGGGCCATCGCCCTGGTCATCGGGGCCCTACCGCCACGCAGCCGCGCACGGGCCCTGGTCGGCACGGCCGAGAGCATCATCGACCTCGCCGCCCCGGTCGACCCGGACCGCGACCATCTGCGCGGGCCCAAGGAGGCGCTGGTGACCGTTGTCGAGTACGGCGACTTCGAGTGCCCCTACTGCGGCCAGGCCGAGCCGGTCGTCCGCGAACTGCTGGCCGACCACGGCGACGTACGTTACGTCTGGCGGCACCTGCCGCTGCCCGATGTCCACCCCCACGCCCAGCTTGCCGCCGAGGCGGCGGAGGCGGCGGGCCAGCAGGGTGCCTACTGGGAGATGCACGATCTGCTCATGGACAACCAGGACGCCCTGGAGATCCGCGACCTGCTGCGTTACGCCGAGCAGCTGAACCTCGACATGGAACGCTTCCGCCGGTGCCTGCACCAGCGCCCAGGGGCCGCCCGGGTCGCCGAAGACGTCGAGTCGGCGGACCTCAGCGGTGTCTCCGGGACTCCCAGCTTCTTCATCAACGGCCGCCGCCACGTGGGTGCGTACGACATCGACGCGCTGACCGCCGCTGTGCGGGCGGCCAAGGTGCGGGCCGCGCTGACGCGCTGACTCAGGCGGTCTACTCGGCCTCCGCCGACCCTGTGATCCGGAGTTTGCGCTGGGTGCGCTGGTAGAAGGTGGTACGCCCCAGGCGTACCACCGTGGCCGCGTCGGGGACCATGGTGACCTCGATGATCTCGCCCGGGCACACCCGGCCCACCAGCCGGCCGTCGGCTTCGACCGCCAGCTCACCGCTGGTGAGGAGCACTTCGAGGGCGAGTTTCTCGCCGCTGGAGAGGAACAGGGAACGGTTGAAGGCCGAGTGCGGCGCGACGGGGGTGACCAGCAGCCCTTCGGCGCTCGGCGAGACGATCGGGCCGCCGGCGGAGAAGCTGTAGGCGGTCGACCCCGTGGGGGTGGCCACGATCACCGCGTCGGCGGCGTAGCTCACGAAGGGGTGCCCCTCGACCCGCAGCCCCACGGCGGCCGAGAGCTGTCCGGGGCTGCGGACCAGCACGATGTCGTTGAGGGCCAGCTCATCCCGGCCGCCGATGGTGGCGCGGACCCCGGACCGGGGCTCCAGAGTGAAGCGATGCCCGTCGATGGCCGACAGCGCTTCCGGTACGTCCGGGATGTCGACCTCGGCGAGGAACCCCAGCCTGCCGACGTTGACCCCCAGGACCGGCGCGCTGCCGCCGGAGGCGAGCCGCATCGCCCGGAGCATCGTTCCGTCCCCGCCCAGGCTCAGGATCAGATCCGCCCGCCGGGAGAGCTCCTCCGGCTCGACGGCCACCGCCGCGGGGTGGATACGCGTCGCCTCACCGGCCAGGCCGAGTACCTGGGCACCCCGGTCCCTGGTCCAGTCCGTGATCGTCTGGATCGTGGAAAAGCAGTCCCTGCGCGGGTGCAACACCACACCGACGGCGCCGATCATTCCCATGCGCCCGCTCCTAGCTCTCCGGCCCCCTCCAGTGAGGCACAGACCCCTCGGCCGGGCAAGCCCCCGTCCTCGTGGCCCTTCCTGGGGGCGCCACCCCCAGGAAGACACGTCCTGCCCCCCTCGCCCGCCCGACGGCTTCTGGGCGGAAGAGAGCGCCTGCCCCGCAGCTCACCGAGGAGACCCCCTGCCCGCCACCGCCGACGTCGAACAGTGGATCAAGCAGTACGAGCACGCCTGGCGCACCAACGACCCCGACGACATCCAGGCCCTTTTCACCTCCGGCGCCGAATACCACGAATGGCCCTACGCGACCTCATGGATCGGACGAAAGGAGATCGTCGAGGGCTGGCTGGGACGCGAACACATGCAGACAGGCGGCTGGACCTTCGATTCGTCGATCCTGACCATCAACGGCGACACCGCCGCCGTCGAAGGGACCGGCGTCTACCAGGAGTACGGGACTTTCGCCAACCTGTGGATCGTCACCTTCGCCGACGACGGCCGCTGCGCCATCTTCCGCATGTGGAACAACGAAGTTGAGAGCTGACCGCCGGAACCAAGGTCAGCACCCCCGAGCGCTGAGAGGATTAGGTAACGTCGCTTTATTCCGGATGACGTCGATCGGTAATTCCCACTGGCTGAAGTAGTACTCACAAGCAGCGTCGAAGTGTCAACCTCGGCGCCTCGCCTGGAGGACTTCATGCCTGAGCTCTATTTCCATGTGCGCTGGCCGGACGGTGCGAGCCTGCGGTGCTATTCACCTTCCACCGTAGTCGCGGACTACTTCACTCCGGGTGCCGTGTACGACGTCACCGACTTCCTGGAGCGCAGTCGCCAGTCGCTCGGCATCGCGAGTGAGCGCGTCCGGGAGAAGTACGGCTTCTCCTGCACCGGCGCGTCGGACCAGCTCGCGGAGATCGAGCGCACCGCCGCCGCGTACGCCGGCCGGCCCGGGGCCACCGTGACCGTGGAAGCCCTGCGGTATGCCGACGGGAGCGAGCGATGAGCCCGGCACGGCTGGCGGGGGCCCACTATCCGGTGGCCGTGGTCGGGGGCGGGCAGGCGGGGCTGTCGGTCAGCTACTGGCTGCGCGAGCGCGGCATCGAGCACATCGTGATCGAGGCTAACCGGGTCGGGAGCGAGTGGCGGGAGCGCCGCTGGGACAGCTTCTGCCTGGTCACGCCCAACTGGCAGTGCAGGTTGCCCGGTTTCCCCTACCAGGGCTCCGATCCGGACGGGTTCATGGTCCGCGACGAGATCGTGCGGTACCTCGAGGACTACGTGGCCTTCTTCCGGCCGCCGCTGGTGGAGGGCGTGTCCGTCACCGGGCTGCGCCGGGCCGCCAGTGGCACCTTCGAACTGAGCACCACCCAAGGGGACTTCACCGCCGAGCAGGTGGTGGTCGCCACCGGCCCGTACCACACGCCCTCCATCCCCCGGATGGCCGAGCGGCTGCCCGCGGGCATCGAGCAGCTCCACTCCTCTCGCTACCGCAACGCGGACCAGCTTCCCGAGGGCGGCGTCCTGGTGGTCGGCACCGGCCAGTCCGGCTGCCAGATCGCCGAGGACCTGCACCTCGCGGGCCGCCAGGTCCATCTGGCCGTCGGCAGCGCCCCGCGCGTGGCCCGCTTCTACCGGGGCCGGGACTGCGTGGCCTGGCTGGACGAGATGGGGCACTACGCCAAGGGCATCGACCAGTTCGACGACGCCGGCGCGGTGCGCATGCGGGTCAACCACTACGTGACCGGGCGCGACGGCGGCCGCGACATCGACCTGCGGGCCTTCGCGCGGGACGGGATGCGGCTGTACGGGCGACTGACCGGCATCGACGGCCCGGGGCTGGAGTTCGCCGACGACCTGAAGGTCAACCTCGACCGGGCCGACATGGTGGCCGAGGGCATCAAGGACGCCATCGACGCGCACATCACCGCGCACGGCATAGCGGCTCCCGAGGAGTCACGGTACGTACCGGTGTGGGAGCCGGACGGTCAGCCGGGCAGCCTCGACCTGGCAGCCGCCGGGATCACCTCCGTCATCTGGTCGACCGGCTTCACCCGCGACCACCGGTGGATCGAGATACCCGCCTTCGACGGCCGCGGCTACCCGATGCACTGGCGCGGCGCCAGCAGCTGTCCCGGCCTGTACTTCCTGGGCCTGCCCTGGCAGTACTCCTGGGGGTCGGGCCGCTTCGAAGCGGTGGGCCGGGACGCGGAGTTCCTCGCCGGCCACATCGACGCCTCGCGCCGCACGGCCGACGTCTGCGGCGCCCTGACCGGCGCACCCAACGAACTCACCGCCGCCCTCCCGATCGGCTGAAGGGGTCAACGACATGGTCTCCGACGCCCACCGCCACATCGGCGTGCTGCCCGCCTACCCCTTCTACGGGGGGCCGCCCGTCCAGCCCGACACCACCGCCCGCGCCACTGTCAAGCAGCTCGTCGCCGACCTCGACGCGGAGGGCACCGAACGCGCCCTGGTGATCCCCAACTACGGCGTCCCGGACCCCGACATCGCCTTCTCCTTCAACGAGCTGGCCGTCGAGGCCGCCCAGGCCGACGACCGGATCCGCGCCGGGCTGTGGGTCTCCCCGCGCCCCGAGGACGAGCACCGCACCGCAGCCGCCCTCGCCCTGGCCGGCGAGGAGGGCGTACGGGCGCTCAAGCTCAGCTTCCTGCTGGGCGGCCGCCCCACCGACCCGGCCTGCCGGCCACAGCTGGACCGGATCTTCGCCGAGGCCGGGCGCCTCGGGCTTGTGGTCCACGTCCACACCTCCCCCGGCGCCGCCTCCGACATCGACGAGGTCGGCCACCTGGTGGAGTGGTACGCCGACCAGGTCCCCGTTCATCTCGTGCACTTCGGCGGCGGGATGAGCGGCCACATCAAGCTCGCCGGCTCCCGGTTCTTCGACTGGATCGAAGACGGCAAGCGCGTCTACACCGACCTCTCCTGGGCCATCGGCTTCGCACCGCGCTGGCTGGCCCAGGAGATCGAGCGCCGCGGTATCGGCCACGACCGCGTGCTCTTCGCCAGTGACCAGCCGTGGGGTGACTTCGCGGGCGAGCACGCCCGGTTGACCGCCGCGGCCGGTGGCGGCGAACTCGGCGAACTCGTCTTCCGGGACACCTTCGCCGCGCTCTACGACTGACTCCCTCCTCCAACCGCCCCCGTCCCACTCGTACACCTCGTCCAAGGAGACTGCCCATGTCCGAAACCACCGTCGAGCTGACCGACGTCGAGCAGAAGTCGCTGACCGAGATCCCCCACCCGTCGCTGCCCGAGGGCTCCAGCATCTACGGCTCGACCAAGGTCTTCCCCGACTACCAGGCCGAGGACGGCGAGACCTACTTCACCCTCGTCCACGGCATCGCCCACGAGTCGTCCGTCAGCTTCGTCGCCGTCCTGCAGGCCACCCGCGCGCTGCGCAAGGGCTTCGAGACCGCCATCTACTTCTACGGCCCCGGCTCGCTCAACTGCCTGGCCACCCGCGGCTTCCCGACCACCGGCAACTCCGCCTTCCCCGGCGAGCACAACATCAACAACCAGCTCAAGACCTTCATCTCCGAGGGCGGCAAGGTCTTCTGCTGCCGCTTCGGCCTGTCCCTGCACGGCGCCCGCGAGGAGGACCTCATCGAGGGCGTGATCCCCACGCACCCGCTGGACGTGCAGGACGCGCTGATCCACTACGCCCGCAAGGGCGCCATCATCAACTCCACCTACCAGCTGTAAGGGGAACGACGTGAGCGTTGGCACCCACTCGACGAGTACGGCGGTGGACGTGCGGATCATGACCCGCGCCGAACTCGCCCTCCACGGCCTGCGGACGGACGCACCCGTACGGCGGCCAGATGGCGCGGGGCCCAGCGACGACGGCCACGTCCTCGTCGACGGTGCCAACGCCGCGCTTCCCCGCAACCCCGACAGTCCCTACTTCGTACGCAACGGCAAGGTCTGGCTCGGCGACGAGGCCGGAACATTCGAGGACACCGGGCTGGCCTACTCCCCCGTACAACGACCGAAGTTCTACGACCTGACGACGGCCGACGGCATCCGCTACGAGGAGATCGCCCGCCTCCACGGCGCCGACGTCCTCGCCACCACCGTCGTCCAGACCTGCATCCGCTACGCCGAGGCCGACCGCTGCCGCTTCTGCACCATCGAGGAGTCGCTGCGCTCCGGCGCGACGGTCGCCGCCAAGACCCCCGCCCAGCTCGCCGAGGTCGCCGAGGCCGCCGTACGGCTCGACGGGGTCAAGCAGATGGTCATGACCACCGGCACCACCACCGGCCCCGACCGGGGCGCCCGCACCCTCGCACGCTCCGTGCGCGCGGTGCTGGCGGCGGTGCCCGGACTGCCCATCCAGGTTCAGTGCGAACCGCCCGGCGACCTGGCCTGGATCCGCGAACTGCACGACGCCGGAGCCACCGCGATCGGCATCCACGTCGAGGCCCTCGACGACCAGGTGCGGCGGCGCTGGATGCCCGGCAAATCCACTGTCCCGATGTCCGAGTACGAGGCCGCCTGGGACGAGGCCGTCCGGGTCTTCGGCCCCAACCGCGTCTCCACGTACCTGCTGGCCGGCCTCGGCGAGGATCCGGACGAGCTGATCGAGGGGGCGGGGAAGCTGATCGCCCGTGGCGTGTACCCGTTCGTCGTCCCCTTCCGCCCCATGAGCGGCACCCTCGCCGCCCGGGACGGAATCGGCACCCCCACCGCGGAGTACCTCCGGTACGTCACCGAAGGCGTCGCCGCGAAGCTGCGCGCCGCGGGCATGCAGGGTGCCGACCAGAACGCCGGCTGCGCGGCTTGCGGGGCGTGCAGTGTGCTGCGCACGGCGGGCGGGTGACGGGCATGCGTAACTTCGGCCCCGATGCGGCTGCGGTGGGTTCTCCCCCCACCCCGCCCCTTCCCGAAACCGGGGGCAAGCCCCCAGCCCCCCTGACGTCCTCCGGGCGTGTCCTCAATCGCCGGACGGGCTCCAAAGAACCCCTCCTGGACCTGGTCGGCCGTCACCCCGACCACGTCGCGCCTGAGGACATCCTGCTTCTGCTCGGCGACCGCAGCACCATCGCCCGGCAGCCCGGCTTCCGGATCGAAGAGGCAACCAGCGCGGAGGCGTTGAGCGGCTACCTGCGGCTGCGGCAGGACATATTCGTCGATGAGCAGGGGCTGTTCGAGGGGCACGACCTGGACGACCGGGACGACGACCCGCGCACCATCGTGTTTGTCGCTCGCGACCGTGACGGCGCCGTCGCGGGCGGGGTGCGGCTGGGGCCGGTCGAGGACGGGCCTGACATCGGGTGGTGGGCCGGGGGGCGGCTTGCGGTCGCGCCGGCCGCACGGCGGCTGGGCGGGGTAGGGGCGGCGCTGGTGCGGGCGGCGTGTGCCCGGGCGGAGGCCGAGGGCGCGTTGCGGTTCGACGCGACGGTGCAGGTGCGGGGCGAGCCGTTGTTCACGCGGCTGGGGTGGCGGCGGGTCCGGGAGGTGACGGTCGCCGGGGCACCGCACGTGCTGATGCGGTGGCCGATCGGCCGGATCGCCGCGCAGGCCTCGGCCACGAAGGCATTGTTGGGCCCGCTGCTGGCGGGGCTGAGCCCCGGCGGCACCGGCTTCGTGGGCGACGACGGCGCGCCTGTGCCGGGCACCGATGTGATCGCCGCGTGCGACGCCATTGTGCCGTCCATGGTCGAGCGGGACCCGGAGTGGGCGGGCTGGTGCTCGGTGCTGGTCAATCTCAACGACCTGGCGGCGATGGGCGCTTCGCCGGTCGGGCTGCTGGACGCGCTCGGCGCGCGGGACGCCTCGCATGCCGCCCGGGTGCTGTCGGGGCTGAGGCGCGCGGCCGAGGCCTACGACGTCCCGGTGCTGGGCGGCCACACCCAGTTCGGGGTGCCGGCCGCGCTGTCGGTGACCGCGCTGGGCCGGACCCGGCATCCCGTGCCGGGCGGCGGCGGACGCCCCGGGCACGCCGTACGCCTCACCGCCGACCTGGGTGGCGGCTGGCGGACCGGATACCGCGGCCGCCAGTGGGATTCGACCACCCATCGCCGTACGGACGAGCTGCGTACGATGCTCGGCGCGGTCGCCGCCGCCCGCCCGGCCGCCGCCAAGGACGTGTCGATGGCCGGGATCGCCGGCACCCTCGGGATGCTCGCGGAGGCCGGCGGCTGCGGCGCCGTACTCGATGTGGCCGCTGTGCCGCGGCCGGAGGGCGCGGCCGTCGGTGACTGGCTCACGTGCTTCCCCGGCTTCGCCATGCTCACCGCCGACGCACCGGGCGCGCCGCCGCCGGCCGCCGGGCCGGCGACCGGCGCGGAGTGCGGGGAGCTGACCGCAGGGCAGGGCGTTGGGCTGCGCTGGCCCGACGGAGAGATCACGGAAGCGGTCGCCGGCACGGTGACCGGAATGGGGATCGCATGAGCACGCTTCGTATGGCGGCTGTGGCCGCCGAGTTCGGCCGCGACCTCGAGGAGGACTTCGCCATCGTGGAGCGGCTGATCAAGGAGGCCGGGGAGCAGGGCGTTCAGCTGCTCGCGCTTCCGGAGGCCTGTCTCGGCGGCTATCTGCTCAGCCTCGACGACGACACCGAACTCGACGCGGGCCCTCCCCCGCTCGCCGTCGACGGCCCCGAGATCGCCCGCCTCGCGGCACTCGCGGGCGGGATGACGGTGGTCGCGGGCTACTGCGAAGCGGACGGCGACTCCCGCTACAACAGCGTGGTGTGCGTGACCGGCGACGGCGTCCTGGGCAATCACCGCAAGGTCCATCAGCCGTTGAGCGAGGACGCGAGCTACGCCTCCGGCGACCAGTTCCACGCCTTCGACACCCCGGTCGGCCGGATCGGCATGATGATCTGTTACGACAAGGCCTTCCCGGAGTCCGCCCGCGCCCTCGCGCTGGACGGGGCCCAGATCGGCGTCTGCGTCTCCGCCTGGCCGGGCGCCAGGACGAGCCCCGCCGCCGACCTCGCCAACGACCGCTGGAAGCGCCGCTTCGACCTGTTCGACCGGGCCCGCGCGCTGGAAAATCAGATGGTGTGGGTGTCCGCGAACCAGGCGGGCACTTTCGGGTCGCTACGCTTCGTCGGCAGCGCCAAGGTCGTCGACCCCGGCGGCGAGATCCTCGCCGACACCGGGGTGACGGCCGGCATCGCCGTCGCCGAACTCGACGTCGCACAGGCCCTGGAGACCGCCCGTCGCTCTATGGGACACCTGCGCGACCGGCGGCCCGAGACCTACGACCTGACCACAGGCCTGTCCACAGGAGCAGTCAAGGCATGAGCACCATCCGGATCGCGGCCGTGGCCGCCCACTTCGGCCGCGACCTGGACTTCTGCCTCGCGAGGATCGGCAAGCTGATCGACGACGCCCGCAAGGAGGGCGCCGGGCTGCTCGTCCTGCCCGATGCCGCCCTCGGCGGCTACCTGGCCGACCTGCGTCACCCGGACCCCGAGGCGCTGCCGCCCGCGCTCAAGCAGGACGATCCGCTGATCCTCCAGATAGCCCGCCTCGCAGGCGAGATGGTCGTCTGCGTCGGCTACTGCGAGGCTGCCACCGACGGCGCGGACCCCGACCGCTACAACGCGGCCGTCTGCGTCAGCGGCGACGGTGTCCTCGGCCGCCACCGCAAGGTGCACCTCCCGGCCGGGGAGGTCGCCGCATACGCCCCCGGCGACCGCTTCGACGCCTTCGACACCCCGGTCGGCCGGATCGGGATGCTCATCGACTACGACAAGACCTTCCCCGAGTCCGCCCGCAGCCTCGCCCTGGACGGCGCCGAGATCCTGGCGTGCCTGTCCGCCTGGCCCACCAGCATCACCAACCGCGCCCCGCGGATGGCCCAGGACCGCCAGGCCAAGCTCTTCGACCTGTACGACCAGGCGCGGGCGGCGGAGAACCAGGTCGTCCTGGCCTCCTCCAACCAGACCGGCGCCATGGGCGGCATGCGCTTCCTCGGCCAGGCCAAGGTCGTCGGTCCCGGCGGTGACATCCTCGCCCGCACCTGGGCCAAGGCCGGCCTCGCCGTCGCCGAGCTCGACGTGCCGACCGAGGTCGACCGCGCCCGCCGCATCCTGCGCCACCTCGGCGAACGCCGGCCCGCCGCCTACCGGGAGACCACGTCGTGAAGATCGCCCTGCTCAGCTACTCCACCAAACCGCGCGGCGGCGTCGTCCACACCCTCGCCCTGGCCGAGGCACTGGCCGCCGCAGGCCAGGACGTGACGGTCTGGTCGCTGGGCCGGGGCGGCGACAGCGGCTTCTTCCGACCGGTCGATGACGCCGTACGGCTGCGGATCGTGCCCTTCCCTGACGGACCGGCCGTGGGGGCACCCCCCCTGGCTTCGCCGGTGGGGGTCCTCCCCCCGGCGAAGCCAGGGGGAGGACCCCCACCCAGCCGCCAGGCTGAAGGAGAAGGCGTCGGGGAACGCATCCTGCGCTCCATCGCCACCCTACGCGAAGCCTTCGCCCCGGCCGCCTCGTCGTACGACATCGTCCACGCCCAGGACTGCATCAGCGCCAACGCCGTGGGCCGCTGCATCCGTACGGTCCACCACCTCGATCACTTCATCACCCCTGAGCTGGCCGCCTGCCACGAGCGGGCCATCGTCGAGCCGTACGCCCACATCTGCGTCTCGCGCTCGGTCGCGGGCGAACTCGCCGACGGCTGGGGGCTGAAGGCCGAGGTGATCCCCAACGGCGTGGCGTACGAACGCTTCGCGACGACGGACCCGGCCGCCCGTGCCAGCTGGCGTGACCGGCTCGGGACGTACGTCCTCACGGTCGGCGGCATCGAGCCCCGCAAGGGCTCCCTGGACCTGCTGGAGGCGTACGCCCTGCTGCGCGACCGGCACCCGGAGTCCGTGCGGCTGGTCATCGCGGGCGGCGAGACCCTCTTCGACTACCGCGACTACCGCGCCAGGTGGGAGGCACGGGCCGCGGAACTCGGCGTCGATCCGGTGGTGCTGGGCGCGGTGCCCGACGATGACCTGCCCGCGCTGGTGGGCGCCGCCGGCGCCTTCGCCTTTCCGTCCCTCAAGGAGGGCTTCGGGCTCGCCGCCATGGAGGCCCTCGCCGCCGGGGTCCCCCTCGTCGTGCGGGACCTGCCCGTCCTGCGCGAGGTCTTCGGCCCCGCCGCCCGCTTCGCCGCGACCCAGCCGGGCCTCGCCGCCGAACTCGGGCGTGCCCTGACCCACGACGACCCCGCCCGTCGGGCGGCCGGCCGTGAACTCGCCGCCCGCCATACCTGGGCCGAGGCTGCCCGGCGCCACATGGACTTCTACCGTTCCCTGAGCTGAGGGGCGCCCAGGCGGGCGGTCCGGGCGGGTCGCGAGCATTCGGAAGGGTCCGTCTCCGGCCTGATCCAGACGAATGTGTGCGCCGAGCCGGGCGACAGCGGCGGCGCCCTCTTCTCCGGTGACACGGCCCTCGGCCTGACCTCGGGCGGCAGCGGCGACTGCAGCAGCGGCGGCGAGACTTTCTTCCAGCCGGTGCAGGCGGCGCTCGACGCGTACGGCGCCTCGATCGGCTGACCCGACCAGCCACCTCGGCCCCGGACACCTCTCCCCATGGGTGGTGTCCGGGGCCTTCGCGCGTCTGCGGACAGGCCGTACCCAGTGCCGCGTCAAGAGCGCGTCAAGGTCACCGGGGACCACGTCAGGGGAGCGCTAACGGGGGGCCTCGCGCGAGCACCTGGGGTTTTGCTGTGTGGGAGCCGGTTTTCACCGGTAGCGCTGTCCCCATACATACAACCTTCCGGGGTGTATCCCACATGCCAGATCTGGCCTTCATCGTTCTCACCGTCGTGGTCTTCGCCGTGCTCGGCCTCGTCGCCAAGGGGACGGAGCGGCTGTGAGCATCGAGAACGTCGTCGGTCCGGCCGTCGCCGTGGCCCTGGTCGGGTATCTCGCCCTGGCCAAGTTGACGTGAGCGGGCCCGGCCGACTCAAGGTCTACCTCGGTGCCGCCCCCGGGGTAGGCAAGACCTACCGGATGCTGGACGAGGGCCGGCGCAGGGCCGAGCGCGGGACCGACGTGGTCGTGGCGTTCGCCGAGTGCCACCGGCGGCCGCGCACCGAGGGGATGCTCGACGGCCTGGAGATCGTGCCCCGGTCGGAGCGGGAGTACCGGGGCACTGCCTTCACCGAGATGGACCTCGACGCGGTCCTCGCCCGCGCACCGCAGGTAGCGCTGGTCGACGAGATGGCCCACACCAATGTGCCCGGCGGCCGTAACGCCAAGCGCTGGCAGGACATCGACGAGCTGCTGAAGGCCGGCATCGACGTCGTCAGCGCTGTCAACATCCAGCACCTGGAGTCGCTCAACGACGTCGTTGAGAAGATCACCGGTGTCCCACAGCGCGAGACCGTCCCCGACGAGGTCGTCCGCCGCGCCGACCAGATCGAACTGGTCGACATGCCCGCCGAGGCCCTGCGCCGACGCATGGCACACGGCAATATCTACGCGCCCGAGAAGGTCGACGCCGCGCTCTCGCACTACTTCCGGGTCGGCAATCTGACCGCCCTGCGCGAACTGGCCCTGCTGTGGGTGGCGGGGCGCGTGGACGAGGCGCTGCAGAAGTACCGCTCCGAGCACGGCATAGGCGGCGTGTGGGAGACCCGCGAACGCGTCGTGGTCGCCCTCACCGGCGGCCCGGAGGGCGACACCCTGATCCGCCGGGCGGCCCGGATCGCCGACCGGTCGGCGGCCGGTGATCTGCTGGCCGTACACGTCGCCCGCAGCGACGGGCTGGCCGACGCCTCCCCCGCCGCCCTCGCCGAGCAGCGGGTACTGGTGGAGAGCCTGGGCGGCAGCTACCACTCGGTGGTCGGCGACCACATCCCCACCGCCCTGCTGGACTTCGCCCGCGCCGAGAACGCCACCCAGCTCGTCATGGGCACCAGCCGCCGCGGCCGGCTCTCGCACTTCCTCACCGGCCCCGGGGTCGGCGAGACCGCCGTCGAGCTGTCCGGCGACATCGACGTCCACATGGTCACCCACGAACGGGCCGGCCGCGGCCGCCTGCTACCCACCACCCGCAGCACCCTGCCCCTGGCCCGCCGGGTGGCCGGACCGGTCGCCGGATTGGTACTGCCGGTGCTGCTGACCGGCCTGCTGGCCAACACCCGCGGCCATCTCAACCTCACCAGCGAGGCGTTGCTCTTCCTGCTGACCGTGGTGGGCGTGGCCTGTATCGGGGGCGTGATCTCCGCGCTGCTCGCGTCGATCACCGCTTCCCTGCTGCTCAACTACTACTTCATCCCGCCCGTCGGCCGGTTCACCATCGGCGAGGCCAACAACGTGCTGGCGTTGGCCGTGTTCGCGTCCGTCGCGGTGACCGTCGCGACGATCGTGGACCGCTCCCTGCGGCTGTCCCGGCGGGCCGCCAACGCCACCGCCGAGGCCGAGACCCTCTCCTCCCTGGCCGGGAGCATCCTGCGCGGCGACCAGGCCGTGGAGGCGCTGCTGGACCGTACGAGAGAGGCCTTCGGCATGGAGTCGGCCGTCCTAGTCGACCGGGACGGCGGGGCCGAGCCGGGGACCGACGACGGCGTGGTCGCAGTCCCGGTCGGGCAGGACAGCCTGCTGGTCCTGCGCGGCCGCCGCCTGGCCGCCTCCGAACGGCGGGTGCTCACCGCCTTCGCCGCCCACGTCTCCGCCGCCCTGGAACGCGCCCGGCTGGCCGAGGCGGCCGCCGAGGTCGAGCCGGTCAAGGCCGCCGACCGGATGCGTACCGCGCTGCTCGCCGCCGTCGGCCACGACCTGCGCACTCCGCTGGCCGCCGCCTGGGCCGCCGTCAGCAGCCTGCGCAGCCGCGACGTCGAGTTCTCCTACGACGACCGCGACGAACTGCTCGCCACCGCCGAGGAGTCACTGGACAAGCTCAACCACCTGGTCGACAACCTGCTCGACATGAGCCGCCTCCAGGCCGGCGCCCTCACCCTCCACCTGGGACCCACGGCCCTCGCGGAGGTGCTGCCGCTGGCCCTGGACACGCTGCCCGAAACCCCGGTGCCCGTCGTCGCCCAGGGGCTGGAGGAGACCACCGCCGTCCTCGCGGACCCGCCCCTGCTGGAACGGGTCCTGGCGAATCTGGTGGCCAACGCCGTACGGCACACACCCGAGGGCAAGCAGGTCCTGGTCAGCGCCAGCGCCCTGGCCTCCCGCGTGGAGGTGCGGGTCACCGACCAGGGCCCCGGCCTGCGCCCCGCCGACCGGGAACGGGTCTTCGAGCCCTTCCAGCGCCTGGGCGACACCGACAACACCACCGGCCTCGGCCTCGGACTCGCCCTGTCCCGCGGCCTGACCGAGGCCATGGGCGGCACCCTCACCCCCGAGGACACCCCCGGCGGCGGCCTGACCATGGTGCTGTCCCTGGCGGCTGTGCCGTGAGGCGCGCGGAGCTCCTACTGGTAGACGCGGTCGGTGCCGGGCCCTCCCGAGAGCTTGTCGGTCCCGGCGCCGCCGTAGATCACGTCGTTGCCGCTGTTGCCGTAGATCACGTCGTTGCCGCCGCGCCCGAGGATGGTGTCGTTGCCCGGGCCGCCGCGCAGGTCGTCGGCGTGGTCGGTGCCGACGATCGTGTCGTTGCCCGAGCCGCCGTCGGCGCCGTAGTCCGGGGCGCTGAGCAGGTCGTCGCCGGCGCCGCGCCAGCCAGCGCTCACCGGAGGGGACGCGGTGGCGGCCCACGAACTCGGCCGCCACCGCTCGGCTCCACCGTCCGACGTACGGCTCGTAGGCCGCACCGACGTCCCACACGTCGCCACCCATGCCTTCAGCGTAGGCATGGGTGGCGCGTCAGCGGCTCAGGACGCCGCGGAGGTGTCAGGCGTTCGACCTGCGCCGGCGGAAGGCGTAGGCGGTGGCCACTCCGCCTGCCGCGATGACGCCGGCCGCGAGACCGATCGGCAGGGCCGCGGAGGAGGAGTTCCCGGTGTCGGCGAGGGGCTGGGTGGTCAGGTTGTCCGAGGCCAGGGCGGCGGATCCGGCCGTGATGGCCTGGTGCGGGATCTTCTTCACGGACTGCACCGAGCCGTCCTGCTTCAGCAGCACCTGCTGGTTGTTCGGGTGCTTGAAGTCGAACATGCCGGACAGCGTGCCGGCCCGCGTGTCGAACGACGCGTCACCGATCCGGCCGGTGCCCCAGTTGTCCTCGATGAACTGGGTGATCGAGGCCTGCTCGGTCGGGGTGTGGTCGACCTTGTTGACCTTGCTGTACGGGGAGATGACGAGCAGCGGCTGCCGGGTGCCGGGGCCGCAGCGGTCGGCGTAGCCGCCGGCGGCGGCCGGTCCGCTCTGGCAGGCCGGGCTGTCGGTGGCCTTGCCGTTGGAGGCGAGGGCGGAGTTCGTCGAGCCGTTCAGCACGGTCGAGGTGGCGTGGTCGTACCAGCCGTCGGAGTCGTCGTAGGCGACGACGACGGCGGTGCTCTTCCACTCCGGGGACTTCTGCAGCTGGTTGATCTCATTGACCAGGAAGTGCTGCTCGTCGGTCGGGTCGGAGTAGCCCGCGTGGCCGTCCTGGTACTCGGACGCCTTGAGGAAGCTCACCGCGGGGAGCTGGTTCGCCTTGAGGGCGGCGTCGAAGTCGGTCAGGTCGTAGTTGTGGTTGGCCTGGCCGTTGTGGCCGATCTCGTTGACGCTGGCGGGCGCGAGGTGGTGCGGGTTGGATGTCGACTTGTAGTACTCGAAGGGCGAGTGGTGCGGGCTGTAGTCCTCCACCGCCGCGCCGCCGAGGTTGGTGTGGGTGGCGCCGGCGCACTTGGCGTAGTCGCCCTGCTTGCCGTCCCAGGCGGTGCTGGGCCGGAAGCCGCCCTGGAACCAGCCCCAGGTGACGTTCTTCGCGTTGAGCAGATCGCCGATGTTCTGGCCCTGCATCGCGGCGAGCGCGCTGGTGCTGGTGTGGTCCTTGTCCGAGCAGTCGTCGTAGGCCGGGTCGGGGTCGTTGATGACCGTGCCGACGCCCTTGGCGTCCGGGGAGACGACGGCGTTCGCGTCCGGGGTGGAGGTCTGCTTGGGGTTCTCCGTGCCGGTGGTGGGGTCGACGGAGATCACGCCGTGGGTCTGCCCGGCGACCAGGTTGAGCGCGCCCGGGGTGGAGGGGCCGAAGACCGAGCTGTACGACGCGTCGTTGAGCGAGTAGTGCTGGGCGTAGTTCCACAGGCCGGTGACGGTGTTGCCGTCGTAGTAGTCCATGACCAGGCCGGGCTCACCGAAGAGGCCGCCGCTGCAGGTGTTGGTCTCGGTGTTCTCGACGTACTTGTCGGCCTTGCCGTTGTCGGCCGCGTACTGCTCGGCACCGTACGAGTGGTTCTGGTCGCAGGTCATGGCCTGGGAGCTGCTGAGCCGCTTGGGCGCGTAGAGGTTGGGGTTCTTCGTCAACAACCCGGCATTGAGCAGGTTGTTGGCCTTGGGGGTCTGCTTGGCGGCCTTGAAGGTCGTCCCGTCGGTGTTGGCGGCCTGCGGGTAGGTCGCGAAGTAGTGGTCGAACGAGACGTTCTCTTGGTAGATGACGACCACGTGCTTGATCGGGGTCGAGGTGTGCGTGCTGCCGGAGTTGCTGCCCTGCGCGTCGACGGCCGCCGCGGGTGCGGCTCCACCGGCCGCCACCAGTGCGGCCGCGCCCAGAAGCGCGGCGAAGCTGATTCCCCGGCGCCGCGCGCCTGAGGTTCTTCCGGGCCTTCCTGTGCCGAACATGCTGTCTCGCCTTCCCAAGGGGGGTGCTGTTTTCCGCGTTTACGGCCGGATCCTCGGCCTCCGGGACAGCCTGCCGGGATTGCCGCGGTGGAGGACGGGTGAACACACGGTCAGAAGCTCCCCAAGATCTCTTGGCTCATTCTTGACCCGACCGTGTCAGGCGAGGAGCGACCGCCCGAGCCAGTCGGCGCTGTCCCGCGCCCCCGGCAGGGCGAAGAAGTAGCCGCCGCCGAACGGCTTGACGTAGTCGACCAGCGACTCTCCGGCGAGCCGCTTCTGTACGGTCTCGAACTGCCGGGCCAGATCCTGCTGGTAGCAGCAGAAGAGCAGCCCCATGTCGAGGTTGCCGTTGGAGTCCATGCCCCGGTCGTAGTTGTACGCGCGGCGCAGGATCCGCTGGTCGGCGGTGGCGGCGGTGCGCGGGTTGGCCTTCCGGATGTGGCTGTCCAGGGGGATGACGTCGCCCAGAGGGTCCTGGGCGTACTTGGGTGTGTCGGTCTCGTGCCGCCCGTCCAGCGGCGCGCCGGTGTCCCGGGCGCGGCCGAAGATCCGCTCCTGCTCGGGGAGGGAGACGCGGTCCCAGAACTCCACCAGCATGCGGATGGCCCGCACCACTTGGTAGCTGCCGCCGGTGGCCCAGGCGGGCTCGCCGTTGGCCTTCCCGACCCACACCAGGCGGTCCATCTCGCGGGCGTCGGTCGTGTCGGGGTTGGCGGTGCCGTCCTTGAAGCCCAGGTGGTTGCGGGGCGTTCCGGTGGGGCGCGGGGTGCTGACGAAGCCGTCCATCCGCCAGCGCACCTGCATACCGCCCCGGGTGTGCCGGGCGACGTCGCGCAGGGCGTGCAGCACCGTGTCCGTACCGGCGGCGCAGAACTGCACGCTGAGGTCGCCGTGGCACCAGTCCGGGTCGAGGTCGTCGTCGGGGAACGACGGCATGGCGGTGAGACTGCGCGGTCTGCGGTCCCCCAGGCCGTAGCGGTGGTCGAAGAGTGAGGCGCCGGCGCCGACCGTCACCGTCAGCCCGTCGGCCGGGAGTTGCGGCCCGAGGGTGCCGGAGTCGGTGGGCGGGGCGGTGATGCCGGCCGGGTCCGGGGTGCCACCGGCAGTGAGGAAGCGGGCCCGGTCGGTGATGGTGCGCAGCAGGTCGGCCAGTTCGCGGCGGCCGTCGGCGGTCACGTCGAAGGAAACGAACGCCGTGGCGCGCTGCGCCGGGGTGAGGATCCCGGCCTGGTGCCGACCGTGGAAGGGCACGCCCGTAGTCCCGGGGGCCGGCGCGGCGGCCGCAGTGCTGCGGTCGGCGGCCACCAGGCCGGTGCCTGCCACGGCCGCCGCGCTCGCCAGGAAGCCCCGACGGCCCACGCCGTTGGGGATGTTCGGGCCGTTCACGCCGTCCTCCGTATGTCGGTCAGGACGGCGACGTCGGCGAGGCGCTCGACGACTCCGCCCAGGTCGGCGTTGACCTTCTCGCGCTGCGTACGGTCCAGTGCGGACAGCGGTGTCCAGCGGCCGCCGTGTTCGCAGGCGTCGAGGGTGCGCCGGGTGCGGTCCAGCCAGGAGTCGAGCTCCGGCAGGCCGGTGTCCCGGGTCTTCAGCAGGGGGCGGAGGTAGCCGAGCAGCGCCTCGGTGCCGTCGAGGTTGGCGCGGGCGGTCGCCAGGTTGGTGCCGCTGCCGTAGTCGGTGCGGCCGGTGAGCTCGAACTGCACAGTGTTCTCCAGGATCTCGTGCGCCCGCAGGCCCAGGTCGGCCGGGTTCATCCGCTGCTGCGGCCAGCTGTCGCGCAGCGCCCGTACGGCCTTGTCGAGGCGGTCCGCCGGGCCGCGCAGGCCGTGCGCCGACTCGCCGTGCCACAGGCCGTACTCGATGCGGTGGAAGCCGGTGAAGCCCGCGTCACGGACGCCACCGCTCAGCCCGGCGGTGGTGCCGTTGATCGCGGCATCGGCGTCGCCGAAGGTGCCGTAGGCGGCGCCCATGCGCTCGTACACCAGGTGCGCGGGCAGCCAGGCGGCCCGGGCGGCGGCGAGGTCACCGCGATCGACGGCGGCGCGCAGGACGTCGGTGCGCTTGACCAGGTCGGCCATGCGGGCCTGGATCCACTTCTGGTAGGCCAGGGCCGCTGGGATGAGGTCCTGCTGGGTCACCGGCACGGCTGCCGGGCCGGTGCTGGTCCCCCCGGTGATGCGGACCGTGGGGCCGGTGACCGCGTCCGCGTCGTCGGGCACGCACTTGAAGGCGTACGAGCCGCTGCCGAGGGTCACCGGCATCCGGCGGACGGCCCCCGGGCCGAGGCCTTCCACCTCTGCGTAGACCGCTCCGGTCTTCGCGTCGGTCAGAAACACCTCCGCCGCCCCGCCGGAGGTGTTGCGGACATCGAAGACCTGCTTGCCGGGCTCCGGGCGGGTCCAGCCGCGCCCGCACCCCCCGGGCGAGACCTCGACGGAGGTGTGCCGCAGACCGTCGGAGGCCGACGCGGCCGCCTGCCGTGGCCTGCTCCGCGTCCAGCCGCCGACCGCCAGCACCCCGGCGGCGACCGCCAGGACCGCCACGATCGCGCCGCCCGCGAGCAGCACACGGCGCCGCCGGACGGCGGCACCGGGCGGCGCGGATACCGGGACAGGCCGGGGCTCGGGCACTCCGGGCCTCCAAGAGGGGTCGTAAGAGTCGTACGGATGGACGAAAGACGCGCAGATCATCCTAGGGAGGCCGGCCGGCCTCGAACGGCCCCCTGACCATAGGCAAAGCCAGAATTCGCCCGCGGTTAACCCGATCCGTCCCTCCTGGACAACCGACGGGCCGTCACCTTGTCGCTCCCCCTCGCCACCTCATGGGAATCGCATGGGGAACCGACAGCTCATTCACATTTCCTTCCTGACATGGCCTTTACTTGCGATTGGGTGTGTTCACGTCATCGCGCCAGGGTCGGGGCCGTCCTGTTCGACAGGCGACTCCCCGTGCCGCGCTCGCCGGAGCCGACCCGGCGGGCGCGGCGGACGGGGCCGACTGTTCCCGGCACAGGTTCATCCGCAATACTGCCCGCCGTGGAAAAGCGCATAGGTCCGTTCATCCCGCCCGTGCACGCCGCCGGGACAGATCCGGCGTACATCCCCGGCCTGTCGTCCCCCAGCCCTGCCGGAGCGGACGACACAGCCGAGGAGAAGGCGGCCGAGCAGCCGCCGGACGACGCCGTCGTCCAGGACGCCCCGGAGGACGCCGCCGACGACGCGGCCGACTCCGCAGAGGCGGCCGATCAAGCTGAGGAAGCCGAAGAGACAGAAGAAGCCGAGGAAGCCGAGGAAGAAGACGGCGGCCCGGTCTTCAAGGTCTCCGACCGCCGCGGTTCCATCACCGCCGACCGCACCGGCGTCCGGTTCACGCTGGACGACCAGGAGGCGGAGTTCGACTGGGAGGAGATCGGCGCGGTCGAGGTCGACACCCCCCGGTTCGGCCGCCGGTTCACCGTCACGGTCTACACGGGCACCAATCGCTGGTTCGAGGCCGAGGTCGAGGCGCCGGCCAGGAGCGACCTCAAGGTGTGGACGGACGAACTCGACGTCGCCCTGGACGCCTACTTCGAGCGCTCCGAGCCGTGACGGCGTGACGGCCCTCGGCCTGTTCCATTCCGACCTCGGCCCCGCCGACGCGCCGGCCGTGCTCCTGGTGCACGGCTGGGGCGACGACGGCCGCGAGTGGTCCACGAGGAGCGCCCGGACCGCACGGTCCGGCTCATCCAGGACTGGATCAAGGCGTCATGACGCCGCCCCCGCGGGTCCGCCACACCGCCGAGGACATCACCACCCTCGCCGAGACGGAGGACGGTCTGGTCGCCGCCACCCACCTCTGGTGGAGCGAAGAGGGCCCCGTCGAGGACCCCCTCGCCAGCGACGGCGACGCCCTGACGGCTTCCCGGCAGCAGCTCCTCGCCCTACGGCCCAGCCTCATCATCCCAGGTCACGGCGCTCCCTTCCGGCCCGACCCCGCGCGCGGCTGACCCGCGGGGGAACGGAAAACGCGACGTCCGAATCCCGCCAGACGGCGAGCGGCACAAGCGGCAGACTCGTACGCGTAGCCAGAAAACAGCCTGCAAAGGGAAGAGCGATGACCATCTACGCGACGTTCGACAGCCCGTTGGGCGAGCTGCTGCTGGTGGGCGAGGAGTCGGCGACCGCCAACGGCGGCACCGCCCTCACCTCCCTGTCCGTGCCCGGCCAGAAGGGCGGAGTCGCCGTCGTCCAGGACGGCTGGCGGCACGACCCGCAGGCCTTCGCCGAGATCGTCCGGCAGCTGACGTCGTACTTCGACGGCACGCTGACCCGCTTCGCCATCGAGTACACCGCCGGCGGCACCGCCTTCCAGCAGCGGGTGTGGAGTGCCCTGGAGACCATCGAGTACGGCACCACGCTCTCGTACGCCCAGGTCGCGGACCTCGTCGGCATCCCGCGGACGGCCTCCCGCGCCGTGGGCACCGCGATCGGCGCCAACCCGCTGCTGGTGGTCCGCCCGTGCCACCGCGTGCTGGGCGCCAACGGCTCGCTGACCGGCTACGCCGGCGGACTGGAGCGCAAGCGACAGCTCCTCGACCTCGAGAACGTCCGCCAGGTCACCCGGCTGCGGTGAGGGCGCCGAGGGCACTGGCCTGGGTGCGCCAGTCGGTCTGGTTGCGGCTGGTGCCGGCCCAGCGCTCGCCGAGGGCGTTGAGGGAGGTGCGGTCGTGCGCCCAGAGAGTGTCCGACTGCTTCTGGACGTACTGCTTGTAGGTGGCGGATCCCTGACCCAAAGGCTCCCGCCGGGCTCAGAGCGTCCGGAGGGCCGCCCCGCCAAGGGCCAGGCGAGCGGGCATGCCCGCTCGTCTGGCCGTCGTTTCAGCAACCGGCCTTGTACACCGCCGCCTTGCCCGCGGCGGAGTTCAGGTTGGCCTTGGTGACGATGGTGAAGCCGGTCTTGATGGAGGCGGTGGTCGATTCTCCCTTGAGGGCCTTGACCGCCTGCTGGATGCCGTCGGACCCGATGGTGGCCGGCTGCTGGGCGATCAGGGCCTGTACGGTGCCGTCCTTGAGCGCCCTGACCTGGTCGGGCCCGGCGTCGAAGCCGATGATCTTGACCTTGTTCTGCTTGCCGGCCTGTCGGACGCCGGTGGCGGTGCCTTCGGCGGAGAACAGGTTGGAAGCGAAGATGCCCACGATGTCGGGGTCCTTCTGCAGGGCCGCGCTGACGATGGACGCGGCCTTGGCCGGGTCGTTCTGGGAGTACTGGACGCCGAGGTAGGTGAAGGCCGGATCCGCCTTCGCCGCGTCGGCGAACCCCTTGTCGCGGGCGTCGGTGGTGCTGATGCCGGGCTGGACGCCGACGACGAGGACCTTGCCGCCCTGGGGTGCCAGCTTCTTGACGGCATCGAAGGCCGCCTTGCCACCACCGGAGTTGTCCGAGGCGATCGCCGAGACCGCCACCGACGGGTCCGACACAGTGGTGTCCACGAGCACCACCTTGATGCCGTTGGCCTTGGCCTGCGCGATCGGCTGCTGCATCGAGGAGACATCGGTCGGCGCGATCAGGATCGCGTCCGGCTTCGACGCGATGACCGACTGCAGGATCGGCGTCTGCAGAGTCGGATCGAACTTCTGCGGCCCCTGGGTGGTGACGGTGACGCCCTCGGCCTTCGCCTCCGCCTGCACGCCGCACTGCATGGTGATGTAGAAGGCGTCGCCCGAGACACCCTGGATGAACGCGATCTTGTAGGCCTTGCCCGAGGCGGAGGAGGAAGAGCCGGACGAGCCCGAGCCGCATGCCGCCGTCACGGTGAGCAGAAGCGAGGCGACCGCCGCGCGGAACACGATCTTACGGTTCATCGTGTGCGTCCTTTCAGGAAAGAGAAGCGTGGGGACTTCCCACGCTGTGCCGCGGTGCGGCGCTTCTGATCGACATAGACCACAGCGATGAGCACGGCACCGACCACCACCTGCTGCCAGAACGGCTGGACGTTGGTCTGTACGAAGCCGTTCTGGAGCACGATCGGGATGAAGAGCCCGACGACGGTCCCGAAGACCGAGCCCACCCCGCCGAACAGGCTGGTGCCGCCGATCGCGACACCGGCGATCACATTGAGCGGCGTGTTGGACTGTCCGCCGATCGTGGTCGACTGGAAGAAGGCCAGGTTCAGGATTCCGGCGAACCCGGCGAGGAGGCCGGCGAGCGCGTACACCTTGATCAGGTGCAGGTCGACATCGAGACCGACGCGGCGGCCGGCCTCGGCGTTGGAGCCGACCGCATAGGTGTACAAGCCGAAGCGGGTCCGGTGGAGCAGGACGATGCCGACGACCACCACGACGGCGGCGATCACCGACAGCGTCGGGATCTGCCACACCACATTCCCGAATCCGACCTTGCTGACCAGCACTTGGGGCGCCGACCGCAGGTCCAGGCCCTTGGTGATGATCTGCGCGAACCCGAGCGCGGCGCTGAGCGTTCCCAGGGTGACGACCAGCGCCGGCACCTTGGCCTTCGCGATCATGAAACCGTTGAAGAGGCCCCAGCCCAGGCCGCAGCAGCACGCGACCGCGGCGCCGGCCAGCGCGGTGCCCCAGCCCTGGCCGCCCATCGCGTCCATCGTCTTGGCGGCGACGACCCCGCTGAACACCAGCACGCTGCCGATCGACAGGTCGATGCCGCCGGTGATGATGACGAAGGTCATGCCGACGCCGAGCACCGCGTAGATCGAGGTGTTCTGGACGATGCCGCGGATGTTGAAGACCGTCAGAAAGGTGTCGGGCCGGGCGATCCCGAAGACCGTCATCGTGACGGCGAGGAGCACCAGGATCTGCAGCGCCTGGAGCCGCCGCAGCCGCTGGCCGCGTGAGGCGTCGGTGATGACGGTGTTCGTCCCGCCGCCGGTCGTCGTTGCCACGATCACGCCTCTCCCTGTTGCTGTCCCTGTTCCTGCTGAAAGGCGCCGGTCATGGCGCCGACCAGCTCCTCCATGGTGGTTTCCGACGTACGGAAGGTCGCGACCCGGCGGCCCCGGCGCATGACCTGGATGCGGTCCGACACCTCCATCACATGGGGCATGGAGTGGCTGATGAAGACCACCCCGATGCCGCCCGCGCTCACCCGCCGGATGAGGTCCAGGACGTGCGCGGTCTGGACGACCCCCAGGGCGGCGGTCGGCTCGTCCAGGAAGATGACCTTGCTCGCCCAGGCCGCGGCTCGCGCGACCGCGATGCCCTGGCGCTGCCCGCCGGACATCGAACCCACCGGCCCGCCCAGGTCGCCCACGGTCGCGCCCAGGTCGTCGAAGGCCCTACGGCTGCGCTCGCGCATCCGGGTCACGTCCATGAAGCCGAGTCGGCCCAGCACCCCGGGGCGCATCATTTCGCGGCCGAGGAACATGTTCTGTACGGGGTCGAGATGGGGGGCGAGCGCCAGGTCCTGGAAGACCGTCTCGATGCCGAGCGCCTGGGCGACCGTGGGGCTGCTGATCTCGACGGGTTCGCCGTTGAAGCGGATGGTCCCGCTGTCCGGGGGCTCGCTGCCGGACAGGGCGCGTACGAGCGTGCTCTTGCCGGCGCCGTTGTCGCCGATCAGGGCGACCACCTCGCCGGCCCGGACCTCGAAGTCGGCGCCCGCGAGCGCCTGGACCTGTCCGTACTCCTTGCACAGCCCGCGGGCCTCCAGCAGTGCGGTCATCGTCCGCTCACCGCCTCGGTCCACGGACGGGCGCGGCCGGCGACGGCGGTGAGGCAGGCCTCCAGGCGAGGGCGGGCCACCGTGTCGAGGAACTCGGCGCGGGCCGGGCCGTCCAGGCCCACCGCCTCCTTCCAGATGGAGCGTCCGGCGATGAACCCGGAGGCACCGCCCTCCTCGCAGGCCTCGCACAGCACCCGCTGGAACTCCTCGAACCCGACGCCGGCGGACAGCACCGCCCACGGCTGCCGGACCGCATCCGCGATCCGCCGGCAGCCCCGCACGGAACCCGGGTACTCCAGCTTGATCAGGTCGGCACCGGTCCCGGCGATCAGCGCGGCGGCCTCGACGATCAGGTCCGCGCGTTGACGGTCCGTCAACTTCTCGCCGGGAAGCGGATAGATGAGGTTCTCGATCACCGACGGAATGCCCCCGGCCGCGCAGTCGGCGACGACGGTGCGCACCACCTCGAGCACCTCTGCCGCGATGTCGGGTCCGCCCGGCGGACGGTTTGGCCGTAGCTGGACCAGGAACTTCACGGCATGGCCTCCCATGGCTCGTACCCAGGCGGCGTCGAATACGGGATTGCGGTGGGTGCGCGGCTCGCCGTGGTAGTCGCCACGGTCGGCGGGCTCCGCGGCGACCAGCAGCCCGCAACTCGCGGCCAGGGCGCGGGCTTCGGTGACGGCGGGCACTCCGTGGGTCGGGTCGAGCAGGATCCCGCTGGCGAGCGGGGTCAGCGCGGCCGCGACGTCGACCTTCACGGCCCGCAGGTCGGAGGCCTCGGCAGGGTGGTCCGCGGCGGCGAACATCCGCTTGAGGGTGTTGCGCTGGTCCATGGCCACGATGGAGAAGACACCGTCGGCGTCCGCGATGCCGGCGAGTCCGGAACGGGAAGTACGGGAATCGGTCGCGTGGTTCATGCTGTGGTCTGTTCCTTCCGGGATCGGTGGTGCGGGTCCGCCACGGTGAACAGCGGCGACAGCGCCTCGACGGTGGCCCCCTCCAGCGCGGCGCAGGCGGCGAACAGTGCGGCCCCGAGAGCGCCGGGCTGGTCCACGGGGCAGAAGGCGAGCCGTGGGATGACCGAGGCCTTGCTCGTACGGACACTCCGCAGCCGGGTCCACCCGCCGGCCGCGACAGCCCGGCTGTGGTCGCCCACGACGCTCTCCATGTCCGCCAGCAGGCCGGAGGTCCGATCGGCGATGTGGGCGAGGGTCGCCGCCCAGGCCGCGTCAGGCGTGACACTGTCCCGTAGCCGCAGGATGACATCGTTGTCCTCGCCCGCGCCGCCCTGGACGGAGAGGTGGCCCGCCGGGTCGGCGTCCGGTGCCCAGCGCCGGTCGAGCGCGTCCCGGCGGCCGGGTTCGTGGGCGCCCACCAGGTCGAGGATCCGCCGCATCAGCAGCCCCGACCGCATCCCGCCCATGAGCGCGGAGTGCCCCGGCAGCGCGTGGCGGCCGACGTCGACGCCCAGGCCCACCAGGCGCGCCCGGTCGCCGTCGCCGAGGGTGCCGGGCACCGAGCGGAGCAGCACCTCCGCCGTCCCGCAGGAGTCGAACAGATCCGACCGTCCCACCGCGCCCGCCCCCACCGCGGCGACCGGATGGTCATGTCCGGCCACCGTGACGACGGCCGCGGCCAACTCCGGTACCTCGCAGGAGGCGACGCGCCCAGCGGCCACCCCGGCCGCCAGCAGCGGAGGAAGGAAGTCCCGCCGGACGCCGAGCGCCGTAAGGGCGTCGTCCCACGGCTCGCCGGTCGCCTGGTCGAGCAGCGCGGTGCGCGAGGCGAGCGACGGCTCGCTGATCTGCTCGCCGCAGAGGGCGTACGCGATGAACTCCGGCACATTCAGCCAGCGCGAGCCGGGGCGCGGGGCGAGGCCGGTCCGGCGGAGGTGAAGCAGCTTGGGCAGCGTCCACTGGGCGATAGGGGCAAGGCCCGTACGGGCGGGGAACTCGGCCAGCAATCCGGCGTCCAGCTGCTTGAGTTCGCGTCCGCCACGGTCGTCGAACCAGGCGATGACCGGCGACAGCTCCTCGCCCCGGGGGCCGACGACCACGCCGCTCTCGCCGAGTCCGGCCAGGCCGATGCCCAACACCCGTACGCCAGGGCTCGCTTCGGACAGGGCGTCCGCCACGGTGGCCAGCACGTCACCGAGGAGGGCCGCGCCGGAGGTCTCGACGCGCCCTTCGGCGGTGGTCGTCCAGGTGGTGGGCCGTCGGGCGAGGGAGACGCGGCGCCCTTCGGGGGTGATCACCAGGGCCTTGGTGTCGGTCGTCCCGAGGTCGACGCCCACCACGACGTCGTAAGGCAGGGTCATGGCGCCAACTCCCCGCTGCCCCGCGCCAGGACCTCCAGTGGCGCGGTGATCGTCTCGGCGGCGAGTTTCTCACCGGCGAGCCTGCGCAGCAGCCGGTCCGCGGCCAGCCGGCCGATCAGCTCGGGCGAGTGGTTGACCACCGAGACACCAGGGGTGAGGGCGTCGGCCATCGCGAAGTCGCCGAAGGAGACGAAGGCGACGTCGGTCCGTCCGGTCCGGTGGAGGGTGGGCAGCGTGAGCAGCGAGCAGCGGGTGTTCGCGCTGAAGATCGCGGTGGGCTGCTCGTCGAGTGCCAGCAGCCTCTCCACCGCGTGGCGGCCTTCGGTCAGCTGGGGTTCCATGTGGACCACGTATTCCTCGGGCGTCGTGATTCCGGCCGCCGACATGGCGGCCTGGAAGCCTTCGAGGCGGTTGCGGACGGTCGCGATGTCCAGCCGGTCGCCGACGAACGCGATCCGGCGGTGGCCGTGCGCCAGCAGGTGCTCGACGGCCATCCGCGCGCCCGCCCGGTCGTCCACCAGCACGGCGTCGGCCTCCAGGCCGATCGCCTCGCGGTCGATGAAGACGATCGGATAGTGGGCCGAGCGGAGGTAGGAGTGGTCGTCGGTGACCGACGCGACGATGAGCCCGGCGATCCTGCGGTGTGCCAGGCCGTCCAGTACGGTCCGCTCGCGTTCCGCAAGCCGGCGGGTGCTGGCGACGATGACGGTGATGTCGCGGTCCAGTGCCATCCGTTCGATCTCGCCGATCACCCGGGTGAAGAAGGGGTCGGAGACCTCGTCGACGACGACGGCGATGGTGTCGTCGGTGCCGCGTCGCAGCGAGCGGGCCAGGGGGTCGGGGCGATAGTGGAGTTCGGTGACAGCCCGTTGCACGCGCTCGCGGGTCGCCGCGGAGACCCGGGGGTCGCCGTTGATGACCCGCGAGGCAGTCTTGGTGCTGGTCCGCGCGAGCCGGGCGACCTCGCTCAACTTGATCCGGGGCATGATCATGCTCCGCCTCCGGCCACGACCCGCGCCGGCCCCTGCGCTTCGATCCGCGCGAGCAGCGCCTCGACCCGGGCGGGGTCGACGCCACCGGCCCGCAGTTGCTCGCACGACGCCGTGGCGGTGGCAGCCCCGCGCAGCACCGCGGCACGCCAGTCCACGGCGGACCGGGCGCCCGAGGCGGACCCGAGGCTGAGGGCGACCCCGGCCACGAAGGAGTCCCCGGCGCCCACCGCGCTGACGACGTCGACCGGGACCGTACGTATCCACTGGACGGTGCCCGAATCGGCTTGGGCGAGGGCGACCCCGGCATCCCCGGCGGTCACCGCGGCGGCGCGGGCGCCCAGCCGGCACAACGAGCGCGCCGCCTCGGCGGCCCGTTCAGGGACATTGCTCTGCGCGTCGGCCAGCACGGCACCGGAGGTACCGGAGATCGCCGACTCGGCCTCCTGGAGGTTGGGCGCGACGAGATCGGGCCCGCTGGCCAGCGTGGCCCGCAGCCCGGCGGGGGCGGTGTCCACCAGGGCGAGGGCGCCTTCGCGGTGGGCCGCCTCGACCAGCCGGCCGTACGCGTCGGCGGGCGCCCCCGGCGGCAGGCTGCCCGAGCAGACCAGTACGTCGTGGCCCGGCAGGTGGGAGCCGATCGCGGCGGCGTACCGTTCCCAGACCCCGGGCGCCAGCGTCGCGCCGGGCTCGTTGACCACGGTGATCCGGCCGAGCTCCTGCTCGATCATGATCATCGCCATCCGGACCCGCCCGGGCGCAGGCACCTCCAGGACCTCCGCACCCTCGGCGGCCAGCAGTCCGAGAAGTTGCCGCCGGTCCTCCTCGGCCACCAGCCCGGCGAGCAGCGGCCGCCCTCCGAACGCCCGCACCACGCGGGCGATGTTGACTCCCTTGCCGCCCGCGGTGACCTCGACCTCGGCTGCCCGCATAACGGCACCCGGCACCACCCGGGCGAGGAACTGGGTCCGGTCCAGACACAGGTTCGGCGTGGCGATCAGCAACGGTGGCTCCTGTCACAGACCCGGAAAAACACTGTTACCGCAGGTGGGTGGCGTATGACTGGCGGAGTTCTGCCTGGCGTGACCACCAGTGGGTAATCGATGTCACGCGCGTTCTGGTTGGGGACTATGCGCCGGGGCTGATGTGTCGTCAAGGGAGAGGACAGATTTCAGGAACATTTCCCCCGTCTGGGTTACGGTGCCGCGGTGACCACCGGCGGCACCCAACACGCGGCCGTGACCGGCCTGCCCGTCATCGTCGTATGCGGGCCGCCCGCCACCGGGAAGTCCACCCTCGGCGCGGCCCTGGCACGCGCTCTCGGAGCGGCGCTGCTCGACCAGGACGTCGTCACCGGCCCGCTCACGGCGGTGGTCGCCCGGCAGCTCGGTACCGACGACCTGGACAGTCCCGTGCTCGGCGGCGCGACCAGGACCGCGCGCTACGAGACCCTGCACGCGGCAGCCGAGGACAACCTCCGGGTCGGCCGCCCGGTCGTCCTTGTCGCCCCCTATACGACGGAACGGCGCGACCCGGCGGCCTGGCAGCGGCCGGCCGACCAGCTCCGCGCGGCGGGCGGGACGCCGTTCATGGTCTGGCTGCACCTGGCGCCGGCCGGCCTGCTCATAAGGCTGCGGGAGCGCTCAGCGGCCCGCGACCGTGAAAAACTGAAGGACGAGGAGCGATTCCTGGCCCTCACCGACCTTGACCCACCGGCGGTCCCGCATCTGGCAGTCGACGCCTCGGAGGGCACGGGCGAGCAGTGTCGGAGAGTCCTGGAATTCCTGGACGACAACTGACGGATCGGAAGTAGTGGCGCCATGCACCGGCAAATGATGGCGTGCCAGCAACAAAGGTGAGCCTTCACTTACTACACGATGACCTTAAATTTCACTTATATGACACCAAACTGACGTTACGACAGCTTTTCGGTGACGGGGGCTATCTCTTGACTGTGTGCACTGCCCCTCTGGAAGGTAATCGAACATGGCTAAAAAGAGATCCCGTATCGTCGTCGCCATAGCAGTGGTGACAAGCGTGGCCGGAGCCGGCCTCGTGCTGTCCCCGGACGCCGCGGGCGCCAGTGACGGCGCGGCCGGCTGGTCGTCGGTGCCCGCCGTCTCCGACGTCCGCGGAATCACCGCGCCGAACGTCCTGTCCTTGGGGCTGACCGAGAGCGCGGTGGCGCAGGGCTCGCTCAAGCTGGAGAACCCGACGCCCGAGGTGCCGTACTACGGCTACCTCGGCAACGGCTCCCTGGTGCCCGACCCAGCCATCGCCCAGGCGCCGGGCGTCAAGATCGAGGCCAGCAAGACCGACCCGGACAAGAACACCTACCTGAAGCTGCCGGGCCAGCACGGCGCCGACAAGAACTACGACTACGGCAAGAACTTCCTCTACCAGGGCCACGAGATGGGCGGGGTCGGGGTCATCACCCGGATCAACCTGGACGCCGACCAGGCGCACCGGGTGACCCTGCTGGCCAGCAAGCAGGCCGACGGCTCGGCGCTGCCGACCCTCGACGGCTCCACCTGGGACCCGTGGGCCAAGCGGCTGCTGTTCACCGCCGAGAATGGGAACGTTGCCACCGTTGTGCAGGCCACCCCGGACATCAACTCGAAGGTGCAGGACGTCTCCTTCGTCACCGGCCGCGGCGGCTACGAGGGCATCCAGAACGACTCCGCCGGCAACCTGTGGATCGTCGAGGACATCGGCGGCAGCACTGTCGGCACCAAGGCGAAGAACCCCAACAGCTTTGTCTACCGGCTGATCCCGTACGACAAGCACGACCTGACCAAGGGTGGCAAGCTCCAGGCGCTCCAGGTGGTCTCCCGGCGCACCGGCTCGGCGATCGGCTACCAGAACGCCGACGCCACGCACCCGAACGGCGGCGCGTTCAGCGACGACATGAAGGACCTGGCGAACTACGGTCCGTCGCTCACCACCCACTGGGTGACCATCCACGACACCAAAGTGGACACCAGCGGCAAGGCGTTCGACGCCAACGCGCTGGCGAAGGCCGCGAGCGCGACCCCGTTCAAGCGCCCGGAGAACGGCCAGTTCCGTCCCGGTACCGACTTCCGCGAGTTCTACTTCGACGCCACCGGCGACACCAACACCGACAGCAGCGCCAATGACGGGTACGGCGGCTACGGCACCGTCTACAAGCTCACCCAGAGCGACCCCACTTCCGACGACGGCAAGCTGAGTGTCTTCTACGCCGGCGACAAGGCGCACACCGGCCTCGACAACGTCACCTTCCTCGACCGCACCCACGTCGCCTTCGTCGAGGACGCCGGCGACACGCTGCACGCCCAGCGCAACGCCCTGGACTCCGGCTACGTCTTCGACACCTCCGCCGACTACTCCGGCGGCACCCAGCCGGTGCGCTTCCTGGCCGAGGGCCGTGACCCCTCCGCCACCCTGGACAACATGCTGGCCGGGGTGAACGGCGGCACCCAGAACGACGGTGACAACGAGATCACCGGTATCCACGCCTCCGACGGCGACGCGAGCACCGGCGGCATCCTCGGTGCCAAGGTGCCGACGCTGTTCCGGAACGGCTGGCGGCTGTTCTGGAACCAGCAGCACGGCGACAACTACGCCTGGGAGATCACCCCGGCCGACAAGTAGAGGTGCGACCGGCGGGTAGCGGGTAGCGGGTAGCGGGTAGCGAACGATGTCCCGCCCCCGCTCCGCGCCCGAACCCGAGCTGACTCACGGTCGGTCGCCAGGTCGCATGCGGACCGGGCTCCTGCCGGTCCGGTCCTTCCCATGAGACAGCGCACGCGAAGGGCACGGCCTCCCGAAGAATTGGTCCAGGCCACTACAAAGCCCCAGGCTTCCGACCTGGGGCTTTGTAGTCGCGCGGTGCACGGCCTCCAAACTCGGCCGCCGCATGCTCTCCGTACACCCCGAACAGCAGCCGAACATCACGGGAGTGTCGCGCTCGTTCGTATTCCCGTTCGTTGTGCGCCGTCGAACGACGGTCAAACCTGAGAAGCGAGTTCGACCCACGATTATTGATCGCTTCGACCAGTATTCAGTTCGATTTCGTCCGAATAGCGTTCGGCGCCCATACCTTTTGGCGGTCTGTCTACCTACTTACCGTTACCGGAGAGGTATCGCACATGCCCGATCTTTCTCGTAGAGGCTTCGTCGGCGCAGCCGCAGCGGTCACCGGGGCCGCAGTGGTCGGCGCCGCACTGCCGGCCACCGACGCCCAGGCTTCCCCCAAGCCATCAGTGAAGCCTCATCACTACGGGGACATCCGCGACATCAAGCACGTGGTGATCTTGATGCAGGAGAACCGCAGTTTTGACCACTACTTTGGCTGCCTCAAGGGTGTCCGGGGCTTCGGCGACCGCTCGACCATCACACTGCCCGGCGGAGGGTCGGTGTTCCAGCAGCCGACGACGGCACCCGGCCAGCCCGTCACGACCACTCAGTACCCGTGGCACCTGAGCGACGCCCCCGCGTCGGCCTACCCGGCCGGTCACCAGCCGCCCAGTTCAAAGGTTGGTGCGCAGGGTTACGGCGGGACAGCACACTCCTGGGACGACCAGCACGTTGCCTGGTACGGCGGCCTGATGAACGGCTGGGTGTCCGCCAAGGGTGGCCCGACGACGCTCGGCTACGTGGACCGGACGGACATCCCGTTCCACTACGCCCTCGCCGACGCCTACACGGTCGGCGACGGGTACCACTGCTCCGTGACCAGCGCGACCGGCCCGAACCGCACGTACCTGTGGAGCGGCACGATCGACGCCCAGCAGAAGTACAGCAGTTTCGTCGCCTACAACGGCGGTGACGAACGGGGCAAGAACCTGCTCTGGGAGACCTACGCGGAGACGCTGCAGAAGGCCGGCCTCACCTGGAAGGTCTACCAGGGTGCGGACGACTACGGCGACAACGGCCTGGAGTACTTCAAAACGTTCGCCCAGTACGACCCCACTCAGGGCGGCACGCCCGCTCCCGGTAACGCCTTCTACGACAACGGCGTAGCCAATGTCCCCGAACCCCTGACCGGCCTCACCGCCAACGCCGACAACCTCGCCAACGCGATCAAGGCCGACGTGGCGGCGGGAACGCTGCCGAAGGTGTCCTGGGTCGTGACCAACCAGGCCTTCTCCGAGCACCCGGACGGCGCGCCGAACGACGGCGCGTACTATGTGAACAGCGTCCTCGAAGCGCTCAACTCCGACCCCGACGTCTTCAACTCGACCCTCGTGATCCTCAACTATGACGAGAACGACGGCCAGTTCGACCACGTGCCGCCGCCGGCTCCGGCGCCGGGGACGAAGGACGAGTTCTACCACGAGACGTCCGGCACCCTCGCGAGCTACGGCGCGCTGCCGGTCGGCCTCGGCTTCCGCGTTCCGCTGATCCTGATCTCGCCGTGGACGCGGGGCGGCTGGGTGACCTCGGAGGTTTCCGACCACACCTCGGCGATCCAGTTCCTGGAGAAGTGGACCGAAGCCCTCGGCACGCCTGCGATCTGCCCGAACATCAGCGCCTGGCGCCGCAGCGTCTGCGGTGACCTGACCGGCGCTTTCGACTTCACCTCACCGGTCTTCGGCCTGCCGGAATTGCCCCAGACCGCCGTCATCGGCGACCCCGTCGGCGGCGCCTACCATCCGCCGGTCACGACCAACGCGATGCCGAAGCAGGAGCCGGGCACCAAGCGGGCGCGGCCGCTGCCCTACCAGCCCAACGCGAACCTGGACGGATTCACCTTCGGCAGCAACGGGACGGTCGAGGCGAAGCTGTCGTTCAGCAACAACGGACCGCACGCCCGCAAGGCCAGCCACTTCGCCGTCTACAACAACGCCGCTCCGGCCCAGTCGCTCGCCGACTACCCGGCGAAGTTCCCGGGGCAGTACACGGTCGACCCGTCGCACACCATCTGGAACAAGACCGTACCCGGGTCGGTCGAGATCGGCGCGGGCAGCGGCGAGGGCAAGTACGACCTGACCGTCGTGGGCCCGAACCGCTTCCTGCGGCACTTCACCGGTGACGTCAACGCCGCCGGCGAGACCGTGCAGGTGGAGGCGGTGTACTACCAGGGCGGCTTCGGCCCGAAGGCCAAGCTCGCGCTCGAGCTGACCAACAGCAGCACCAAGGCTGTGACGTTCACGATCGTGTCCAACAACTACTCGGAGGACCGCGCGAAGACCTATCACGTGCCCGCGCACGGCCGCGCGACGCACACTACGGACCCGCTCGCGTCCAGCAACGGGTGGTACGACCTGTCGGTCACGATCAGCGGCGACAACTCCTGGTCGCGGCGCTACATCGGCCACCTCGAGGACGGCATGAACAGCATCACCGGCTGACCGGCCGGCCGTCACCGATCGCCGCCTGGATCGCATCGTGCTGCTCGACGATCCAGGCGGCGATCTGGGCCCGCGGGTGCCGATCGCGTGTTGATGGCGGTGAGTCCGTCCGGCGGCCGTCTGGAGGGCCTCGGCACTCTCGTCATTGAGATTCCTTCCGGGGTGGCGCACGGAGGCCGACTGGGAGAGCGCTCTCCCGTCGCCAATACGCGACGGCTGCCTCAACGCCTGGAAGTGCATCTCCGGCCACACCGGCGTCGCCCTCGGCGCCACCCTCTTCCGCTACGGGACGGAGAACGACTTCGGCGGCGTCTGGTTCGACCTGGAGCCGCACGGCTGGAGGGAGAGCGTTCTCCCGGGGTGCTATAACGCTGCCATGAGCGATGCTGCGCCGGTCGAGGGGCGGTCTCCGACGCTGGAGGACGTGGCGCGGGTGGCCGGGGTGTCCCGGGCGACCGTGTCGCGGGTGATCAACGGAGTGCGCAACGTGGATCCGGCGATCCAGGAGGTGGTCCGGCAGGCGGTGCGGACCACCGGATACCTGCCCAACCGCGCCGCGCGCTCCCTGGTCACCCGCAGGACGGGCACCCTGGCGCTGGTGGTGTCGGGGGCCGGCGCGGACCGGAAGGGGCAGCGGGCGGCGGTCGCCGGGCGGGTGTTCGGGGATCCGTTCTTCGGGCGCTTGGCGGCCGGGGTGGTCGACTGGCTGCGGCCGCGCGGGGCGGCGGCCGTGCTCCAGTTCGCCGAGACCGAGCGGGAGCGGGAGCAGGTGGTCGGCTTCCTGCGCCGGGGCGGGGCCGACGGGGCGCTGATCGTCTCCACGCACGCGGAGGACCCGCTGCCCGCGATGATCGTCGAGGCGGGTGTGCCGGCCGTGCTGTTCGCGCGCCCGGCCCGCCCGCTGCCGATCAGTTACGTGGACCTGGCGCACCGCGGCGGCGCGGAGCTGGCCGCCGAGCGGCTGCTGGCCAGGGGTTGCCGGCGGGTCGCGACGATCTGCGGGCCGCTGGACGTACCAGCCGGGCAGGACCGGCTTGCCGGGTTCCGGGACGCCATGGCGCGGCACGGAAACGCGTACATGCCCATAGCCGAGGGCCGGTTCACCCAGGAGAGCGGCGAGACGGCGATGGAGCGGCTACTGACGGACCACCCGGACCTGGACGGGGTGTTCTGCGCCAACGACCTGATGGCGCGCGGTGCTTGTCAGGTGCTGCGGGAGCACGGCAGGAGCATCCCCGGTGATGTGGCCGTCGTGGGGTTCGACGACAGCAGTGCGGCGCTGGTCTGCCGGCCGCCGCTGACGACCGTCCACCAGCCGGTGGAGGAGATGGCGGCCGAGATGGCCCGGTTGCTGGTCTCGCAGGTCGAGCAGCCGGGACGGCCGGTCACCTCGGTCATCTTCGAAGCGTCCCTGGTGGTACGGGAGTCGGCCTGACCTGCACCGAGGGATCGGACGCCGCCGCACCGCCGCGCTGCAGGAAGTCGGCGAGCGGCAGGGTCGCGGCGCCCAGGGTGACGGCGTCGGCGCCGAGCCGGCTGAGCTCGATGGCAGCGCGCCCGGCCGGGTAGTGCAGGGCGTACGCCTCGGCGTGGCCGCGTACCTCGGGCAGCAGCGCCGGGCCGAGCAACAGTCCGGCCCAGCCGCCGATGAGGATGCGTTCCGGTGCGAAGAGGTTCACCAGGGTGGCGACGCCGGCGCCCAGGTACTCGGCGGTCTCGGCGAGCAGGGTGGCGGCGGCCGGGTCCGGGCGCTGGCCCCGGGAGCGGGGTCGGGCCGCCGCGATGAGGGCGGCGAGGGCGGTCTCGTCGTCGCCGTCCGGGGCCTCGCCGCCCGCCTCGTACCAGCGCTCGAGGATCGCCTCGGCGCCGACGTACGCCTCCAGGCAGCCGCGCGCGCCGCAGCGGCAGCGGCGTCCGCCGACCTGGACCGTGGTGTGGCCCCACTCGATCGAGTTGCCGCCGACGGCGCCGCCGAGGGTGCCGCCCTTGACGATGCAGGCGCCGACGCCCGAGCCGAGCAGGGCGACGGCCACGTCGCGGGCGCCCTGTCCGGCGCCGAACCAGGTCTCGGCCTGGCCGAGGGTCTTCGCGCCGTTGTCGACGTGGACGCGTACGTGGGCGGGGATGCGGGCCTCGGCGCGTACCACGGCTTCGAGGGGGACGGCATCCCAGCCGATCGTCTGGCCGTGGACGACCGCGTGGCCGTCGGCGCCCGGCACGACCATACCCGGCACGCCGATGCCGACGCCGAGCAGCCGGTCGGGGCGGGCCCCGGTGTCGCGGAGCAGGTCGGCCATGGCGTCGAGTATGTGCCGCACGATCCGGTCGGTGTCGTATACGTGCCTGCTCAGCAGGCGTTCCGTGAGGGCGACCTCGGTGAGGGACAGGTCGAAGAGCGCGGCGCGGACCCGGGTCTCGCCGACATCGATCCCTATGACGCAGCCGTGACCGGGGGCGACGCGCAGCAGGGTACGGGGGCGGCCGCCGTCGGAGTCCACCGCGCCGGCTTCTTCCACCAGCCCTTCGGCGACGAGATCGCCGACGACGTTGCTGATGGACCCGGAGCTCAGACCCGTCGCCGGGCCGAGCTCCTGCCGGCTCAACGGTCCGGCGAAATAAAGTCGTTGCAGAACCGCAGCTCGGCTGCCCCTTCGCAGGTCACGTACCGTCCGGCCGTTGCGCTCGCCCATGCGATTCCTCTCCCGCTCCGCAACACATTGTGCCGGGAGTCTTGACCGCAGCTTCCTTCGCGTCTTAACTCACGCATTAAATTAAGCCGTGAGGCCAGTTCTGTCGAACCTGGCCGACCCCTGGAAGGGGCACAACCCGATGCGCATGATCAGAGCCGCCGCCGTAGTCTCCACCGTCCTCGCCCTCGCCGCCGCCTCGGCGGGCTGCGGCGGCGGCAGCGACACCTCCGGCGGGGGCGGTGGTTCCCCCAAGACGCTGACCTACTGGGCCAGCAACCAGGGACCCAACGTCGAGGCCGACAAGGCGACCCTCACCCCCGAGCTGAAGAAGTTCGAGAAGCAGACGGGCATCAAGGTCAAGCTCGAAGTCGTCCCCTGGAGCGACCTCCTCAACCGGATCCTGGCCGCGACCTCCTCCGGCCAGGGCCCCGACGTGCTCAACATCGGCAACACCTGGTCCTCCTCGCTCCAGGCCACGGGCGCCCTGCTGCCCTGGGACGACAGCCACTTCCAGCAGATCGGCGGCCGTGACCGGTTCACCGACTCCGCGGTAGGCTCGGCCGGCGCCGCGGGCAAGGACCCGGCGGCCGTCCCGCTGTACTCGATGGCGTACGCGCTCTACTACAACAAGAAGCTCTTCGCCGACGCGGGAATCTCCACGCCACCCGCCACCTGGGACGAGCTGGTCGCCGACGGCAAGAAGCTCACCAAGAGCGGGCAGTCCGGCCTCGGTCTGGAGGGGGCCAACCTCTCCAACAACATCCACCAGGCCTTCGTGCTGGCCAAGCAGCACGGCGGTGACTTCTACGACTCGGCCGGCAAGCCGACCTTCACCTCCCCCGGCGCGGTCGCGGGTGTGAAGCAGTGGGTCGACTTCATGGCCAAGGACAAGATCGTCGCCACGGGCAGCGCCGAGTACGCCCAGAACCAGACCCTGCAGGACTTCGCCAAGGGCAAGACGGCGATGGTGCTGTGGCAGACCGCGGCCAGCACCTTCAAGTCGTACGGCATGAAGGACAGCGACTTCGGTGTCGCCCCCGTTCCCGTCCAGTCGGGCACCCCGGGCACCGGCCAGCAGACGAACTCCATGGTCGCCGGCATCAACATGGCCGTCTTCAAGAACTCCAAGAACGTCGACGGCGCCGTGAAGTTCGTGAAGTTCATGACCAGCGACGCCGAGCAGATCATCCTCAACAAGACCTACGGCTCGATACCGCCGGTCAAGTCGGCGCAGACCGACCCGGCGTTCAACACCACGGCCATGAAGCCGCTCCGCGAGGCCCTCGCCACCAGCGCCACGCCGCTGCCGCAGGTCCCGACGGAGTCGCAGTTCGAGACCGCCGTCGGCACCGCGGTCAAGGGCCTGTTCGCCGACGCGGCGGCCGGGAAGCCCGTCACCACCGCGTCCGTCAAGGCAGCGCTGGACAAGGCCCAGCAGCAGATGCAGCAGTGAGAGGCCGGAGCATGACACCCCCCACCACGGCTGCCGCCGACGAATCCCAAGCAGCCGCGGCCGACTCCGGCCCGCCCCGCTCGGCCAGTGGCCGGCGGGGCGGGCCGGGCCGCCGCCCGCGCCAGGCAGGCCGCCTACGCAACCTGAGCCTGCCCTACATGCTGCTGCTCCCGGCGATCCTCCTGGAGCTCCTGGTCCACCTGGTGCCGATGATCCTCGGCATCGTCATGAGCTTCCGCGGGATCACCCAGTTCTTCATCCGCAACTGGACCCAGGCGCCCTGGGCCGGCCTGCACAACTTCCGCATCGCGCTGGACTTCAACGCCCCGATCGGCCAGGCGCTGCTTCACTCGTTCTTCGTGACCTGCGCGTTCACCGCCCTGTCGGTCGGCCTGTGCTGGCTGCTCGGGGCATTCGTCTCGCTCATGATGCAGGACTCCTTCCGCGGCCGGGGCGTGCTGCGGACGCTGTTCCTGGTCCCGTACGCGCTGCCGGTCTACGCGGCGGTGATCACCTGGGCGTTCATGTTCCAGCGGGACAACGGCCTGATCAACCACGTACTTCACGACCAGCTCCACCTCACCTCCGACCGGCCGTTCTGGCTGATCGGGGACAACAGCTTCTACGCGCTGCTCATCGTGTCCGTGTGGAAGGGCTGGCCCTTCGCCTTCCTGATCATCACTGCCGGTCTGCAGAACATCCCACGGGAGCTGTACGAGGCCGCCGCGATCGACGGCGCGGGTATGTGGCAGCAGATCCGCCGCATCACCATGCCCTCGCTGCGGCCGGTCAACCAGGTGCTGGTGCTGGTGCTGTTCCTGTGGACCTTCAACGACTTCAACACGCCGTTTGTGCTGTTCGGCAACTCCGCGCCGGAAGCCGCCGACGTGATCTCCATCCACATCTACCAGGCGTCCTTCGTCACCTGGAACTTCGGCTCCGGCTCGGCGATGTCCGTCCTGCTGCTGCTGTTCCTGCTCGTGGTGACGGCCGTCTATCTGCTCGCCACCTCCCGAAGGAGGCAGGATGTCTAGGGCCGCCGCTCACGTCAGTCCCATGGCCCCGCCCCGGTCCTTCATCTGGACCCGCAGGGTCGGGCTGTCGCTGATCTCGCTGTTCGTCCTGGTACCGGTCTACGTCATGGTGAGCAGTTCGCTCAAGCCGCTGCAGGACGTCTCCGGGGCCTTTCGCTGGCTGCCGAGCGGGCTGACCCTGCGCCCGTACTTCGACATCTGGCAGACCGTGCCGCTCGCCCGGTACTTCGGGAACTCCCTGATCGTGTCGGGCGCTGCGACGATCTGCTCGGTGATCGTCGCGATCTTCGCGGCGTACGCGGTCAGCCGGTACCGATTCCGCGGCAAGCGGGTCTTCACGGTGACCGTGCTGTCGACGCAGATGTTCCCCGGCATCCTCTTCCTGCTGCCGCTCTTCCTGATCTTCGTCAACATCGGCAACACGACGGGCATCGCGCTGTACGGATCGCGCGGTGGCCTGATCCTCACTTATCTCACCTTCTCCCTGCCCTTCTCCATCTGGATGCTCATCGGGTACTTCGACTCGATCCCCCGGGACCTGGACGAGGCCGCCCTGGTGGACGGCTGCGGCCCGCTGCGCGCCCTGTTCCGGGTGGTCGTTCCGGCGGCCACCCCGGGCATCGTCGCGGTCGCCGTCTACGCCTTCATGACCGCATGGGGCGAGGTGCTCTTCGCCTCCGTGATGACCAACGACACCACCCGCACGCTCGCCGTCGGCCTGCGGGGTTACGCCACTCAGAACGACGTGTACTGGAACCAGGTCATGGCCGCGTCACTGGTGGTGAGCGTGCCCGTCGTCGCCGGATTCCTGCTGTTGCAGCGCTACCTCGTGGCCGGCCTCACCGCCGGAGCCGTCAAGTGATCACGCCCGAAAGGACCCCCGTGACAGAGCCTCTGAACGAGCTCGACTGTCTTCCCGCCGACTTCCTCTGGGGCGTGGCCACCGCGTCGTACCAGATCGAGGGGGCGGTGGCGGAGGACGGCCGCTCACCGTCCATCTGGGACACCTTCTCCCACACCCCGGGCATGGTCCACCGCGGCGACACCGGCGACGTCGCCTGCGACCACTACCACCGCTGGCGCGAGGACATCGGCATCATGGAGCGGCTCGGCGTGGACGCCTACCGCTTCTCCGTCGCCTGGCCCCGGGTGGTGCCGGGCGTCGACGGCAAGGTCAATGATGCCGGGCTGGACTTCTACGACCGCCTCACCGACGGCCTGCTGGCCGCCGGCATCACCCCCTTCCCCACCCTCTACCACTGGGACCTGCCGCAGGTGCTCCAGGACCGCGGCGGCTGGCCCGAGCGGGAGACCGCCGAGCGCTTCGCCGCGTACGCGGGGACCGTCGCCGAGCGGCTCGGGGACCGGATCCAGAACTGGTGCACCCTCAACGAGCCGCTGTGCTCGTCGTGGATCGGCCATCTGGAGGGCCGGATGGCGCCGGGGCTCACCGATATCACCGCCGCCGTACGCGCCTCATACCACTTGCACCTCGGCCACGGCCTGGCCGTCCAGGCGATTCGGGCGGCCGTCCCGGACGCCCAGGTCGGCATTGTCAACAACCTCAGCCCCTGCGAACCGGCCAGCGACAGCCCCGAGGACCACGCCGCCGCCGTCCGCGCCGACGGCCACAACAACCGCTGGTGGCTCGACCCGATCCACGGCCGCGGCTACCCGCAGGACATGCTGGACCTGTACGGAGTCGACCTGCCCGAGAAGCCCGGCGACCTGGCGACGATCGCCACGCCGCTGGACTGGCTGGGGGTCAACTACTACTTCCGTACGGTCGTCGCCGACGACCCCATCGGACCGCTGCCCAACACCCGCCAGGTGGACCCGGCCGGCGCCCGTCACACCGGGATGGACTGGGAGGTCCACCCGAACGGCCTCGAGACGCTGCTGATGCGGCTGACCGAGGAGTACGGCGTACAGCGGATCTTCGTCACCGAGAACGGCTCCGCCTACCCGGATGTCGTACGCGCCGACGGGACCGTCGACGACCCCGAGCGGACCCGCTTCCTGGAGGAGCACCTGGCCGCCTGCGCGCGGGCGCTCCGCAAGGGCGCCCCGCTGGCGGGCTACTTCGCCTGGTCGCTGCTGGACAACTTCGAGTGGGCGTACGGCTACGAGAAGCGCTTCGGCCTGGTCCACGTCGACTACGAAACCCTGCGCCGCACGATCAAGGGCAGCGGACACCGTTACGCCGATCTCATTCAAGCCCACCGCGCCCGGGCACGCCGCGCGGCGTAAGGAGCACCACCGCACACACCCAACCGCACAGCACCTCCACCCCCCGCACAGGAGAAGCTGATGAGACCCATATCCGGCACCACCCCCCCACCCTTCAGAGCGACGGTCCTTTGGGCCGCCCTGGTAGCCCTCCTCGTCGTGCTCGTCGCGCCGCTGGGGGCCACCAGGGCGGCGGCCGCCACCTGTGGCACCGCCAACGCCGCGCAGGGCAAGACCGCCACCGCCTCCTCGGCCGAGAACAGCAGTTTCGTGGCCGCCAACGCGGTGGACGGCAACACCGGCACTCGCTGGTCCAGCGCGTTCAGCGACCCGCAGTGGCTCCAGGTGGACCTGGGCAGTTCGCAGACGATCTGCCAGGTGGTGCTCAACTGGGAGGCAGCATACGGAAGTTCATACCAGATCCAGGTCTCGGCCAACGCCTCGACCTGGACCACGGTCTACTCGACGACCACCGGGCCCGGCGGGAATGAGACCCTCTCGGTGAACGGGACGGGCCGCTACATCCGCCTGTACGGCACGGCGCGGCACACCGCGTACGGTTACTCACTGTGGGAGTTCGGCGTACACACCCTCAGCGACGGCACGGTCATCCCGGGCGGCGGCGACCTCGGCTCCAACGTGATCGTCTTCGACCCGTCCATGACCGACATCCAGTCCAAGCTGGACTCGGTCTTCGCGCAGCAGGAGACGGCCCAGTTCGGTACCGGCCGCTACCAGTTCCTGTTCAAGCCGGGCACCTACAACAACATCAACGCCCAACTCGGCTTCTACACCTCGATCTCGGGCCTGGGTCTGTCGCCCAACGACACGACCTTCAACGGGGACGTGACGGTGGACGCCGGCTGGTTCAACGGCAACGCCACGCAGAACTTCTGGCGTTCGGCGGAGAACCTCACGCTCAACCCGGTCAGCGGCACCGACCGGTGGGCGGTCGCCCAGGCGGCACCCTTCCGCCGGATGCACGTCAAGGGCGGCCTGAACCTGGCGCCGACCGGCTACGGCTGGGCCAGCGGCGGCTACATCGCCGACAGCCAGATCGACGGCGCGGTGAGCCCGTACTCGCAGCAGCAGTGGTACACCCGTGACAGCTCGATCGGCAGCAACGCCAACGGCGTGTGGAACAACGTCTTCTCCGGCGTCCAGGGCGCTCCCGCGCAGAGCTTCCCGAACCCGCCGTACACCACCCTCGACACCACCCCGGTCTCGCGGGAGAAGCCGTTCCTGTACCTGGACGGCAGCGACTACAAGGTCTTCGTACCGGCCAAGCGCACCAACGCCCGCGGCACCTCGTGGGCCAGCGGTACAACGGCGGGCAGCTCGATTCCGCTCAGCCAGTTCTACGTGGTCAAGCCCGGAACCACCGCGGCGACCATCAACGCGGCGCTCGCCCAGGGCCTCAACCTGCTCTTCACCCCGGGCGTCTACCACGTCGACCAGACCATCAACGTCACCCGTGCCGACACGGTCGTCCTCGGCCTGGGCCTGGCGACGATCGTCCCGGACAACGGCGTGACGGCGATGAAGGTCGCCGACGTGGACGGCGTCAAGCTGGCCGGCTTCCTCATCGACGCCGGTGCGGTCAACTCGCCGGTGCTCCTGCAGGTCGGCCCGGCCGGCTCGTCCGCCAGCCACTCGGCCGACCCGACCACGGTCCAGGACGTGTTCGCCCGGATCGGCGGCGCCGGCGCAGGCAGCGCCACCACCGCCGTGGAGATCAACAGCAACGACACGATCATCGACCACACCTGGCTCTGGCGGGCCGACCACGGCACCGGCGTGGGCTGGAACACCAACCCGTCCGACTACGGCCTGGTCGTCAAGGGCAACAACGTGCTGGCCACCGGACTCTTCGTCGAGCACTTCAAGAAGTACGACGTCGAGTGGAGCGGCCAGAACGGCAAGACGATCTTCTTCCAGAACGAGATCGCCTACGACGCGCCCAACCAGGCGGCCATCCAGAACGGCAACACCAAGGGATACGCCGCCTACAAGGTCGACGACACGGTGAACACCCATGAAGCATGGGGGGTCGGCAGCTACTGCTACTTCAACGTCGATCCGACCATCGTCATGGACCACGGCTTCGAGGTCCCGGTCAAGTCCGGGATCAAGATGCACGACGTCCTGGTGGTCTCCCTGGGCGGCCAAGGCCAGTACAACCACGTCATCAACGACACCGGCGCGGCCACCTCGGGCACCTCGACCACGCCCTCGACGGTCACCTCGTACCCGTAAGGCCGGGTGCGTAAGAGGCCGCGCGAATAGGTGGGGTGGGTGATGGAGCGGGGCGAGGGGCAAGTCTGGCAAGGCGGTGGGGGCACTCTCCCCCAGACTCCGTCCGGTGGGGGTGCTCCCCCTGGCTTCGCCGGGGGCACCCCCACCGGCGAAGCCAGGGGGAGGACCCCCACCAGCCGCCAGGGCTGGGGACGTCGTCGACCGACGACAACGCCGCCAGGCGCCGCCCATCGGCACGCGACGCCGCCCCACCTATTCGCGCGGCCTCTAAGTCAGTAAGCAGTTCATAGCGGCAGCCGGCGCCCCGTGTGGGGCGCCGGCTCTGCTTACAGCCCCCGGTTCCGGCTGCCGTCGCTCAGCCGGGCAGGCCTCCCGGATCGGTCGCCCAGAAGCTGGGATGATCAGGGTCCGACGCTCTGATCCCGCTCGTACGCCCGCAAGGTCACGGAGGCGCCCGGCCACGGCTGTCCGTACGGCCGGAGCCGGCGCCAGTCGTACGGCGGATGACCGAGCTTGGGGCGCAGACGGTCGTAACCGTTGCTGACCACCCAGACCCCCACGCAGGCGACGATCAGGACGCGGCCCACGACGTCGGCCGGCGTGGATCCCGGCGCGATCAGGCCGCCGACTCCCGCGGTCCACAACCAGTAACCCAGCAGCGGGTAGACGACCAGCTGATGCCAGATCTTGGTCGGGGCGATCGCCTGCTCGCGGGTGAAGAATCCGGCCCGCAGCTCGCCACGCCACTGAAACAGGCCGAACCCGAACCATCCGATGAGCGAGGCCAGCCCGAACCACGGACCCGCCGCCCCGGTCGGCGCCGTCCCGTGCATGCGCTGGACGCCGAGTGCGACCGCCGCGGCCAGCAACGGATCGCCGAGCACGACCGCGACGAACCCGCTGCGCGCCCCCATCAGCCGCCGCTCCAGCACCAGAGCCAACAACCACAATGCCCCCGGAGTGACGGCCAGCGACGCCGCGGCCGCGACCCAGGGGCCGTGCTCCAGCGGCACCCCGAGCCAGGGGATATAAAACCCTCTCACATCAGTTACGAACTCCGGCGGGCCCACCTGGATTCCCCCGGCACCGGGCCGGCTTACCCAATTCTCAACCAAATCCCGCACACCCCCTTCCGGTTGGGCGTGCAGAAGGGAGGTTGAGTTTGCGGTGCCGGGAGCCGCTGGCGACGATGATCGCCTTCGCGCGGTGGAGGGTGCCTTCGGAGTCGGTGACGGACTTGGTGTCACCGTCCAGGTCGACCGCGATCACGTCGTCCGGGATCAACCTCGGAGCCGAAGCGCTCCGCTTGGGCCCGCATGTTCTCCATGAGGTCGGGGCCCATGATGCCGCCGGGAAGCCGGGAAGTTCTCCACCTCGGTGGTCTGCATCAGCGCGCCGCCGGCGGTGACCGAGCCCTCGAAGACCAGCGGCTCCAGCGCGGCGCGGGCACTGTAGAGCGCGGCGGTTTAACCGGCCGGGCCGGACCCGATGACGATGACCTCGCGTACGTCGCCTGCTTCTTCCGCCGTCATGACGCGGACGCCGGGGCGATCTCGGCGATCAGGGCCTCGATGCGCGCCTTGATCTCGTCCCGGATGGGCCGTACGGCCTCGACGCCCTGGCCGGCCGGGTCGTCCAGCGTCCAGTCCAGGTAGCGCTTACCGGGGAAGACCGGGCAGGTGTCGCCGCAGCCCATGGTGATGCAGACGTCGGACGCCTGAACGGCCTCGACCGTGAGGACCTTGGGGGTCTCGGCCGACATGTCGATGCCGACCTCCTTCATCGCCTCGACGGCCGCTGGGTTGACCGTGTCGGCAGGGTCCGAGCCGGCGGAGCGGACCTCGACGCGGTCTCCCGCCAGGTGGGTCAGCCAGGCGGCGGCCATCTGGGAGCGGCCGGCGTTGTGGACGCAGACGAAGAGCACGGACGGCTTGTCGGACATGGAGGTCTCTCTTGTCTCGCTATGTCTCGTGACGGAAGGAGCCGAACTCGCGTCAGCTCCGACTGATGTGACAGTATCAGCCCATGATGACGTCAGCCGACACTGACCTGATCCGGGTACTGGCCGACCCTCTCAGGCTCCGGATCGTGACCCTGCTCGCCCGCGAGACCCTGTGCACCACGCATCTCGTGGAGGAGACGGGCGCGAAGCAGACCAACCTCTCCAACCACCTGCGGGTGCTGAGAGAGGCCGGGGTCGTGGAGACGGAGCCCTGCGGCCGGTTCACGTACTACCGGCTGATGCCCGACGTCATCGACACACTGGCGGCATCCTTCGCCGAGCTGGCCGTCACCGCTCGCGCCACCGCCGAGAACAACACCAGACGCGCCTGCCCGTGATCCGCACCGAGGAGTCCTGTTGACCGCCACCAGTCCCCAGCGCGCGCCGCTCACCCGCCGGGCCGCCGCCGAGTTCGTCGGTACCGCGGCGCTGGTCGCCGTCGTCATCGGCTCCGGCATCCAGGCCACCGAGCTCAGCACGGACGTCGGCGTACAGCTGCTGGCCAACTCCCTCGCCACCGTCTTCGGCCTCGGCGTGCTCATCGCGCTGCTCGGCCCGGTCTCCGGCGCGCACTTCAACCCCGTCGTGACCCTGGCGGAGTGGTGGACGGCCCGGCGCGGCGGTGCCGGAGTCACTTCGCGCGAGGTGGCCGCGTACGTCCCGGCCCAGGTGGGCGGGGCGATCGGCGGGGCGATCCTGGCCGACGCCATGTTCGCGGAGCCACTGGTGAGGTGGTCCACGCACGACCGCTCGGCCGGACACCTGCTGCTGGGCGAGGTCGTGGCGACGGCCGGCCTGGTCCTGCTGATCTTCGGGCTTGCCCGCACCGACAGCCTGCGCTTCGCGCCGGTCGCCGTTGCCTCGTACATCGGCGCGGCCTACTGGTTCACCTCTTCCACGTCCTTCGCCAACCCGGCGGTGACCATCGGCCGGGCCTTCTCCGACACCTTCGCCGGCATCGCCCCGGGCTCGGTACCCGGCTTTGTCGGCGTCCAGTTGGTCGGCGGCGTCCTGGGCCTGGCCCTGGTCGCGGTCGTCTTCGGGCGCGGGGCGGTGGACCCTCAGCCGTCGACGCCCGCGAGCAGTCCGGCCATGGCGGCGAGCACGCCGGGCGCGACACGGTAGTAGACCCAGGTCCCGCGGCGCTCGGAGTCGAGCAGGCCGACGTCGCGCAGCTTCTTCAGGTGATGGCTGACGGTGGGCTGCGAGACGCCCACGTCGGAGATGTCGCAGACGCACGCCTCGCCGTCCGGGTGTGAGGCGACGCGCGAGAAGAGACGCAGTCGAACCGGGTCGCCGAGGGCCTTGAACATCGCCGCCATCCGGATGGAGTCCTCCTCCGACAGGGCTGCCGAGGTCAGCGGCGGGCAGCACGGCGCGACGGCGTCCAGGGGCGGCAGCTCGACAGTCTTCAGATTCGACATGTGTCTATGTTGACATCCATCGATGCAAAGTGCCAGGCTCCATTACATCGACAAACATCGAAGCAAGGAGTCGACGTGACCAGCTCGACCACCACCGCCCTCCCCGTCGTCGTCATCGGTGCCGGCCCGATCGGCCTGGCCGCCGCAGCCCATCTGCTGGACCGGGGCCTGGAAGCGCTGGTTCTGGAGGCCGGCCCGGGCGCCGGTGCGGCGGTGCGGGAGTGGGGACACGTACGACTGTTCTCCACCTGGGCCGAACTGATCGACCCCGCCGCAGAGAAGCTGCTCGCCCCCACCGGCTGGGTCCGCCCCGCCGCCGCCTACCCGACCGGCGCCGACTGGGCCGACCGCTACCTGCAGCCGCTCGCCGCCGCCCTCGGCGACCGCGTACGGTACGGGGCCCGGGTGACCGGTGTGGCCCGCGCCGGGCGCGACCGCGTGGTCGACTCCGGCCGCGAGGAGCAGCCCTTCACCGTCCACCTCACCACCGCCGACGGCACCGAAGAGCGCGTCACCGCCCGCGCCGTCATCGACGCCTCCGGCACTTGGACCACCCCGAGTCCGCTGGGCGGCGACGGCCTGCCCGCCCTTGGTGAGCGCGCGGCCGCCGACCGCATCGCCTACCGCGTCCCCGACCTCAACGACCCGGCCGCCCGCGCCCGTTACGCAGGCAAGCGCACCGCCGTCGTCGGCTCCGGGGCCTCCGCCTTCACCGCCCTGGCCCAGCTCGCCGGCCTCGCCGAGGACGCCCCGGGTACGCACGCGGTGTGGATCCTGCGCCGGACCATCGGTACCAGCACCTTCGGCGGCGGCGAGGCCGACCAACTCCCCGCGCGGGGAGCGCTGGGCCTGCGGGCCAAGGCCGCCGTCGAGGCCGGCCAGGCGAGCGCGGTCACCGGTTTCCGTACCGCGGCGGTCGAGAACGACGGCGAGCGGCTGACTCTCGTCGCCGAGGACGGCCGCCGCACCGAACCGCTGGACGAGGCCATCGTCCTCACCGGCTTCCGCCCCGACCTGTCCCTCGTCGCCGAACTCCGCCTCACCCTCGACGAACGCCTCCAGGCCCCGGTGGAGCTGGCCCCGCTCATCGACCCCAACGTCCACTCCTGCGGCACCGTCTACCCCCACGGCGTCAAGGAACTCGCCCACCCCGAGCAGGACGTCTACCTCGTCGGCATGAAGTCCTACGGCCGCGCCCCCACCTTCCTCGCCCTCACCGGCTACGAGCAGGTCCGCTCCATCGCCGCCTCCCTCGCCGGCGACCACGCCGCCGCCACCCGCGTCGAACTCACCCTCCCCGGAACCGGCGTCTGCGGCGGCGCCGGTCTCTTCGACGACCCCACCTCCGCCCAGGGCACCGACAGCAGCAGCTGCTGCGCCGCCCCGGCCACCGTGCAGATCGGCACCGGCGCCCCGACCACGCCCGGCGGCTGCTGAACCCACACCCCGCCCATCAGGAGGCCCGCCATGTCCCGCGTACAGCTCGCTCTCCGCGTCCCCGACCTCGAGGCATCCATCGCCTTCTACACGAAGCTGTTCGGCACCCCGCCCGCCAAACTCCGCGACGGCTACGCCAACTTCGCCATCGCCGAGCCCCCGCTCAAGCTCGTCCTCCTCCAGGGCGAAGCCACCGAGGACACCCGCATGGATCACCTCGGCATCGAAGTCGACTCCGCCACCGCCGTCACCGACGCCACCCGCCGGCTCGCTGCCTCCGGCCTGCCCACGACCGAGGAGGCGGACACCACGTGCTGCTACGCCCTCCAGGACAAGGTCTGGGTGCACGCGCCCGGCCAGGAGCCCTGGGAGGTCTATGTCGTCAAGGCCGACGCCGACACCCTCACCCGGCAGCAAGACGGCACCGGCTGCGCGGCTTCACCCGAAACCGCTGACGCCACCTCCGGCTGCTGCTGACCCCACCGTGGCTATCGGCCTTACGTCAGCTCCGAGGCCCGGAGGACCGCTCGGGCCTCGGAGCCGTCGATGCGCTCGGCCAGGCGCCGCAGGACGTCAGAGCCGGAGGCCCAGGGTAGAAACGGGCACCCGCCCGCATCCGGGATATTTGACGGGTCTCTGACGCCTCGGCGCCAACCCTTGGCGTGGCCTTGACGCCCGGGGCCCCCGCTGCCGGGCAGAGTGTCCCGAAAGAGCTCAGACGCACACTGTTCCGTGAGGTATCCATGGCGTTCGGCCTGGCACGCCGCGAATTGCGACCGAAGGTTCCGCTCCGTCCCGGGGAGGGCGACAAGAACCACCTGACCAGTCTGGAGGGGCTGGCCGCGCTGTCGTTGGACGCGCTCAGCTCGGTCGCGTACGGCCCCGAGGCGATCGTGCTCGTCCTGGTCGCCGCCGGGAGCGGGGCGCTGTCGGCGACGCTGCCGATCACGCTGGTCATCTCGGCTCTGCTCGCGGTGCTGGTTGTTTCGTACGGCCAGGTGATCGCCGTGCACCCGGACGGCGGCGGCGCGTACGCGGTGGCCAAGAAGGACCTCGGGCCCTGGCCGAGCCTGCTGGCGGCGGCGAGTCTGGTCGTCGACTACGTCCTCACCGTCGCGGTGAGCCTGGCCGCCGGTGCCGCCAGCCTGGCTTCGGCCTTCCCCGCCCTCAGTACGCACCTGCTCGCCGTCTGCCTGGTGGGGCTCGCCCTGCTCACGGCGGTGAATCTGCGGGGCATCGCCGAGAGCGCGAGGGCGCTGATGCTGCCCACCGTGCTGTTCATCGGGAGCATGCTCGGCATCATCGTCGTGGGGCTCATCCGCTCGCACCCCGCAGCCGTCGTCGGTACCCCGGTGCCCGTCCACGCCACGGAGGCGCTGAGCGTCCTGCTGCTCCTGAAGGCGTTCTCCTCCGGCTGCTCCGCCCTGACCGGGGTGGAGGCCATCGCGAACGCCGTACCGTCTTTCCGCACGCCACGGGTCAAGCGGGCCCAGCGCACCGAGCTGATGCTCGGCGCGCTTCTCGGGGTGATGCTGATCGGTCTCGCGATCCTGATCCGCCGCGACCACGTGGCTCCGCGCGGCGGCGTCACGGTCCTCGCCCAGCTCACCGCCGGGGCGTACGGAACCGGATGGGCCTACTACGCGACCAACATCGTCGTCACCCTCGTCCTGCTGTTCGCCGCCAACACCAGCTTCGGCGGCCTGCCGGTCCTGATGAGCCTGCTGGCCCGCGACCACCGGCTGCCCCACCTGTTCGGGCTGCGCGCCGAGCGTCCGGTCTACCGGTACGGCGTCCTGGCCCTGGCCCTGCTCGCGGCCGTGCTGCTCGTCGCCGCGAACGCCGACACCCATCGGCTGATCCCGCTCTTCGCCATCGGCGTCTTCATCGGCTTCACCATCAGCCAGGTCGGCCTGGTGCGGCACTGGGCCACCGAGCGGCCGCCCGGCTGGCTGCGCCGGGCGCTGATCAACGGCATCGGCGCCCTGCTCACCGCCCTGGCCGGCCTGGTCCTGCTCACCACCAAGTTCCTCGAGGGCGCCTGGGTGGTCGTCGTGGCGGTACCGCTGCTGATGCTGCTCTTCGCCCGGATCCAGCGCTACTACGACGCGGTCGGCGCCGAACTCGGCCTCGGCCGGATCCCGCCCCCGCCGCAGCGCACCACCAGCCTGGTGATCGTGCCCGTGGGCGAGGTCAGCAAGCTCGCCCAGCACGCGCTGACCGCCGCCCTCGCTCTCGGCGATGAGGTGGTCGCGGTCGCCGTTCACGCCGATCCCGCCAGGGTACAGGTGCTGCGGGAAAGTTGGGACCGCTGGAATCCCGGGGTGCGGCTGGAAATCCTCGACAGCCCGCACCGGTCGCTGGTGGAGCCCATCGTCGAGTACGTCCGGCATGCGGCTAGCGACGGACGGCAGGTCGCCGTGCTCATCCCCGAGGTCGAGCCGAGGCACCGCCGCTACCAGATCCTCCAGAACCAGCGCGGCATCCTCCTGGCCACCGTCCTGCGGGCGCGCACCGACGTCGCGGTCTGCATGCTGCCGTACCGGCTACGCCTGTGAACCGGCCCTGCGGGGTCAGACGATGAGCACCGCGGTCGTCCAGCAGGCGAGCAGCAGCACCATGACCCGGCGATCCGGCCCCCGCTGGCGGGGGCCGGATGCGAGCCGAGCGTCGCCGGCGCCGGACTCCGGGCCTCCTCATGCGAACGCCTCTCCCGACCGACCGGTAACCGGGCGCACTATCTTCAGTAAATCCTCACACTGTGCACGCCGACGCCATATGAGTGCTGACGGGAGGTCGGTCGAACGCCCTCTGTGCGGGGCCTTTGAGGCGGAGTGCCCAATTCGCTGAGGTGGACGCGATCAGCTCATGTGCGGATGTTGGCACCAAGTCGTGGACGGGCCGACACACCCGTGAAGTCATGAATCCGAATGCTATTCGAACGGCCCGTCCGTCATTGGTCGTACGACCTGACGACATGCTTTGATCCTGTCCGGCGGCGGGACTTCTTCGAAAAACTGTTCGCCACTTTGAGAAGTATCCACTTGAAGGGAAGCCCCATCATGAACGTCACCCCCCAGGTTGAGACCCGCGAGATCTCCGACGCCGACCTGGACAACGTCTCCGGCGGTCTCATCGGCGGTCTCGTCAGCACCGCGACCGGCACCCTCGACTCCATCGCCCCGGTCTCCAGCACCCTCGGTGGCGTCGTCGGCACCGTTGAGGGCCTGACCGGCGTCAACACCTCGGTCGCGACCGGCCTCATCTCCGGCCTCTGAGACGGATTCACCCCGTGAGCCCCGGAACCTTCCGTTCCGGGGCTCACGGGCGCCGTTGCGGCGTTGTGTCCGTATAGCGACGAATGCAGTTGTGAGGGAAGAGTTCCGTGCAGTTTCGCCAAAAGGCACTTTCCAAGCTGCAGTCGCCCGAGGAACTCGAACTGCCGGTGCGTTTCGCCCGGCCGCAGGGCCTGCTCGTGCTGTCCGTCACGATTGTGGTCCTGGCCGCCGCGAGTTTCTGGGCCGTGACCGGCTCGGTCTCGTCAAAATTGAACGCGTCCGGAATTCTCACCCACGGGCAGGGCAGCTACATCCTGCAAAGCCCGGTCGCGGGACAGGTCGTCCAGGTCCTCGCCAAGGAGGGTGAGCAGCTGGCCGCCAACGCGCCGCTGCTGAAGGTCCGTACCCAGCAGGGGGACAGCGTCGTGCGCACCCTGGCCGCGGGCCGCGTGACCGCGCTGGTCGCCACGATCGGCACCGTCGTCACCACGGGGGCGAACGTGGCCGCCGTGGAGCGCGTCGCCCGGGCCGACGACCAACTCGTGGCGACCCTGTACGTGCCGGCCGGCAGCGCCTCGTCGGTACCGGTGGGCGCCTCCGTGGACCTCACGGTCGAGTCGGTGCCGAAGGACCGGTACGGAGTTCTGCGCGGCCATGTGAAGTCCGTCGGCCGCACCTCCGAGTCGGCGCAGCAGATCGCCGCCTTCCTGGGCGACAGCCAACTGGCCGAGGAATTCGGGAAGAGCCGGCCGGTGGCGGTCCTGGTACGGCTGGACACGTCGGCCGCCACCAAGTCGGGCTACCGGTGGTCCTCGTCCTCCGGACCGCCGTACGGGATCGACTCCATGACCCTGACCAGCGGCGCCGTCCACCTGGCCGCCCAGCGTCCGATCGATTGGCTGCTCCCGTGACCGCACCGCCCCAGCACAGACAGCAGCAGTTGCCGCCGGCGGGCCGCCGCAAGCACAGCCCGGACCGCGGACGACGCGCCCAGCCGAAGCCGAAGGGGCGCAGGCAGAAGACCGTACGCACGCCCACGGTGCTCCAGATGGAGGCCCTGGAGTGCGGCGCGGCCTCGCTCGCGATGGTGCTCGGACACTACGGTCGCCATGTGCCGCTGGAGGAACTGCGCATCGCCTGCGGCGTCTCCCGCGACGGCTCCCGGGCCAGCAACCTCCTCAAGGCGGCTCGCAGTTACGGCCTCCGGGCCAAGGGCATGCAGATGGAGACGGCGGCGCTGGCCGAAGTGCGCGCCCCGGCGATCCTGTTCTGGGAGTTCAACCACTACGTCGTCTACGACGGCATGGCACGCCGCCTCGGCCGCCGCGGCGTACAGATCAACGACCCCGACAAGGGCCGCCGCTTCGTGCCGGCCGAGGACTTCGACACCAGCTTCACCGGGGTCGTCCTGACCTTCGAACCCGGCGCCGACTTCCACAAGGGCGGCCGCAGGCCCGGGATCCTGCGCGCGATGCCGGCGCGGCTGCGCGGCACCACCGGCACCATGCTGGCCGCACTGGTGGCCAGCCTCCTGCTGGTCGCGGTCGGTGCGGCGCTGCCCGCGCTCAGCCGTACGTACATCGACATGTTCCTGATCGGCGAGCAGAGTTCGCTGCTCGGCGTCCTGTTCGCCTCGATGGCGACCATGGTGGTGCTCACCGCTGTACTGACCGCTCTCCAGCAGGCGAATCTGCTGCGCGGCCGCATCATCTCCTCCACCCTCAGCAGCGCCCGCTTCCTGCACCATCTGCTGCGGCTGCCGGTCACCTTCTTCACCCAGCGCAGCCCCGCCGACCTCGTCCAGCGCCTCCAGTCCAACGACGCGGTCGCCGAGACCCTGGCCCGCGACCTGGCGTCCGCCGCCGTCGACGGGGTCGTGGTCGTCCTCTACGCCGTCCTGCTGTGGACGTACGACCCCCAACTCACCGTCCTCGGCGTCGGGATCGCGCTGCTCAACGTGGTGGCGATGCGGGTGGTGATACGGCTGCGGGCCACCCGCACCCAGAAGCTGCGGGCCGACACCGCGCGGCTGACCAACACCTCGTACACCGGCCTCCAGCTGATCGAGACCATGAAGGCCACCGGAGGCGAGAACGGGTACTTCCGCCGCTGGGCCGGGCAGCACGCCGCCACCCTGGAGGAGCAGCAGCGCCTCGGGGTGCCGAGCGCCTGGCTGTCGGTCGTCGCGCCGACCCTGGCGGTCCTCAACAGCGCGCTCATCCTCTGGATCGGCGGGCTGCGGGCGGTGGAGGGCCATATCTCGATCGGTCTGCTGGTCGCCTTCCAGGCCCTGGTCACCCGCTTCACGGCGCCCGTCACCCGGCTGAACGGAGTCGCGGGCCGCATCCAGGACTTCGCCGCCGACGTGGCCCGGCTGAAGGACGTCGAGAGCTTCCCGGTGGACTCCCTCTACTCGCGCCCCGAGCCGGAGGCGAGCACCCGCCGCCTCAAGGGGCACGTCACGCTGGAGAACGTCACCTTCGGCTACAGCCCGCTCGACAAGCCGCTGCTCTCCGGCTTCTCGCTCTCCGTCGCGCCCGGGCAGCAGGTCGCGCTGGTCGGCGGCTCCGGCAGCGGCAAGTCGACGGTCTCCCGCCTGATATCCGGCCTCTACAGCCCCTGGGAGGGCGTCATCCGCATCGACGGGACACGCCTCGACGAGATCTCCCGCAGTGCCATGGCCGCCTCCGTCTCCTTCGTCGACCAGGACGTCTTCCTCTTCGAGGGCACCGTGCGCGACAACGTGGCGCTGTGGGACCCCTCCATCCCCGACGAGGCCGTGGTCACCGCCCTGCAGGACGCGGCCCTGTACGACGTCATCACCCGCCGCCCCGGCGGCATCCACAGCCGGGTCGAGCAGGACGGCCGCAACTTCTCCGGCGGGCAGCGGCAGCGGCTGGAGATCGCCCGGGCACTGGTCCGCCGGCCCAGCATCCTGGTCCTCGACGAGGTGACCAGCGCCCTGGACGCGGAGACCGAGCAGATCATCATCGACAACCTGCGGCGGCGCGGCTGCGCCTGCGTGGTGATCGCCCACCGGCTCAGCACCGTGCGCGACAGCGACGAGATCGTGGTGCTCGACCACGGGTCGGTCGTGGAGCGCGGCCGCCACGAAGAGCTGGTCGCCGCCGGGGGCGCGTACGCCGAACTGGTCAAGGAGCACTGACGTGATCCCCGTTCAGCACTCCTCCGCCGTCGACGACCCGGTGACCGCCGCTCTCGGCGGCCTCGGCACCCCCGTCGACTGCACAGGCCTGCGCAGCATCAACCTGGAGGGCCCGCACGTCCTGTGGCTGGTGGTGGCCGGCGCCATCGACCTGTTCGCGGTCGACGCGGCCCAGCAGGGCCACTGGCACTTCCTCGGCCGCCTCGAACCCGGCACCCTGCTCCTCGGCCCGGTCGAGGGGCCGCAGCACACCCTGGTCGGGCGGCCGTTGCAGAACTGCTGGCTGCGCCGGATCCAGCTGCGCGAACTGTACCGGGCCGAGTACACCGAGCCCTGGACCTACGGCAACCAGTTCGACACCGACCAGGGCCAGGCCCTCAGCCTGCTGGAGCAGGCCTTCGCGCTGGGCGTCGGACGTAGCCAGCGCGTTCTGTACGAGGCCCCGCTGGATGGCCGTACGACTGCCGACGAAGCCGTCGCCGACGACGACATCCTGTGGCTGCCGGTGCTGCCGGGCAGCGTGCAGTACGGCGCGGCGTACTCCGCGGAGGCCGCCGGTGACCTGCTCGTCGACGGCTCGATGTGGCAGGGCATGGTCAACCAGCAGCACCGGCTGCTGTCCACCCTGGACCGCTGGATCGAACGCCTGGAGCGCGCCCACGAGGACCGTACGGCGGCCGGCATCAAGGCGGGCCAGGCCGTGCGCGAACAGGCCGACCAGGCACTGCTGGACTCCATCGCCAAGTCCAGGAAGGCGCCCTCCCGTACGGCCGGGACCTCCGACGACACCACGTACGCGGTCTGCAAGCTCGTCGCGCAGGCCACCGGGATCACCCTCACCCCGCCCTCGGAGAGCGGCGCGGAGAGCGACCGGATGGACGCGGTCGACCGCATCGCGGTCACCTCGCGCGTCCGCACCCGGCCGGTCCGGCTCGACGGCCGCTGGTGGCGGGAGAACACCGGTCCCCTGGTCGGCCACCGGGCCGCCACCGGGGTCCGGGTCGCCCTGCTGTGGCGGCGCGGCGGGTACGAGGCGGTCAACCCGTTGAGCGGCAGCCGGATCCGCGTCACCGCGGACAACGCGGATGAGTTCGCGGAGCGCGCCGTCATGTTCTACCGCCCGCTGCCGGACAAGCCGCTCAGCCCGCTGCGGCTGCTGCGCTTCAGCCTGCGCGGCACCCGGGCGGACCTGCGCAACCTGATCCTGAGCGGTCTCGTCACGGTCGGGCTCGGCGCGCTGGTGCCGATCGCGACCGGCCAGGTGCTCGGCACCTATGTGCCGGACGCCGAGACCGGGCTCATCGTCCAGTTCTCGCTGGCCATCATCGTCACCAGCGTCGTCTCGGCCGCCTTCATGCTGCTGCAGAGCCTCACCATCCTGCGGATGGAAGGCCGTATCGAGGCCACCCTGCAACCCGCCGTCTGGGACCGGCTGTTGCGCTTGCCGACCGCCTTCTTCGCCGAACGGTCCACCGGTGAACTGGCCAGCGCGGCCATGGGCGTGAGCGCAATCCGCCGGGTGCTCACCGGGGTCGGCCCGGTCGCCGTCCAGTCGGTCACGGTCGGCGCCATGAACCTCGTACTGCTGCTCCTCTACAGTGTGCCGCTGGCGCTGGCCGCCATCGCCATGCTGGTCGTCATCGCCGCCGTCTTCCTGGCGATGGGCCTGTGGCAGGTGCGCTGGCAGCGCCGCCTGGTCGAGCTCGGCAACAAGCTCAACAACCAGGCCTTCCAGACCCTGCGCGGACTCCCCAAGCTGCGCGTCGCCGCCGCCGAGAGCTTCGCGTACGCCGCCTGGGCACGGGAGTTCGCCCGCAGCCGCGAACTCCAGCAGCGCACCGGCCGGATCAAGAACCTCACCGCCGTCCTCAACGCGGTCTATCTGCCACTCTGTTCGCTCGTCATGTTCATGCTGCTGGCCGGCCCGGCCCGCGGCTCCCTGTCGGCCAGCGCCTTCCTCACCTTCAGCACCGCCGTCACCATGCTGCTGACCTCGGTCACCCAGCTCACCGGCGCACTCGTCTCCGCGGTCGCCGCACTGCCGATGTACGAGCACATCAAGCCGGTGCTCGACGAGGCACCCGAGGTCCGCGGCAGCAGCACCCAGCCCGGCGCGCTGTCCGGTGGCATCGAGGCCCGAAAGCTGTCCTTCCGCTACACCGACGACGGCCCCCTGGTCCTCGACGACGTGTCACTGGAGGTCCGGCCCGGCGAGTTCGTGGCGATCGTCGGCCCCAGCGGCTGCGGCAAGTCCACCCTGCTCCGCCTCCTCATCGGCTTCGACAAGCCGTCGGCGGGCAGCGTCCTCTACGACGGCCAGGACCTGGCCGCCCTCGACCAGGCAGCGGTCCGCCGCCAGTGCGGCGTCGTCCTGCAGAACGCCCAGCCCTTCACCGGTTCCATCCTGGACTGCATCTGCGGCACCGAGACCTTCACCCAGGACGAGGCATGGGAGGCCGCCGCGATGGCGGGTCTCGCCGAGGACATCAAGCGCATGCCGATGGGCCTGCACACCATGATCTCCGGCGGCGCTACCATTTCCGGCGGCCAACGCCAGCGCCTGATGATCGCCCAGGCCCTCATCCGACGCCCGCGCATCCTCTTCTTCGACGAGGCCACCAGCGCCCTGGACAACGAGACCCAGCGCATCGTGATCGAGAGCACCCGGGCCCTGCGCGCCAGCCGCGTCGTCATCGCCCATCGGCTCTCCACGGTGATGGACGCCGACCGGGTGATCGTCATGTCCGAGGGCCGGGTCGTCCAGCAGGGCCGACCGGCAGATCTGCTCGCCGACCAGAGCGGCCGACTGCACGAACTGGTCCGCCGCCAGATGAGCTGATCGCCGCAAGCCTGTGCGGCCCTTTCGGGATCGCCTGAGAGCCTGTCGGATGACCTCTGATCGGGCGGCCACGCCTCCCCCAGCCTGGCGGCTGGGAGGTGCCCCCAGGCACGCACGCTTCCCGCGTTGCCGAAA
>NZ_RJVR01000259.1 GCF_003999195.1 Streptomyces soli
CGCTACGAGGACATCCCGGCGCCTTGGAATCGCACGCACCAGACCGCGTCCGCTCTCCGATCGAAGGTCACCCGACAGGCTCTGAGGCGATCGCCTCGTAAAGCCGCTTCCCAAGCAGCGCCGGTGCGGCCCGCCGGACGGCGCGGCGTGGCCTGAATCGGACCACGGAAGTCCCATTTGTCGCTCCATTACCGGTGTCACCGTTGACGCCGCCTGCCACAGCCGTTCACACTCGCGGGCGCCGGTGCGGTGTGGATCAGCGCCGCCCCGGTCTCCCCCACGCTCACCACACAGCAAGGAGACACCGCATGGCGGCACTCCGATCCAGCTCTCCCGGCAGACGGGCCCGGCCGTTCCTGTCCGTCGTCCTCACGGCTCTCGTGGCTGCCGGCAGCCTCGGCGCGGGCTCCCCCGCCCAGGCGTCGGCCAAGGCCGCCGCCGAAGCCCCGCGTGATCTCGTCCCGTACGTGAACCCGCTCGTCGGCACGAAGCCCGGTGGGCCGGACTTCGGGACCGGCGGCGGGTCGGGCAACACCTTTCCGGGCGCCGACGTGCCGTTCGGGATGGTGCAGTGGAGCCCGGACACCGACAAGAACCAGCCCGGCGGCTACTTCTACGACGACGACAAGATCAGGGGCTTCAGCCTGACCCATCTGTCCGGTGCCGGCTGCGACGGGGCCGAGGACCTACCGTTCATGCCGTACTCCGGATCCGTGACCACCTCGCCGGCCACGGACCCGACGCACTATCTGGACAGCTTCTCCCACAACGACGAAACGGCCACCGCCGGCTATTACGGCGTCAAGCTGGCCTCCGGCAACAAGGTCGAACTGACGGCCACCCAGCGTTCCGGCGCCGGGCGCTTCACCTACCCGGCCGGCAGCACCGCCTCCCTGCTGCTGAACGTCTCCGGCTCCATCGGCGGCGCCTCGGACGCGCAGGCGACCATCACCGGCGACCGCACCATCACCGGCTACGTGGCCAGCGGCCACTTCTGCGGCGGCGGCAATCTCTACCGCGTGTACTTCTCGGCCACCTTCGACCAGCCCTTCGCCTCCGTCGGTACCTGGCACAACGACATCGTCAGCCCGGGCGACCAGAGCGTTCGCGGCACCGCCCGCGCCAAGGTCGGCACCCGGACGCAGTCCAAGCAGGCGCAGGCGGCACACCCCTCGGTCAGCGTCTCGGGGCCGGGTTCGGGGGCGTACGTCACCTTCGACACCGCGAAGCAGGCCACTGTCGGGGTGAAGGTCGGGCTCAGTTACGTGAGCATCGCGGGCGCCGCTGCGAACGCCAAGGCGGAGCAGGGTAGTTCATCGTTCGACAACGTTGTCGACAAGGCGCGCGCAGCCTGGAACCAGCGGTTGAACCAGATCCAGGTCGACGGCGGCACCACCGCCCAGCGCACCACCTTCTACACCGCGCTGTACCACTCGCTGCTCCAGCCGAACGTCTTCAGCGACACGGACGGCCAGTACGCGGGCTTCGACGGGCGCGTCCGCCAGGCGGCGAAGGGACACGCGCAATACGCCAACTTCTCCGGCTGGGACATCTACCGCTCCGAAGCGCAACTGCTGGCCCTACTGGCGCCTGCCGAAGCCGGTGACATCGCCCAGTCGATGTACAACCAGGCCCATCAGGCGGGCGATGTGTGGGACCGCTGGTCGGTGAACAACGACTTCGAGGGCGTCATGAACGGCGACCCCTACCACTCGATTCTGGCCAGCATGTACGCCTTCGGGGCCACCGGCTTCGACGCCAAGGCGGCGTTGACGTCAATGGTCAAGGGCGCCACGACCATCCAGCCGACCACCGCCCGCTACGTCGAACGGCCCGGCCTCGCCGACTACCAGAAACTCGGCTATCTGCCCGACGACGTCTCCACCACGCTGGAGTACACCAGCGCCGACTTCGGCATCGCCGCCCTGGCCGGCAAGCTGGGCGACGACACGACGCAGGCCGCCTTCATGAAGCGGGCACAGAACTGGGAGAGCGTCTTCAATCCGTCCAACTCCTGGATCCAGCCCCGCGATCCGGACGGATCGTTCGTCTCCCCCTTCGACCCCGCTGACTCCAGCCTGTACGTCGAGGGCAACGGCGCCCAGTACCACTGGATGGTGCCGTACGACCTCGCCGGACTGTTCGACGCCATGGGCGGCAACGCCAAGGCCGTCGACCGGCTGGACACGTTCTTCACCGAACTGAACGCCGGCCCGCACAAGCCGTATGCCTTCCTCGGCAACGAGCCCTCCCTGGAAACCCCTTGGGAGTACGCCTACGCCGGCGCGCCCTACCGCACCCAGGACGTGGTGCGCCGGGCGGCCAACTCCCTCTACTCCGAGAAGCCGGACGGCGAGGTCGGCAATGACGACCTGGGCGCGATGTCGTCCTGGTACGTCTGGGCGGCGCTCGGCATGTACCCGCAAGTGCCGGGTCGCGCCGAACTCGTGCTGGCCAGCCCGCTGTTCCCTAAGATCACCCTGCACCGGGCGAGCGGCCAGACCATCACCATCAACGCTCCGAACGCCTCGGCGGACACCTACTACGTACAGTCGCTCAAGGTGAACGGCGCGGACAGCGGAAAGGCCTGGCTGCCCGAGTCCTTCGTCGCCGACGGCGGCACCCTGGACTTCACCCTCGGCACCACCCCGAACACCACCTGGGCGAGCGCGGCGGCCGACGCGCCACCGTCCTTCCGCGACGGCGAGCAGCCGTACTTCACCAGCACCGACCCGGGCAGGGTCAAGGTCCAGCCCGGCAAGGACGCCGAGCAGGCGACCGTCACCGTCCGCACCCTCAAGGACACCGGCACCACCGTGCACTGGACGGCCTCACCCCCGGACGGCATCACCCTGTCCGCCACCGAGGGCGACCTCACCGTACCGGCGGACGGCACGGGCACCGGCGCCCTGTCGATCTCGGCGGCGGCCGGGACCGAACCGGGCTTTTACACCATCCCCCTGAAACTGACGGACTCCGACGGCACCGCCCTCCCCAAGGCAGCCCTCGCGGTGACGGTCGCCACGTCGGGCAGCCTGTTCTGGAACCTCAACAACAAGGGCATCTCCGCCGACGACACCAACCCCGCCGCCAACTTCGACGGCGGCGGCTACAGCTACTCGGCGAAGGCCCTCGCCTCCGCCGGAGCCACCCCCGGTGCCACCGTCACATCCGGCGGCTTCGGCTTCACCTGGCCCAAGGTCAAGCCCGGCGACCCGGACAACATCGCCGTCAGCGGCGGCGACCAGGTCCTCGACGCCCCGGCGGGCTCGGCGAACGCCACCCGGCTCAGCCTGCTGGGCAGCGCCAGCAACGGCGCCGCCGACGGCACCATGACCCTCGCCTACGCCGACGGCACGACCCAGGAGGCACAGATCGGCTTCAGCGACTGGACCCTCGGCGGCGGCAACCGCCAACCTTCGTACGGCAACACCATCGCTCTGCGTACCGCTTACCGCGACATCTCCGGCGGCGGCAGCCAACAGATCGCCACGGACGTCTTCGCCAGCGCTCCCATCACGCTGGCAGCCGGGAAGCAACTGAAGAGCGTGATCCTTCCCACCGCCGTGGCCGGCGGCACGCTGCACGTGTTCGCGCTCGCGACGGCCTAGGCACGCGGAGGGCGCGGTCAGCAGCCCGGTCGGGCCGCTGACCGCGCCCTCGTGCCAGGCCCCCGGGGTCCGCGGCGGTGTAGGCGTTGGCCAGGATGGCGCCGGGCATCATCGGCTCCGCTCGGAGCGGCACCTACGTCAAGGCCGTTTACGACGCTCTGCGGTAGCAGGAGGGCGGGACCTCACGGACCCGTGGAGATACCGCTGATCAACGTCTCGGCGACATGGTCCGCGTACACGCGCACCTTGGCCGGGTTTCCCGCGTCCACTTCGACCGACATACGGGCCGCGAGTCCAGCCTGACCATATTGCGCCGTCCCTCCCGAAGTGATCAGGAAGAAGAGAATCTCCGACGGAATCGGCTTGATTCTGCCCTGTTCCTGCAATTGCTCGAGAATCGACAGGAAACGAGACCGAAGAGGGCTGATGTAGTTGTCGTATAGATAATCCAGCCGGTCCGTTGGAGCGGCACCTTCAAGGGTCGCAAGACGGGCCAGATAAGGCCTGGTAGCGGAATACTCAATAAAACCGCGAATAAGCGTCCGCAACCGCTCCATCGGATCGGCCGCTTCATCGTCGATGGCCTCCAGGTGCGCCACCAAGGCGCCGAAGCCCCAGTCGACCGCAGCGCGCCACAGATTCGCCTTCGAACCGAAGCGCTGATACAGAAGATTCCGGCTCACGCCCAACTGATCGTTGACATTGCGCAGCGAAACCCCGTCATAACCGTGAACGGAAAACGCCTCTACTGCCGCGGGCAGTACCTCACTCATGGGAGCGGGCTGGGCACCCTTCCGAGGACGCCCACGCGGGCGGGTGGCCGGGCGAGGAGCAGTAGACATGCCTGGATTGTATCCAGTGCTCCTTGGCCCGACATTTCAGATTCCGACTCGACCACCGTGCCGGCGGCGAGAGCGCAGGTGGTGAAGTCCGCCGTCAGCGGATCCAGGTCCTCGGCGCGACGGGTCGCCGCCTAGGGCCTGTCCGGCCGATCTCCGTGCCAGATCCGAGATCGGCACCGGGCTCTGCGACCCGGCGGGGATTTGGCGGGCGGAGATGTCCACACGCTTCAGGGTGCCGCCGGCCAACTGGGTCAGCACCGGGAATCCCCGGACATGGACGGCCGGAGCCTGTGCCGTACCCGTTGCCTCTTGGAACGCATCAGCGGTTCGCGACTCGGTGTACTTGAGGGCCGAATAGTCGATGCCGGGTGGCGATCCAGCAGGCTCAGGCAGAGCACAAGCAGCGCCCACCATCGCCTCGGACAGGGGCTACTCATTTTATCGACGGGGTCGACGCGGTAAGACGCGTGGGGGGTCCTCAGAGCTGATGGCGGGGCAGTATTTGCTCAACGACGAGCAGATCAGCTTCTTGCTCATCGCTGTGCAATAACAACCGTCGGCCCTCACGAGAACACCCGCCGCTGAGCCGCGGACCGGTTGCCCCTGACCGCCCGGGCGGGTAGGTTCTTGCTCATAACTGTGCAAATTTGCTCATGCAGCCCCATGTTCGGAAGGTCCAGCCATGGCCAATACCAAGGGCCCAGTACCGCTTCGCAGCAACTCACGGTCGAACAGGGCTCGCATCCTCGCTGTCGCGCGCCAGCAGCTGAGCGAGAACCCGGATGTCGCCATGGATGACATCGCGCGGGCCGCCGGAGTCGTACGACGCACCCTTTACGGCCACTTCCCCGGGCGGGCGGCGCTGCTGGAAGCCCTCACCGACGAGGGGACCGAAACGCTCCTGGACACCCTGCGCTCGACCCTGGTGCCCTACGACACCCCCGAGGAACGGCTGGCTCGCCATGTGCTGGCCGGGTGGCCGGTGGGTGACCGCTACCGCATGCTGCTGGCTCTTGCCCGGCGGGATTTGGGGGATCTGAAGATCACCGAGGCGCTCGTACCCCCGCGCGAGATCGTCACAGCGACACTCAGCCGCGGCCAGAAGGCAGGAGTGTTTTCCAGCCACCTCCCGGCCGAGGTGTTGGCGACCGCACTGGAAGCCCTGGGGCTTTCCCTGCTGGAGATCACGGCCCAAGGCGCGTGGGACGGCACAGCCGCCGAGGCGGCCGTGGCCACCTTGATCGCAGCCGGCGTCGAACCGGCGGGGGCCGCCGACACGGTGCGACGGGTCCAGTCCGAATCAAACCCGCAGCAGTGATGCGCGAATCGTAGGGGGACCTGGCCGGCCAGCCCGCCGAGCCCAGACCCGCCACGGGTCTGGGCTCGGCCGGGTTTATCCCGCTGAGGCCGTCGCCGATGGCGAGGCGCTCGACGAGCCGCCGGCAGGCGGTGAGGTGGTGATGGTCACCGTGCTGCCACTGTCGGCATCGCTGCCGGGGGTGGGGTTGCTGTCCGCCACCAGTGCGTTGGAGTCGGCGGAGGAGCCGGAGGCCACGGCGACCTTGAGGCCGACATTGTTCAGCGCTGTGCGGGCGTCGGCGAGGGTCATGCCGATGAGGTTCGACGGCACCTGGACCGTCGTGGCCGCCTTGGCGACGTCCACATCGATGGTGGTACCGGTCTTGACCTGCTTGTTGGCCAGGATGCTCTGGCCGACGACGGTGCCTTCCTTGGCGCTCGAGTCCACGTCGGTCGTGGAGCCGAGGACGAGGTTGTTGGATTCGAGTAGCGTCTTGGCCTCGCTGGGGGTCAGGCCTGTGAGGTCGGGGACGGTGACCTTGTCGGAGGCCTTCGCCACCTTGAGCGTGACCGTGGAGCCCTTCTCGGCCTTGGTGCCGGCCTTCGGGTCCTGGCCGAGGACGGTTCCGGGATCCTTGTCGGACACGACCTGCTTGGTCTCCACCACGAAGCCCTTGTCCTCCAGGGCGGTCGTGGCGTCGCTCTCGTTCTGGTTGGTGACGTCGGGGACCGCGACCTTCGGGGCTCCGGTGGACATGACGACCGAGAGTGTCGCGCCCTTCGCGACGTCACCGGTCTCCGGGGTCTGGCTGCATACGCGGTCCTTGGGCTGGTCCGCACAGGGCTCGCTGTTGGTGACGGTGACCGTGAGGCCGACGTTGTCCGCCTGCTTCTTGGCGTCGTCCAGCGTCTGGCCGACGAGGTTCGGCACGGCAACCTTGCTGGTGTCCGTCCCGCTGCCGCCGAACAGTACCCAGCCCACGAGGACGGCACCTGCGAGCACCACGGCGGCCGCGACGCCCAGGATCACCACCGACTTCTTGCTCTTCGGCTGCCCCTGCTCCTCCGGGAGTTCGCCGTGGCCGCCCGCCCCCGGGTCCTCGACCGCGGCGAGGTTGGCGGTGGCGACTCCGGTGACGCTCGCAGCGACGGCCCTGCCGTCGAGGTAGGCCTCGATGTCGGCCCGCATCTCGTCGGCCGACTGGTAGCGGTATGCGGGGTCCTTGGCGAGCGCCCGCAGCACGATGGCGTCGATCTCGGGGGCGAGCCCGGGGTCGTACACGCTGGGCGGGAGCGGCTCCTCCTGTACGTGCTGGTAGGCGACCGCGACCGGGGATTCGCCGGTGAACGGCGGCCGCACGGCGAGCAGTTCGTACAGCAGGCAGCCCGTCGAGTACAGGTCGGAGCGCGCGTCGACCGGCCGGCCGAGGGCCTGCTCGGGCGACAGATACTGGGCGGTGCCCACGACCATGCCGGTCTGGGTCATGGCCATGCCGGGGTCGTCCATCGCGCGGGCGATGCCGAAGTCCATGACCTTGACCTGGCCCTCGCGGGTCAGCATGACGTTCGCGGGCTTGATGTCGCGGTGGACGATGCCGCTGCGGTGCGAGTACTCCAGCGCCTGCAGGATGCCGACGGTCATCTCCAGAGCGGCCGCGGGCAGCAGCTTGCGGCCGGACTTGAGCAGGTCAGCCAGGGTGGAGCCGTCCACGTACTCCATGACGATGTACGGGAGGGAGACGCCGTCTATCCAGTCCTCACCCGTGTCGTAGACGGCGCCGATGGAGGGGTGGTTCAGGGAGGCCGCGGACTGGGCCTCACGACGGAACCGGCCCTGGGAGGCCGGGTCGTGGGCGAGGTCGGCGCGGAGCGCCTTCACGGCGACGGTCCGGCCGAGCCTGGTGTCGTGGGCGAAGTAGACATCCGCCATGCCGCCGCGGCCCAGGAGCTGGCTCAACTGGTAGCGGCCGCTCAGGACGTACGACGGCCAGGCCTGGGCCGGGGCCTCGTACGTGTAGGACGGGTCCGCGTACGACCCGTCCGCGTAGGAATTGTCCGCATACGACGCGTCCGGGTAGGACGCGTCGGGGTAGGACGAGCCCTGGGAGGGCACGCCCGCGTACGGCGTGCCTTCTGATCCGACGGGGTTCACCTGGCATCACCGCAAGAGGTCGGAAGGTCATGGACCCCGCGGTCTGCACGCTCGGGTGCGACGCCCGCGGCGCGCTCGTTCTCGTCGGGCGAGGTATCGGGATTCACTCCCAGCCCCCGCCGGACCACCGCCAGGATACGGGCGCGACTGTCGCAGGCCGGACGTCTTTGTGGTTCGAGGATGGCGGACTTCGTCACTGCGGTCCCTCTGTCGGGCGGACGTGTCGTCGCAATGCTTGCACACGGATGAGCAAAGAAGTAAACAGGGTCCATGTCGGCGCCGATCGTCGCACGTGGACCTGTGGGAGCGAGGGCTGCGGTTTGCCCAGCCAGCAGGCCCGCCGACCGCCACGTCAGTTCCCGGCTGTGAGTCCGAGGGACTTGAGGCCCGCCTCGATGAAGTCGAGGGCGGTGACGATGTCCTCTTCCCTACCGAAGCCGTGAGGGCCGTCGGCGAGCTCCATGATGACGGCCGCGGCCGCGGCGGCGGCGATGCGCGGACCGAGGGCGTCGGGGGCGACTCCGAGGTCCTCGGCGACAGCCTTGGTCGCTTCGCGGACCGCGGCGGCCAGGCGCGCGTTGCGCAAGGCGCTCAGTTCGGGGTTGGCGTCGAACATGCACCGCTCGATCTCGTCGTTGCCGTCGTCGGGCTTGGCGTTCTCGGCGCGCACCCACCGGCCCAGGATGTCCAGCGCGGTCTCCCCTGGCCGGCGGTCGCGCAGAGCGTCGGTCAGCTGGTCCGCGCCTTCACTGAACCGGGACAGGGCGATGTCCTGCTTGGTGCGGAAGTACATGGCGACGGTGCGCGGGGCGACTTCGGCCCGCTCGGCTATGTCGGCGACGGTCGTGGCGTCGTAGCCCCGCTCGGCGAACAGTTCGAAGGCGGCACGGGTGATCGCCGCTCTGCGCCGGGTCTTGCTGCGTTCTCGTAGACCTTCCTCGACCATAACCGCAGGTTACAGCCAGATGTGATTTTGCAGCCAACTGCAAAAGTAGCTTAGGCTGCAAACCTTATTGAACGGCTGGCTGACGGAGGATCGCTGTGGCAGGACGGTTGTACGCGCTGGGCCGGTGGGCGGCACACCGCCGGGGCCGGGTACTGGCAGCCTGGCTGCTGCTGCTCGCGGTGGTCGGCGGGCTCGGGATCACGCTGCACGGCAAGCTCTCCACGGAGTTCAGCGTGCCGGGGATCGAGTCGCAGCAGGCGACGGACCTGCTGAAGAAGCAGTTCCCGGCAGCGGCCGGCGGCACCGCCCGAGTGGTGTTCGCTGCGCCGTCGGGCACGACGCTGGCCGGATCCACGGAGCAGGCCGCCATCGCGTCGAGCCTGAAGAAGGCCGCCTCGGTGCCCGGGGTGATCGCCGTGACCGACCCGGCGAGGACCGGCGCGCTGTCGGCGGACCACCGGATCGGCTATGCAGACGTGCTGTTCAAGCAGATCCCGGACGATGTGCCCCAGTCCGCCAAGGACGACCTGAAGCAGGCCATGGCCCCGGCCCGCGCCGCCGGAATCCAGGTCGAGTACGGCGGCACCGCCATGAAGCCGGCGGTCGAGATCGGCGGGCCCGCCGAGATCATCGGGGTGGTCACCGCCTTCGTCATCCTGGCGATCGCCCTCGGCTCCCTGCTGGCGGCCGGGATGCCGCTGCTCACCGCCCTCGTCGGAGTGGCGATCGGCGTACTGGGCGTCCAGTTCGTGTCCCGGTACGTCCAGATGACCAACACCGCGACCACTCTGGCCCTGATGATCGGCCTGGCCGTCGGCATCGACTACGCCCTGTTCCTGGTCTCCCGGCACCGCGAGCAGTTGGCAGACCAGGGCGACGACCACGACGTCCAGGACTCGATCGGCCGGGCCACCGCGACCGCCGGCAGCGCGGTGGTCTTCGCGGGCGTCACCGTCATCATCGCGCTGTCCGCGCTGTCGGCCACCGGCATCCCCTTCCTTACGATCATGGGCCTGGCCGCCGCGTTCACCGTGCTGCTCGCCGTCCTCATCGCGATCACCCTCGTCCCGGCGGTGCTGGGCTTCGCCGGTGAGCGGCTGCAGCCCCGCGCGGCGGGCGGCCGCCGCTTCCGCTTCCTGCGGCTGAGCCGCGGTCACGAGTCGCAGGGCAAGTGGGGCCTGGCGTGGGCCCGTACGATCACCCGCGCGCCGCTCGCCGTCGTGCTGATCTGCGTCGTCGGCCTCGGTGCCATCGCGCTGCCCGCCCGCCACCTGCGGCTCGGCCTGCCCAGCAACGAGGCCCAGCCGGTGGCCGGCACCCAGCACCGCAGCTACGACCTGCTCAGCCGCGGCTTCGGGCCCGGCTTCAACGCCACCATCACCGTCGCCGTCGACACCACCCACGTCCCGGCCGCCAAGCGCACCGCACTGCTGGACGACTTGGCCACCACCCTGCGCAAGGACTCCGACATCGCCGCCGTGGCCCCCCCGGTGACCAACGAGGCCGGGACGATGGCCATCCTCAGCGTCGTGCCCAGGAGCGGACCGGACGCGCAGGCCACCACCGACCTGGTGCACCGGGTGCGCGACCACGACAAGCAGGCCGTCGCCCGGGCAGGCGGCGTCATGTATGTCACGGGCGCCACTGCCGCCGCCATCGACATCTCGGCCAAACTGGCGGACGCGCTGCCGCTGTTCGTGGCCATCATCGTGATCCTGGCCATGCTGCTGCTGGCCCTCGCCTTCCGGTCACTGCTCGTCCCGCTCAAGGCCGTGCTCGGCTTCCTGCTGTCCACCGCGGCCAGCCTCGGCTTCGTGGTCTGGGTGTTCCAGTACGGGCATCTGGACGGGGTCTTCCAGGTCGCCGCCGCCGCACCGGTCGTGGCCTTCCTGCCGGTCCTGCTGATCGGGGTGCTGTTCGGGCTGGCGATGGACTACGAGGTCTTCCTCGTCAGCCGTATGCGCGAGCACTTCGAGCACACCAGGAACGCCGCGGAGGCCGTCACCCACGGCGTCGCCAAGAGCGGGCGCGTGGTCTCCGCGGCCGCTCTGATCATGGCGGTCGTCTTCGGCGGCTTCATCTTCACCGGCGACCCCGTCATCAAGTCGATCGCCTTCTCGCTCACCTTCGGTGTGCTCTTCGACGCCTTCGTCGTCCGCATGACCCTCGTCCCGGCGGTCATGGCCCTGCTCGGACGCCACGCCTGGAGCCTGCCGCGCTGGGTCGACCGCATCCTGCCCAACGTCGACATCGAGGGCGCCTCGCTGCCCGCCCGCACTCCGTCGGTGTCGGCGTCGGCGTCGGCGGAGGAGGCACGCCGGTAAGGCCAGGTAGGACCCCATTGACGGGGGCGTCGGCGGGCTGTGCCGCCGACGCCCCCGTTCGCGTTCGGAGACTGCCCGGAGACATCCACTTGCGGCAGGCGTAGAGTGCCTCTCGAAGCCATGTGTACGAGATCGTTTCGTACACTAGGAGCAAGGACCGCGTGGGCGAGGGGGGACGGACGATGGCCATCGATGAGGCGTCACAGACAGCGATCCCCGCGCTGTCCACACCCGCCGAAGCACCGGCCACCGAGCCCGCCCGGCCGCGCCCGGTACGGGAGTTGCTGCTGGTCGCCGCGCTGTACCTGGCCTATCGGCTGGGGCGGCTGGTGGCCGAGGGCCATGTCTCCGCCGCCTATGGCAACGCCGCGGACGTCTGGACCCTGGAGCGCGATCTCCACCTGCCCGACGAGGCCACCGTGCAGCGGCTGCTGCTGTACAGCGAGCCGCTCGTCCGGGCCACCAACACCTTCTAACGCCACGGTCCAGTTCCCGGCCACCATCCTGTTCCTGCTCTGGATGTACTGGCGCCGGCCGGCCCACTACGTACGCCGGTGGCGCTGGCTGTGGCTGATCCACCCGGCGCTCACTCTGCTCGTCGTCGTCGCGACCGCCAACCACTACTGGCTCGACGGCATCGCCGCCGCCGTCCTGCTCGCCGTCGCCCTCCTCCTGATCCCCCGTCCGTCCGGCCGCCCGGGGAGACCGGCATGAACGCGCTCGCCCTCGCCATCGCCCTGTCCCTGCTCTCGGCCGCCTGCTACGCCGCTGCCGCAGTGGCTCAGGAACGTATCGCCGGCCACGAGGCACGCGCCTCCTGGCCCACCGCCCTGGCCCTCACGGCGTCGGCGCCGGGCTGCACGTCGCGGCCCTGCCGTACGGGCCGCTCACCCTGCTCCAGCCACTGGGCGCCCTGTCCCTGGTCGTGGCAGTACCGATGTGGGCCGCCGCCCACGGCCGCCGCGTCGCGCGTGACGAATGGCGGGGAGCGGTCCTGACCGTCCTCGGGCTCACCGGGCTGCTGCTGACCACGTCATCGACCACCTCCTCGGCCGCCCTGGACGTACGGACCACGCTGCTCCTGGCCGCCGCCACAGCCGCCGCGATCGCCGCCCTCACCGCGATCCCGGCCGCCTCCCGTGCCTCCGTCGCCGCCGGCCTGGGCGCGCGTCATCGCGGAATTCGTCCACGATGAGCGGTTCGGCACCGTCAACTTCGTGCCGGAGGACGAGAGCGCCGAGCAGCTGACGCGGTTCGCCACCGAGGTCATCCCCGCGGCGCGGGCCGCCATCGCGGCGCACTGACTCCGAACGGAGCTACCAGGTCCAGGACCGGTCATTGAATGGTTGATCAGTAGGATGGCCACGGTGTCGCGGGAAGGACGGAACCCCAACGGTCCATGTCGGCGCGGCGCCCAGGCAGGGAGGAGTCGCTGATGCTGTTCCGTCAGCTGGAGTACTTCGTAGCGGTGGCCAGGGAGAAGCACTTCGCGCGGGCAGCCGAGTCCTGTTACGTGTCGCAGCCCGCGCTCTCGGCGGCGATCGCCAAGCTCGAGCGGGAGCTGAACGTCACCCTGATCAACCGGGGGCACAATTACGAGGGCCTCACCCCGCAGGGCGAACGGCTCGTCGTGTGGGCCAAGCGGATCCTGGCGGAGCAGGACGCGTTCAAGGCCGAGGTGGCCGCCGTCCAGTCGGGCGTGACCGGGACGCTGCGGCTGGGGACGGACCCCACGGCGTCGACGACGCTGGCCCTTCCGGTGGCCGCGTTCTGCGCGGCGCACCCGCTGGCCAAGGTGCAGGTCCGGTCCCGGTTGTCGACGAAGGAGCTGCACCGCCAGCTGCGCGATTTCGAGCTGGACGTGGCGATCGCTCACTTCGACCCCGGCGACCAGGAAGGCCTGCAGGTGGTGCCGCTCTATGAGGAGCGGTACATGTTGCTGGCGTCGGGCGAGCAGCTGATGTCCCAGACCTCCACCATGACGTGGGCGGAGGCGGCCCAGTTGCCGCTCGCGTTGCTGACCCCCGACATGAGGATTCGCCAGCTCATCGACAGCGTGTTCGCGGACAAGGGCGTCGTGGTGACTCCGCAGGTGGAGACGGACTCGATCGCTTCCCTGTACGCGCACGTGGGCGTCGGCGAGTGGGCGAGCATCGTGCCGCACACGTGGCTGCGGGCGATGCCGGTGATCGGCAGGACCAGGGCCCTGCGGCTGGTCGATCCGGACGCCGGGGCCCAGGTCTCGGTGGCGATCCACGCGGCGACTCCGGGTTCGGTCGCCGCGCGGGCGTTCGTGAACGCGGCGACGGGCTTGTCGCTGGACGACTTCTTCGACCAGCCGATGCCGACCGAGCACCGCGTCAGGTGAGAGCGGCCCCGGCGGCGTCAGCGGGCGTACTGGGCGTCCACCGCCTTGCGGTCGAGCCCGCCCTTGGCCGTGTGGGGCAGGGCGGCGACGACGTCGAGCCGGTCGGGTACCTCGAAGGCGGACAGCCGGTTGCGGCAGTACTGCAGGATCTGCTCCGACCCGGTGCTGTCGCTGTCGCGTACGACCACGACGGCGCCGACCCGCTGCCCGTAGGTCGCGTCGGGGATGGCGAAGACGGCCACCTCGGCGACCCCCGGACACCCGGCGATGATGTCCTCGACGTGCTCGGGGGAGATCTTCTCGCCGCCGCGGTTGATGAGGTTCTTGATCCGGCCGGTGAGGAACAGGTACCCGTCCTCGTCCAGTGAGCCCAGGTCGCCGGTACGGAACCACCCGTCGGCGAAGCTCTTCGCCGTCTCGGCCGGGTTGGCGAGGTAGCCCCGGGTGATGGTGGGGCCGTGCACCCACACTTCGCCCTCGGTGCCGGGCGGGCACGGGTGCCCGTCGCGGTCGACGACGCGAAGGTCCACTCCGGTCGACCGGCCGACGGACCCCTGCTTGAGCAGCCCGTCCTTCGGCAGCGGCTCGCTGGTCGCCTGGTGCGTGGTCTCGGTCATGCCGTACGCGGACAGAAGTGGCGCGCCGAGCGTACGTTCCAGCGCCCGCTGGGTCGCCGTGTTGAGGGGGGCACTGCAGCTGCGCACGAACTTCAGGGGCGCGATCTCCGGGCCCGGGTACTCGCGTGCCGACCGGTCGAGGAGTATCTCGTGGATGGTCGGGACGGCGGTGAACCACGTGGCGGACACGGCCCGTACGTCGTCCCAGAAGGTGTGTGCCGAGAACCGTCCCCGCTCGGGCAGCAGCACGCATCCCCCGCTGGCCAGGGTGGCCAGAAGCGCCGCGAACAAGCCGTGGCCGTGGAAGAACGGCATCACCGCGACCGTCGCGTCGCCGGGTCCCAGCTCGTAGATGTCGCAGATGCCCCGCACCGATTCGGCCACGTTGGCGTGCGTCAGCGGGACCATCTTGGCCTGGGCGGTGGTGCCCGCGGTGAACAGCACGAGGGCGTCGTGGCTCGAGAGTTCGTGCGCTGCGCCCCGCACGTGTCGCACCACGCGCGCGCCGGTTTCGAGCGTGGCTGTCGCCGTTCCGGCACGGGAGATGTCCACGCGCAGGGTCCATGGCGGGACGTGGTCCTGCGCCGGCGCGGCGCCGGCCGGGGGTGGACCGGCTAGGACCGCCTGCGCTCCGAGCGCCTCGAGCCGGGCGGACATCTGTGACTCGGGCAGTGCGGGGTCTATCGGAGCGATCACCAGCCCGGCCCGTGCCGCGCCCAGGAGCGCGACGACGAACTCGCAGGTGTTGGCGCACACCAGGCCGACCGCGTCCCCGCGGCGCAGCCCCGTACCGCGGAGTCGGGCCGCCACGTCCTCGGCCAGGGCGGCGAGGGCGCGGTAGGACAGATCCAGCCGGTCCCCGGTGACCACGAGCGCCCGGGCGTGGGGACGTTCGCGCACCTGCCGGTCGAGGAGATCGGCGAGGCCGGTGATCGCCGGGGGCCGGTACCGGTTCGTGTTCCGTACGGATGCTGCGGTCGGGACCGCCATGACCACCACCTCCTCGCGCCGGGGCTGATGAAGCTGTCACCTGCGAGCCTGCGGGGATGGCAAGTGCGCGTCCAATACGCACTGGCGAACGGCCGATAGCGACCGTCTATCAAGGGGCATCGGTGCAGCGTGGCGAGGGTCGGAGGGCCGTCGATAAATGTTGTTTATCGGCTGGTCGCCGATAGGTCTTGGACGTGAGGGCGCGTGCTGCCGAAGGTGGGATCAGTAGCCGCACATGGCATGACTGCCTGCCCAAGGAGGACCTCGGACTATGACCGCCCCTGCTGCAACGGAGACAGCGGCCACCGCCGACGCTCCGGCCGAGCTCACCGACGGGTACCACCTGGTCGTCGATGCTCTCAAGCTGAACGACGTCGACATCATCTACGGGGTGGTCGGCATTCCGATCACCGATCTGGCCCGCCTGGCACAGGCACAGGGCATCCGCTACATCGGCTTCCGTCACGAGAGCAACGCCGGACACGCGGCGGCCATCGCCGGGTACCTGACGAAGAAGCCGGGCGTGGCCCTGACGGTGTCCGCACCGGGCTTCCTCAACGGACTGGTCGCGCTGGCGAATGCCACCACGAACTGTTTCCCGATGGTGCAGATCTCCGGCTCCAGCGAGCGGCATCTCGTCGACCTCAAGCAGGGCGACTACGAGGAGATGGACCAGCTCGCCGCCGCGCAGCCGTTCGTCAAGGCCGCGTACCGCGTGAGCCGGGTGGAGGACATCGGCCGCGGTATCGCCCGCGCGCTGCGTACCGCGATATCCGGCCGTCCCGGCGGGGTCTACCTCGACATCCCGGCGGCGGTGCTGGGTTCCATCATGGACGCGGAGGCGGGCGCCAAGACGCTTAGCCGTCTCGTCGACCCTGCGCCGCGCCAGCTGCCCGCGCCCGAGGCGGTGGACCGCGCGATCGAGCTGCTGGCGGGTGCTGAGCGGCCGCTGGTGGTGCTCGGCAAGGGCGCCGCATATGCGCAGGCGGACGGCAAGGTCCGCGAGTTCATCGAGTCCACCGGCCTTCCGTACGTACCGATGTCGATGGCGAAGGGCCTGCTGCCCGACGACCACCCGCAGTCCGCGGCCACCGCCCGTTCGCTGGCGCTGAAGAAGGCCGACGTCGTGATGCTCGTCGGCGCCCGCCTGAACTGGCTGCTGAACCACGGCGAGGCACCGCAGTGGAACCCGGACGCGAAGTTCATCCAGGTGGACATCGAGCCCAAGGAGATCGACAGCAACCAGCCGATCGCCGCCCCGCTCGTCGGTGACATCGAGTCGGTGCTCGACGCGCTCGCCGAGCGGACCAAGCCCGGCCAGATCGCGGCCCCCGCGGCCTGGAAGGCAGAGCTGGCCTCGCGCTCGGCCCAGAACGTCGCCAAGATGGCGGAGCGCCTCAAGGCCGACCCGCACCCGATGCAGTTCATGGGTGCCCTGAAGGCCGTACGTGATGTCGTGCACGAGCACCCGGAGACGTACATCGTCAACGAGGGTGCCAACGCGCTGGACATCGCCCGCAACGTGATCGACATGCACGTGCCGCGCCACCGCCTGGACAGCGGTACGTGGGGCGTCATGGGCATCGGCATGGGCTATGCGATCGCCGCCGCCGTCGAGACCGGCTGCCCGGTCGTGGCCGTGGAGGGCGACAGCGCCTTCGGGTTCAGCGGCATGGAGCTGGAGACGATCTGCCGCTACAAGCTGCCCGTCATCACGGTCATCATGAACAACGGCGGTGTCTACAGGGGCGACGATGTCAACCCCCTGGAGAACGACCCGTCGCCGACCACCCTGATGCTCGAGGCCCGCCACGACAAGATGATCGAGGCGTTCGGCGGCAAGGGCTACCACGCCACCACTCCCGCCGAGGTCACCGCCGCCCTCACCGAAGCGCTGGCCTCGGGCGGCCCGGCCCTCATCGACTGTGTGATCGACCCCTCGGCCGGCACCGAGAGCGGCCACATCGCGCACCTCAACCCGAAGGGCATCACCGGCGGCAACATCACGCCGGCGAAGAAGTAAGCGCCTGCACCCCGAAGAGCACCCCGAAGAGCACCCCGAACACCCCCGCACTCCCACCCCCGCACTCCCACCCCCGCACGAGATCATTCACGAAAAGGAAGCCACCATGAGTGAAAAGCCGCTCGCCGGAATCAAGGTGATCGACTTCACCGGGGTCCAGGCCGGTCCCGCGTGTACCCAGATGCTCGCCTGGTTCGGCGCCGACGTCATCAAGGTCGAGCGCATCAACGGCGGCGACGTGACCCGCAAGCAGCTGCGCGACATCCCGGACGTCGACGCCCTGTACTTCACCATGCTGAACAGCAACAAGCGCTCCCTGGCCATCAACACCAAGGCTCCCGAGGGCAAGGAGGTCATGGAGAAGATGATCCGCGAGGCGGACATCCTGGTCGAGAACTTCGCGCCGGGCGCCATGGACCGCATGGGTCTCGGGTGGGACTACATCCACGAGCTCAACCCGCGCCTGATCTTCGGTTCGGTCAAGGGCTTCAACGACGCCTCGTCGTGGTCCGACCTCAAGGTCTACGAGAACGTCGCGCAGGCCGCCGGTGGCGCCGCGTCCACCACCGGTTTCTGGGACGGCCCGCCCACCATCAGCGGTTCGGCCCTCGGCGACAGCAACAGCGGTATGCACCTGCTGATCGGCCTGCTGACCGCGATCATCCAGCGCAACACGACCGGACTCGGCCAGAAGGTGTCGGTGTCCATGCAGGACGCCGTGCTCAACCTGACCCGGGTCAAGCTCCGTGACCAGCAGCGCCTGGAGAAGATCGGCTACCTGGAGGAGTACCCGCAGTACCCGAACGGCGAGTTCGGCGACGCGGTGCCCCGTGGCGGCAACGCCGGCGGCGGCGGCCAGCCGGGCTGGATCCTGAAGTGCAAGGGCTGGGAGACCGACCCCAACGCCTACATCTACTTCACGATCCAGGAGCAGAACTGGGCGCGCACCTGCGAGGCCATCGGCAAGCCCGAGTGGACCGAAGACCCGGAGTACACCACCGCTCTGGCCCGTCAGTCGCACATCTTCGACATCTTCGGCGAGATCGAGAAGTGGCTGGCCGACAAGACCAAGTACGAGGCGGTCGACATCCTGCGCACGTTCGAGGTGCCCTGCGCACCCGTGCTCAGCATGAAGGAGCTCGCCGAGGACCCCGACATGCGCAAGAGCGGCACGATCGTCGAGGTCGAGCAGAAGGAGCGCGGCACCTACCTGACGGTGGGCAGCCCGATCAAGTTCTCCGCCTTCACGCCCGAGATCGTCGGTGCGCCGCTGCTCGGCGAGCACACCGACGAGGTCCTCGCCGGCCTCGGCTACGACGCGGACGCCATCGCCAAGCTGCACGACGGCCAGATCGTCGCCTGACCTGCACCGACCCAGGTGCCCCGCGTGCGAACCTTGCGCGCGGGGCACCCGCATGTGTGATGGTCCGTCAGGCTGACGGTCGCTCATAGCACGACACACCGGCGTCCATGACGGACAAGAAGAACCAGATCAAGCACAAGTCCGGCGGCTACACACCACTGTTCGACATGGGAGACACCAACGGCTCCGGCGAGGGCGGCTACCAGTACCTCTGGGACAACGACCTCAAAGCCTACTTTCAGGCCGTACCGGACAGCCTCCTCTACAAGGTGAACGGGCAGCCCCTCGTCTACCTCTGGTCCGACAACGCCTTCGCCTTCACCAACCAGGGCAACGGCAACTCCGCCAAGATGCTCGGTTACGTCCGCTCGCAGGCGCAGTCGACCTTCTCGGAGAACCCCTACTTCGTCGTCGACAACAGCTGGGTCAAGAACGACTCGTCCGTCTCCAGCGTCGCGAACGGGGCCGACAGCTGGTTCGGGGTGCCGAGTCCGGCGTATACCAACCAGACGCTCAACGGCACCACCAACGGCGTCACCGTGCCCGGTTTCCACTTCGTCTCGGGCACCAGCAACATGATCATCGACCCCAACCACGGCAAGACACTGGTGAGCGACCTGGAAGCCACCGTCAACGCCGGGGACAACATCACCCTGCTGGAGGGCTTCACCGACTGGCAGGAGGGAGCGGCCTTGTGGCGTACGGAGAACGCCCCGTACAGCACGACGGCGCGCGACTATCCGAGCCAGGACATCAACATCCTGCGCCGGTACTCGACCACTCCGTTCCCGACCGACATGACCGTGCAGGCCGAAACGGCGGACGCCGTCCATGACACGACCACCGGCAACCAGTGGAAGATCTACCGGGACGACGACCTCGACGTCCAGACGACCACCGACACGAACGGCGGCTGGAACGTCGGCAACGTCGCCTCCGGCGAGTGGGAGCAGTGGGACGAGGTCCCGATGCAAGGCACCGAGGACCTGAAAATCCGCGTCGCCACGCCCAACTCGGGCGCCAAGCTGCGCTTCGTCATTGACGGAGTGGCCGGCCCGACCATCACCGTCCCGAACACCGGCGGCTGGCAGACCTGGCAGACCATCGACGCGGGCACCTTCCAGTTCAACTCGGGCACCTACCACACCGTGCAGCTCCAGCAGGTGAACGGCGGCCAGAACATCAACTGGTGGCAGGCCCAGAACGTGACCTAGCCCGCCGGCCGGATCACCTCTTGCGGCGGCAGCGCGTCTGCGCTGCCGCCGCCGTGTTCGGTACGTCACCCACCGGTCAGGGTCAGCTGGAGCTCACCGGCCCGGCCCGTGACGTCACGCGTCTTCGGGGCGGTCCGCTCGGCCGTCGCTGCCCCGGCCGGGACGTACACCACCCGACCGTCCCGCACGACTCGGTGGCACGCGCAGCTCAGGCAGGGGTCGGTCAGGCGCGCAGCGGGGCCAGTGCCTGGCTCCAGGCCACGACCTGGTCGAGCGTGGTGGTGAGCGCCTCGCGCTGGAACTCGCTGGGCTTGAAGACGCTGAAGTTCTCGAAGTCGGTGAACAGGGACAGCGCGACCTGGGCGCGCACGTCGGCCAGCTGGAGTTCGCCGGCTATCAGGCGCAGGTGCTCCACGGCGCGGGTGCCGCCGGCCGAGCCGTAGCTGACGAAGCCGACGGCCTTGTTGTTCCACTCGGCGTAGAGGAAGTCGATGGCGTTCTTCAGCGCGCCGGAGGTGGAGTGGTTGTACTCCGGCGTCACCATCACGAAGCCGTCGAAGGAGGCGATCTTGTTGGCCCAGCGCAGGGTGTGCGGTTGCGTGTACTGGCCCATCGACGGCGGGTACGCCTCGTCGAGGTGGGGCAGCTTGTAGTCGAGCAGGTCGACAAGTTCGAACTCCGCGTCGGTGCGCTGCGCGGCGACCTCGTACACCCAGCGGGCGACGGCCTCCCCGTTGCGTCCGGGGCGGGTGCTGCCGAGGATGATCCCGATCTTGGTCATGGGTTTCCCTCTATGACTTTCTGTTGATCGATCCGCTAAAGAATGCTTGCTCCGTCAAGTAATCCACGTAGCACTTGATTCGTCAAGCAAGTAATCTCGGATGCATGTCCACCCCCGAACAACCGCTGCAACCCCTGAACGCGAACGAGGAAGCGCTACTGCGCGAGCTCGGCCGGGTGATGATCGTGCTCCCCCGCGTGATCGACGCCGACATGATGCGCGAGGAGCACCTGCCGCTCTCCGAGTACACGACCCTGATGTATCTGTCCGAGGCACCGAACCGGCTGATGCGCATGAGCGAGCTCGCCGCCACCTGCAACCTCTCGCTGAGCGGAATCACCCGCGTCGTCACCCGCCTGGAGAAGCAGGGACTGGTCGAACGGGTCAGGTGCGACGAGGACGCCCGTGGGTGGAACGCCGTCCTCACCGACGCCGGCCTCGCCAGGCTGGAAAAGGCGTGGCCCGCCCACCTGGCCAGCGCCCGTCGCCACGTCTTCGACCACCTCGAAGGCACCGACCTGACCCAGCTCATCCACGCACTGCGGCGCTTCGCGACCTGAGGCACCGGGCGATTCAAGGAGTACGACATGGCCACAGACACCGTCACGCTCGGGCTGGACACGTTCGGCGACGTCACGAACGACGCCGAAGGCCGGCCGCTCTCGCACGGCCAGACCATTCGCCACCTGGTCGAGGAAGGCGTCCTTGCCGACCGGGTCGGCCTGGACCACTTCGCCATCGGCGAGCACCACGCCGACACGTTGCCTCTCTCGGCCGCCGACGTCGTGCTCGCGGCCATCGCGGCGCGCACCTCGCACATCCGCCTCGGTTCGGCGGTGACGGTGATCAGCTCCGACGACCACGTCCGCGTCTTCCAGCGCTACGCCACTCCGGGGAGCTGCACGTCGGCACGCTCTTCTCCATCAGCACCGGCATCCTGCCCCGCGCCCTGAGCGCCTGGCGCGGGAATTACCCCGAACTACGCGTCCAGCTCGTCGAGTTCCGCCACACCGACGACCTCATCGCGGCCATGGAGGCGGGCAACGCCGACCTCGCGGTCGGACCCACGCCCCCCAACTGGGACGGTCCCACCCGCGAGATCGGCATCGAGGAGTTCGTGATCGTGGCTTCGAGCGACGCCGACCTGCCCACCGAGTCCTCACGAATACGCATGGCCGACCTCGCAGAACACGAGTGGGTCCACTTCACCCCGCAGAGCGGTCTGTCCGAGATCCTGGACCACGCCTGCGAAGCCGCCGGGTTCGAACCACGCGTGTCGGTACGCACCGAACAGGGCCCCGCCGCCATCAACCTCGCACTCACCGGCCTCGGTCTCGCGCTCGTCCCCGGCAACAACATCCCGCCCTGGTTCGAGGGCGCCGTGCTGCGCCCCGACCCACCAGTACGCCGTGAGCTCTCGGTCTACACACGGGTCCGCCCCGACCCGATCACCGCCGCCTTCGTCGAGGCCATCGCCGACGAGACCCTCGTCACCCCACCCCACATCCTCAGCAGGCTCAACCTCGCACAGTGATGACCAGCTTGCCGCGTGCCTGGCCATCCGCCAGACAGCGCACGGCCTCGGGGGTCTGATGGATCCCGAACGCGCCCCGAACGCACCAGCCCGGCCCGGGGCCACGATCCGGGACCCGCCGATCGAGCGGGCCCTCCGAGTGCGGATGCCCCCGAAGCACCGAACTGGTGTCTCAGGCCAGGTCACGCACCGTGCGCCGGTCTCGCGGCGTCATAACACTTACTGCCGTGGCGAATTCACAGGTGCGCGCAGTCTTGACGCGGCCCTTATTTCACACGTTAAATCACGGCGTGAATTAAGCCGTGACGCCGTTCACTTCCTGAAGTGACACACCTCAGGAGCTGACCGGCCATGCATGCGCCCCCACACCCTGCGGCGGCCGCGCCGACAATGCGGCACCCGACCCTGCAGAACGCTCCCAACCCCCCCTAAAAGGAGCCCGAAGATGCACCGTCCCCCCACCGCCGGCAGCAGCCGGTTCCGCCTACCATGGTCGCGCAGACGAACCGTGCCCGTGCTGACCACGCTCGGTCTGCTCGGCGGCCTGACCCTGACCCTGGCCCACGCGCCCACGGCCACCGCGGCAGCCGCCGCGCTGCCGACCGGCTACACCACCGTGGTCAACAAGGGCAGCGGCAAGTGCGTCGACGCCCGCTCGGCCGCCACCGCCGACGGCACCGCCGTCCAGCAGTACACCTGCAACGGCAGCACCGCCCAGAACTGGCAGCTGGTAGCCACCAGCGGCGGCTACTACCGCGTGAACAACAACAACGACGCCACGAAGGCCTGGGACGTCACCGGTGTCTCCACCGCCGACTCCGCGACCATTCAGCTGTGGACGTACGGGGGCGGCAACAACCAGCAGTGGCTGCCGGTCGTCGAGGCCGACGGCGCCTACCACTTCGTGAACCGCAACAGCGGGAAGTGTCTGGACGTCCCCAGCGCCTCCACCGCGGACAGCGTGCAGCTGGGGCAGTACACCTGCAACGGCACCGCCGCACAGTCCTTCACCCTGGGCGGCGCCGGTGGCGGCACGACGAACCCGCCGGGCACCCCGGACTTCGGTCCCAACGTGACGGTGTTCGACCCGTCGATGTCGGCGTCCAGCATCCAGTCGAAGCTCGACTCGGTCTTCTCCCAGCAGCAGACCAACCAGTTCGGTTCCGCCCGCCAGGCCCTGCTGTTCAAGCCCGGCACCTACAGCGCCAACGCCAACGTCGGCTTCTACACCCAGGTCGCCGGCCTCGGCCTGTCGCCGGACGACGTGACCATCAACGGTTCCGTGCACGCGGAGGCCGACTGGTTCCAGGGCAACGCCACCCAGAACTTCTGGCGCGACGCCGAGAACATGTCGGTCAACCCCACCAACGGCCTTGACCGCTGGGCCGTCTCCCAGGCCGCCCCGTACCGGCGCATGCACGTACGCGGCAACCTCGCGCTGGACGACGGCGGTTGGTCCAGCGGCGGCTTCATCGCCGACACCAAGGTCGACGGCCAGATACAGTCCGGCTCCCAGCAGCAGTTCCTCACCCGGAACTCCACGATGGGCAGCTGGTCCGGCTCCAACTGGAACATGGTCTTCGTCGGCGACCAGGGCGCGCCCGCCCAGTCCTTCCCGACGTACACCAACGTCGCCACCTCGCCGACGATCCGCGAGAAGCCCTTCCTGTACGTCGACAGCGCGGGCAACTACCAGGTGTTCGTGCCCGGGTTGCAGACCAATGCCTCCGGCACCACGTGGAGCGGGAAGACCCCGGCAGGTAAGTCCCTGTCGATCGACCAGTTCTACATCGTGAAGCCCGGCGCCACCGCGGCCGACATGAACGCGGCCCTCGCGGCGGGTAAGAACCTGCTGGTCACCCCCGGCGTCTACCACCTCAACCAGACGCTGAACATCACGCGCGCCGACACGGTGGTGCTGGGCATGGGCCTGGCCACCCTCGTGCCGGACGGTGGGATCACCGCCGTCAGCACCGCTGACGTCGACGGCATCGAGCTGGCCGGCCTGCTGATCGACGCGGGCACCACCAACTCCCAGACGCTGATGCAGCTCGGCCCGGCCGGCTCGTCCGCCAGCCACGCGGCCGACCCGCCGCAGCTGTCCGACGTCTTCTTCCGGATCGGCGGCGCGACCGTCGGTAAGGCGACCCAGTCGCTGGTGATCAACACCAACAACGCGATCATCGACCACACCTGGGTCTGGCGGGCCGACCACGGCAACGGCGGCACCGTCGGCTGGACCACCAACACCGCGGACAACGGCGTGGTGGTCAACGGCAACAACGTGACCGCGTACGGCCTGTTCGTCGAGCACTTCCAGAAGACACAGGTGATCTGGAACGGCAACGGCGGCAGAACGTACTTCTTCCAGAACGAGATGCCCTACGACCCGCCGGACCAGGCCTCCTGGATGAACGGCTCCGCCAAGGGCTACCCCGCGTACAAGGTCGGCGCCTCCGTCACCACCCATGAGGCGTGGGGTCTGGGCAGCTACTGCTACTTCAGCTCCAACTCGAGCGTGGTCGCCGATCACGCCTTCGAGGTGCCCAACGTCTCCGGGGTCAAGTTCCATGACATGGTGACCGTCTCGCTGGGCGGTGTGGGCACCATCAGCCACATCATCAACAGCACCGGAGGACCTTCCAACTCCAGCACCAACGTCGCCAACCTCACCAACTACCCGTAGCAGGAGGGTGTCCCCGTGGGCTCCGCACACATCTCTGTCCCGGCGGTCCGTACGCCCATAGAGTGTGCCGGTGTCTGAACTCCGCGCACTGGCACTGGAATTGCGGCATGCGATCATCGAATGCCCGGACGTGGACCTGCTCTCCCTTGAGCGGTTCCCCTTCGGTTCCTGCGGGGACACCTCCGTCCTGCTCGGCCAGTATCTGCACGACAACGACCAGGGCGTGTGGACGTACGTCAGCGCTTGGGACGGCGGCTCCTCCCACGCCTGGATCGAGAAGAACGGACTGCGTGTCGACCTGACAGCCGACCAGTTCGACGGTGTGCACGAACCTGTGATCATCGCCTCGGGAGGTGGCTGGCACGACCGTTTCACGGTCGACGCGGCCGCCTCCCACGGCGCTCTCATCGACGTACGTGAGGACTTCGCCCGCCGCGACCTGCTGCGGGCCTACCAGCGGCTGACCGCCTTCATCAACCGTCGCGGCCGAAGCGCCGCGTCACCCCTGTAGGTCCGCGCCGAAGAGCGCGGACAGTCGTTGTCGGTCCAGCCGGGCGGTCGCGTCCTTGACCCGGCCAGGCTGTACGACCTGCCAGACGGTGTACGGGAAGATCCCCAGGGCACGGCGGCGCCGGGCCAGCAGCAGCCCGCGCGCCTGAAGAGCCTCCAGGTAGGGGCCGTCGATGCGGTGCGAGACCTTGCGGACCCACCGTTCCAGCCTGAGGGCCCGGCCCCGCTTGCCCGCACGAGCGAGGTCGGCCACCACCCGGTCGGCGACCGGACCCCCCGGGGTCGTCAGCGGCCGTACCCCGGCGATCCGCCTTCCGTCGACGGTGATCGCCCCGCCGAGCAGCAGCTCGGTCAGGACGGCCCCGGCGAGCACCCGGTTGAAGTTCTGCGGGCGCTTCAGCAGGCCCGTCTGCGGGACCGCACAGAGCAGCAGCAGCTCCTCGGGCAGCGTCAGACCGTTTCTGTCGTCCACCGCTGGCCCCTCCTGACGCCGTCCTGTCCATGTCGACGCATTTCGTACCGCCCGTGGTTGCGTGAGGGCGGGGGCGGTTCAGCTGCCGGTCCGGAGGACCCCAGGCAGCGTGACCACGGCGCCCGAGGATTCCGGGCCCCGGCAGGTGCGGCGGTGGAGCTGGACCATTTGGTCCGCCCGGAAGTTGTCGCGGAAGGCAGGGTGGCGGTGGAGGCGTCGTACGTAGTCCCAGAGCCGGTCGTGTCGGGAGACGGCGTGGACGGCGTCGGCGTCCAGGTGGACCCGGTGGACGACGTCGAGGTGCACGAGGGTCACCCAGAGATCCACGTCAGCGGCGCTGACTTCGTCGCCCAGCGCGTAGGGCCGGCAGGCCAGTTGGCGGTCGAGGAGGTCCAGCGCCGCGAGCAGGGTGTCCAGTGCCTCCCCGTGGCGCTGCGACGCCGGGGCCGCGCCCGCTCGCTGCGCGGCCTGGGTGATGTCCTCGTCGAGGAGTTCACGCATGGTGTCGATGTCGGCGGCAAGGGCCGCCGGCCGCAGGTGGGGGCGGTCGGGCTTGCACTGGTCGCCGAAGTAGCCGGCGAGGTCACGGAGGATGTCACGGGCGTGGTTGCTGACGACGCGTCCGCTCCAGCGGTCGCACAGCGCGGGCACGGTCAGCGGACCGTTGTAGTGGTGCCGGGTGGCCTCGTAGGCCCCCCGCAGTGAGGCGAGGGCATCGGGGGCGTCGGCCGGGTGGGCGAGGTGGGTGGTGGTGACCCAGTCCCTGAGTCCCAGTAGGTCGAGGGTGATCGAGACACGCAGCGAGTTCGGACAGCCCGGGGTGAGATACACCTGAAAGCGGTGTGGGGCCGGGTAGAAGCCGCCTGCGGGGTCGACGCCGATGCGGCTGCGAAAGTGGTGTGCGCGGATGGACGGCGTGGCCTCGGGGTGGGACGGGCCGGGCTGGAGATCGGGAAGGGTGGCCGAACCTGAACTGAGCGTGACTGTCTCGGTCATGGCTCTCTCCATGGCAGGGGTGACGCCCCGGTGGCCTGTTCGGCGCCGGTGGCGGAAGGCGGGAGGAAAGGTCGACTGCGCTTTCGGACCAGGCCAGGCCCGATCAGATGGCAGGGCCTGCGGCGCTGCAGACCCGAAGCAAGTCGATGTGCAGGCGCCTGGTCAGATGGGCGCCTTCCCTCTCACTGCCAGTACGGAGCATGTCCACCGGTCCGTCATCGGGGCTCGCGAGACACGAGACCGCTCTTGCCCCGCCGCGCCGGCGGGACCGGGTCGTCACCCGGGGCACCCCGTCGCGGTGGAAGGGTTGCCTGTCAGCGGGCCGGGGCCGATGACCCACGCGGGCAGGAACCCTGCCGGTGGGCGCTGACTATCGTGACCGTCCACAACAGTGTGGTTGCGCTCCGCAAGGCCGTCAAGAAGGCATCGCGCCGGTCTCACAGGTCGGTCGTGCCCGTCCGCGAGGCTGCGCAGGGGGCGGAATAAGTGGCGTGGCGGTGGTGTTTCTGGCACGACGCGGCCGTGGGGGCCGCGAGGCCGGAAGGGTGGAGGTGATGGCGATGCAGCCCGTGTCCTCCCGGTACGTCGTCGTCGACCTGGCACCGCGCGGCTGTGTCCGTCTGTACTCCCGGCCTCACATCGACCTGCTGCGGGTGGCCGGCGCGCTCTGTTGTTCCTGACCTGTTTCCCACGCCGCTGAGCCCTCCGGCTGAGGCTCCGCGATCACGTACGGTCGATCAGGAAGGCACCTTTCCCCGTGTCTGCATTCCCTTCATCCCTCTCGCCTTCATCCCCTTCGCCCCTTCATCTCGCCGTCGCCCTTGACGGCGCCGGCTGGCACCCCGCCGCATGGCGTGAGCCGGAGGCCCGGCCCCGGGATCTGCTCACCGCCGGTTACTGGGCCGACGTCGTCACCGAGGCCGAACGCGGCCTGCTCGACTTCGTGACCTTCGAGGACGCGCTCGCGCTCCAGTCCTCGCAGGTCACAGAGCCGGACGGGCGCACCGACCAGGTGCGCGGCCGGCTGGACGCGGTGCTCATCGCCGCCCGCGTCGCGCCGCTGACCCGGCACATCGGGCTGGTGCCGACCGTCGTCGCCACCCACACCGAGCCCTTCCACATCTCCAAGGCCATCGCCACCCTGGACTACGTCAGCACCGGTCGTGCGGGCCTGCGGGTGCAGGTGTCCGGGCGGAATCACGAGGCCGCGCACTTCGGCCGCCGTACGTTCCCGGCGGTCAACATCAAGGGCGTCGAGAGGCCCAGCGACCCGGTCGTACGGGAGCTGATCGCCGAGCTCTTCGGCGAGGCCGCCGACTACGTCGAGGTGGTGCGCCGCCTGTGGGACAGCTGGGAGGACGACGCGGAGATCCGGGACGTGGCCACCGGGCGCTTCGTCGACCGCGACAAGCTGCACTACATCGACTTCGAGGGCCGGAACTTCAGCGTCAAAGGCCCCTCGATCACACCCCGGCCGCCCCAGGGACAGCCGATCGTGAGCGCGCTGGCGCACGGTCCCCTTCCATACGAGCTGGTGGGCCGCTCGACCGACATCGGATACGTCACCCCGCACGACGCCGACCAGGCCCGGGACATCGTCACCGAGATCCGCACCGCCCAGGCCGAGGCGGGGCGGGCCGACGAGCCCCTGCACGTCTTCGGTGATCTGGTGGTCTTCCTCGACGACGACCCAGCGGCGGCGGCGGCCCGCAAGGCCCGCCTGGACGACCTCGCCGGTTACGTCTACACCAGCGACGCGGAGATCTTCACCGGCACACCCGCACAACTCGCCGACCGGCTGGTCGAGTGGCGGCAGGCCGGGCTGTCCGGCTTCCGGCTGCGCCCCGGCGTCATCGGCCAGGACCTCCAGGCGATCACCCGCGGCCTGGTGCCCGAACTCCAGCGCCGCGACGCCTTCCGGCACACCTACGAGGCCGACACCCTGCGCGGGCTGCTCGGACTCGACCACCCCGCCAACCGCTACGCCACCGCCACCGCGACCGCGACCGCGACCGCCTGACCGGAGGGACCGTACGACCATGAGCAAGCCTCTCAAGCAGATCCATCTCGCGGCCCACTTCCCCGGCGTCAACAACACCACCGTATGGAGCGACCCGAAGGCCGGCAGCCACATCGAGTTCAGCTCATTCGCGCACTTCGCGCGAACCGCCGAACGCGCCAAGTTCGACTTCCTGTTCCTCGCCGAAGGACTGCGGCTGCGCGAACAGGGCGGGAAAATATACGACCTGGACGTGGTCGGATGGCCCGACACCTTCACCGTCCTGTCCGCCCTCGCCGCCGTGACCGAGCGCCTCGGCCTGACCGGCACCATCAACTCCACCTTCAACGAGCCCTACGAGGTGGCCCGGCAATTCGCCAGCCTCGACCACCTGTCCGACGGGCGCGCCGCCTGGAACGTCGTCACCTCATGGGACGCCTTCACCGGCGAAAACTTCCGCCGGGGCGGCTTCCTCCCGCAGAACGAGCGCTACTCCCGGGCCAAGGAGTTCCTGGCGACCGCCACCGAGCTGTTCGACTCCTGGCATGGTGACGAGATCGTCGCCGACCAGGCGTCCGGCATCTTCCTCAAGGACGCGGCAGCCGGCGCCTTCGTCCACCAGGGACAGCACTTCGACATCGCCGGGCAGTTCAACGTCCCCCGCAGCCCACAGGGACGTCCGGTGATCTTCCAGGCCGGCGACTCCGACGAAGGACGCGAGTTCGCCGCGGCCGGCGCGGACGCCATCTTCAGCCGGCACAGCACCCTGGACACCGGACGGGACTTCTACGCCGATGTCAAGGGCCGGCTGGCCCGTTACGGCCGCAGCCACGACCAGCTGCTGATCCTGCCCGCCGCGACCTTCGTCCTCGGCGACACCGACGCCGAGGCGCAGGAGCTGGCCCACGAGATCCGACGCCAGCAGGTCAGCGGCCAGACCGCGATCAACTTCCTGGAGCAGGTCTGGAACCGCGACCTGTCCGGCTACGACCCGGACGGGCCCCTCCCCGGCATCGACCCGGACCCCGGCGAGCACACCATCGCCCGGGGCCGGGCCAGCGTCCGGATGCACCGGGACCCGGTGGCCGTCGCCCGGGAATGGCGCGAGCGCGCGGCGGCGGAAGGCCTGTCGATCCGCGAGCTGGTCATCGAGACCACCGGCCGGCAGTCGTTCGTCGGCTCCCCCGCCACCGTCGCCGAGACCATCGACTCCTTCGTCCAGGGGGACGCCGCCGACGGTTTCATCCTGGTCCCGCACATCACCCCCACCGGCCTGGACGCCTTCGCCGACACCGTCGTCCCGCTGCTCCAGGAGCGCGGCGTGTTCCGCGAGGACTACACCGGCACCACGCTGCGCGACCACCTCGGACTGGCCCACCCCGACGCCGGCGAGGAGCCGGTCACCCGGCGGGCGGCGTCATGAAGTTCCTGGCCATCACCCTCATCGTGCACGCCCCGGACCCGGTGACCGGCGTACTCAAGCCGACCAACGACCGCTTCCGCGAGGTGATCGACAACGCCCTGCTGTCGAGGAGCTCGGCTTCGACGGCTTCGGCGTCGGCGAACGCCACGAGCGGCCGTTCATCTCCTCCTCGCCGCCGGTCGTCCTCAGTCACATCGCCGCGCTCACCTCCCGGATCCGGCTGTTCACCGCCGTCACCACCCTCAGCCTGCTCGATCCGGTGCGTGCGTACGAGGACTACGCGACCCTCGACCACCTGCCGGACGGCCGTCTGGACCTGATCATCGGCAAGGGCAACGGCACCGCCCAGCGCGAGCTGTTCCACGTCACCCCGGAGGACCAGTGGGACCGCAACGCCGAGAGCTATGAGCTGTTCCGCCGGCTCTGGCGGCAGGACAAGGTGACCGCCTCCCCGCGCTTCCGCCCGGAGCTGACCGCGGCCGAGGTCTGGCCCAGGCCCCTCCAGCAGCCCATCCGGGTCTGGCACGGCAGCGCGACGAGCCGCGAGTCCGTCGACCTGGCCGCCCGCTACGGCGATCCGCTCTTCTCGGCCAACGTCACCAACACGATCGAGCCGTACGCCGAACTCATCCGCTACTACCGACAGCAGTGGGAGCACTACGGCCACGACCCGGCCGCCGCCGTCGTCGGCGCGGGAACCGCCGGTTACTACGCCGCCTCCACCTCGCAGGAGGCCATGGCCTCGTCGGCTCACCGAAGCGCGTCGCCGACCAGCTCGAACAGCTCCAGGAAGCCACCGGCGCCGACGAGTTGATCATCACCACCATCACCCACAGCCACACCGACCGCGTCCGCTCCTACCAACTCCTGGCCGAGGAGTGGCACCGCCGCTGAGCCGGTGTCGCGCTGCGGCTCAGCTCAGTCCCGCCAGTCGAGTTGGTGATCGGGCACTCCGACCGACCGGCCGTAAGCCACAGCCTCGGCGCGGCCTGCCTCGTCCCCGCGCGGGAAACGGAAGACCTTGCCGGCGAAGACGACCACGCGCTCGTCGTCGGTGGCGAAGTCCGCGTACCAGCCGCCCTCCGCCGACAGGCAGGCCGCGAGCTCTTCCGCGAGGCCGTCGACGTCGTGGCCGTCGTGGTCCTCGGCCTCGAAGTCGATGACCGTCCAGATCTGCGGCTGACCGGATACGGCACCGGCTGATAGGTTGAGCCGCGTGATCCTGCGGATCCGCAGATGCCGCGGCTCGAACACCGAGCCAGCGCGCAAGCTGTCGCCAACGAGACATCCGGTGATCACGTGCGGCCTCCTAGCCCGTGAGTTCGCGTACGAGTGCGGCGACCTGGTCGGTTTCGATGAGGAAGCCGTCGTGGCCGTAAGGGGATTCGATCACCCGCAGCCGGTCGGCGCCGGGGATGCCGGCCGCCAGCTCGGCCTGTTGCGAGAGCGGGTAGAGGCGGTCGGAGTCGACTCCGGCCACCAGGGTACGGGCGGTCACGCGGCGCAGGGCGGCGGCTGTGCCGCCTCGGGCCCGGCCGATGTCGTGGCTGTTCATGGCCTCGGTCAGTACGGTGTAGGAGCCGGCGTCGAAGCGGCGTACGAGCTTGGCGGCGTGGTGGTCGAGGTAGGACTCCACCTGGTAGCGGCCGTTGTGCCAGGGGTTCTCGGCGCCTTGCGGGGTGCGGCCGAACCGGGCCTGGAGTTCGGCTTCGCTGCGGTAGGTGACGTGGGCCAGGCGTCGGGCGAGGCCCAGCCCGGCGTGCGGTCCGTGGCCCGGGGCGGCGTCGTGGTAGTCGCCGCCGCGCCAGTGCGGGTCGGAGCGGATGGCGTGGAGCTGGATGGTGGCCCAGGCGATCTGCTCGGCGCTCGCCGCGGCGGGGCAGGCGAGGAGCAGCAGCGCCTGCGTACGTTCCGGGTGGGACACGGCCCACTCCAGGGCACGCATGCCGCCCATCGAGCCGCCGATGACCAGCGCCCAGCGGTCGATCCCCAGGGCGTCCGCCAAGTCGGCCTCGGCCGCGACCTGGTCACGCTGCGTCAGATACGGAAAGCTCCCGCCCCAGCGCCGTCCGTCCGGCCCGAGGGAGGAGGGGCCGGTGCTGCCCTGGCAGCCGCCCAGCACATTCGGCGCGACGACGAACCACCGGTCGGTGTCGAGCGCCCGGCCCGGTCCGATCAGCCCGTCCCACCACCCGGCGGTCGGATGGCCCGGACCGGCCGGGCCGACGACATGGCTGTCCCCGGTGAGCGCGTGCAGCACAAGGACGGCGTTGGAGCCGTCGGGCGCGAGGCGGCCCCAGGTCTCGTACGCCAGCCGCACTGTCCGGAGTTCGCCACCCGCCTCCAGGGCCAGCGGCTTCTCCCGTACGTGCCACTGGCGGCGGCCGGGCGGGTCCCCCTCCCGCCAGGCCCCGGAGGCCGGCGGGAGGGGGACCGCAGTGGCCGGTACGGTGTTCAGGACGCGGCCTTGGCCGCGCGGAAGCCTGCCTCCAGGTCCGCCTTGAGGTCGGCGAGGTTCTCGATGCCGACCGACAGCCGCACCAGCCCCGGCGAGGTGCCGGTGGCCGCCAGCTGCTCCTCGTCCAGCTGACTGTGGGTGGTGGACGCCGGGTGGATGATGAGGCTCCGTACGTCGCCGATGTTGGCGAGGTGGCTGAACAGTTCGACGGCGTCCACGAAGCGCTTGCCCGCCTCGACGCCGTCGCGCAGTTCGAAGGCCAGCACCGCGCCGGCGCCACGCGGCAGGTAGCGCTGCCCGGCCTCGTACCACCGGTTGGACGGCAGTCCCGGGTAGTGGACAGCGGCGACCTCGTCGCGCTGCTCCAGCCATTCGGCCAGTGCCTGGGCGTTGGCGGAGTGCCTCTCGATGCGCAGCGACAGCGTCTCCACGCCCTGCAGCAGCAGGAAGGCGGAGTGCGGCGCGATGGCCGGGCCGATGTCGCGCAGCAACTGCACCCGCAGCTTGATGGCGAACGCGCTCGGGCCGAGGACCGGCCAGTAGCGCAGGCCGTGGTAGCTGGGGTCGGGCTCGTTGAAGTCGGGGAAGCGCTCGGCGTTGGCGCCGAAGTCGAAGGTGCCGCCGTCGACCACGACGCCGCCGATGGTGGTGCCGTGGCCGCCGATGAACTTCGTCGCCGAGTGGACCACGATGTCGGCGCCGTGCTCGATCGGCCGCAGCAGGTACGGGGTCGGCACCGTGTTGTCCACGATCAACGGGATGCCCGCGTCGTGCGCGACGTCGGCGACCGCCCGCACGTCCAGCACATTGCCGCGCGGATTGCCCAGCGTCTCGGCGAACAGCGCCTTGGTGTTGGGCTGGATCGCAGCCCGCCAGGCGTCGAAGTCGTCCGGGTCGTCGACGAAGGACACCTGGATGCCGAACTTGGGCAGGGTGTGCCGGAACAGGTTGTACGTACCTCCGTACAGGGAGGTGCTGGAGACGATGTGGTCCCCGGCGGACGCCAGCGTCAGGATTGCCAGCGTCTCCGCGGCCTGCCCCGAGGACAGCGCCACTGCCGCCACCCCGCCCTCCAGCGCGGCAATGCGCTGCTCGAAGACGTCCTGGGTGGGGTTGTGGATCCGGGTGTAGATGTTCCCCGGCTCGGCGAGCGAGAACAGGTCGGCGGCGTGCTGGGTGTCGCGGAAGACGAACGACGTCGTCTGGTAGATCGGCACCGCCCGCGCTCCGGTCGTCGGGTCCGGCGCGGCACCGGCATGGATCTGCTTGGTCTCGAACGACCAGGCCGACGTGTCGGGCCCGGCCGGTTCCTCGTCGGGGGTATGTCCCGCGGTGACGGAGTCGATGGGCTGGCTCATGGTTCTCCCTTGTACGGGTGGCGAGTGCAGGGGTAAGGCAAGGAGGCACAGGGGCAGCGGTCCGGGGCCCGGAAAGGGCAGCGGACAGCGCGGTGCTGAGGAAAAAAACGAACTGATCGCAAGACGATCAGAGGCCGTAGCGGGGTGTCAGCTCACGGCGGGACGACCCGTGCTGGTGACACGCACGTAGTCCACGTGGCGGCGGGTCACAAGCACGGTCATGCCGCCAGGTAACCACAACCGCGCGCCACACACCAGGGCAACCGGCACGGTGGTCACGGCTCGAGCCCGCGTTCGGGGTGGCAATCGCCGCACGCGGTGACCTCGGGCAGGGTGAGCGCCAGCTCCAGTTCCTTCCGGTCGATCCAGCCGCCGCCTTTGATGCGGCAACGATCGCGATGCACGACGCCTCGGCCGGCGCCGCCGTCGGGGTTGGGGATGTGCTGGAGTCGCCACGCCTGCGGGGGCCGGTCTGCTCCTGGCCGGGCGACGGGCCTCTCGGCTTGCTCGATCTTGGCGTCGACGGCGGCAAGCTGCAGGTGAAGATACGTGCGGATCACTCGGAGGCGTTCCAGATCCGGCGGCAACTCGTACATGCGTTCGAGATTAGCCGCGCAGTGGCCGGCCTGTCAGGTCAGGGGTGCCGGGCTCAGGGGGCGCGGGCCTCGGGCTGGCCATCGTCCGGTCCCTGGTCACTGCGCACTGCGGCCAGGTGGAGCTGCTGTCGGCTCCGGGACAGGGCGCCACCTTCCGGATGCTGCTCGCCCAGCCGGCGACCACGGCTGACCCCCGCGGACCGGAGGTCGGCCTCCGACACCTGGTTCGACGTGTCACTCGCCTTCGGCACCTTTGACATATGGATGTCCGCCGCGTTGGCGGTGTTCATCGAGCTGCCGCTCGCCGGCTTCCTCATCCGCCGGGCGCACGCGCTGATCCAGGCGGCCCTTCAGCTCTACGAGCCGGTCGGTACGGTCGGCCCAGAAACCGGAAGTCGGCCTCCGAACGCGTAATATCGGAGTATGAGCCCTCAGACCCAGGAGTCCGGCCACACCGGAGCGACCCCCTGCCGCACCCTGCGGGCCGACGCCGAGCGCAACCGCAGCCGCCTGGTCTCGGCGGCCGGCGACGTGTTCGCGGAGCAGGGTCTGGACGCCCCGCTGGAGGACATCGCCGAGCGTGCGGGGGTGGGAATCGCGACGCTTTACCGCCGGTTCCCGACCCGCGAGGAGCTGATCGCGGCCACCTACGAGGCCAAGATGGAGGACTACGCCAACACGGTGGAGGAAGCGCTCCGGGCTCCCGACACCTGGGCCGGATTCAGCGGCTGCGTCGAGCGGATGTGCGCCATGCAGGCCGAGAACCGCGGCTTCACCAGCGTGATCACCATGCCCCTGCCGATCTCGACGGAAGCCCTGGCCCTGCGGGACCGGGCCAAGGCCGCCCTCCACACCCTCGTACAGCGAGCCCAGGAGGAGGGCGTCCTCCGCGAGGATTTCACCCCGGAGGACGTCCCCCTCCTCCTGATGGCCAACGCGGGCATCCTGCGGGTCACCAGGGATGTGGCGCCGCACGCCTGGCGACGGCTGGTCGCCTATCAGTTGCAGGCCTTCCACGCTCGAGGCGACCACTCCGGGCCCTTGCCGGCGGCGCCGACCCCCGTGCAGATGAACCGGATCATGATGGCCCACCGGGCACAGTCCACGCAGATCGAATTGGCCTGCCCCGAAGGCTAAATGGAGGGTACAATCCATATAGGCCCGCGATACTGGGCCCGGACGTTCCACGGCGCCGCCGGGGAGGCTCCGCTGCGACAGGAGGCGGCATGGACGGCGAAGACGCTCCCGCCGCAGGCAATGACGCGCCGCCCGGACCGGCCGGGCGGGCCCGGTGATACCCGCCGGATTCGTCGAGTCTATCGGCGTATGGGCCTACGTCCTGGTGTTCGTCCTCACCATGGCTGAGACCAGCGTCTTCATCGGCCTCGTCCTCCCCGGTGAAACCCTGGTCCTTATCGCCGCCGCCATAGCCGGCGCCGGTCACCTCGACGTGATCGGCCTGGGCACGGTGGTCATCACCGGCAGCATCGTGGGTGACTCGGTCGGCTACTGGGTCGGCCGCTGGTCCGTCCACAGCCGGACCGCCGAGCGGATGCGGCGGCGGACGGCGCGGTGGCGCCTGGCCCGACGCCTGCGAGACCTCTCCGTGCTGCGCACCGGCAGGCAACGGGCACACGACTTCCTGCTGCGCCACGGCGGCACCGCCGTCTTCACCGGCCGCTTCGTCGGCTTCGTACGGTCCTTCCTCCCCTTCGCGGCGGGCGCGGCCGGCATGCCCTACCGGCGGTTCCTCCCCTCCACCGTCGCCGCCGCCCTCATCTGGGGCACGGGCAGCGTCCTGGTGGGGTACTTCCTCGGCGCCGCCGCCGGAGGCCTTCTGAACAACGTGGCGATCACCGCGGTCGTAGGCGTGGCGGCGGTAGCGGCTGTGGTCTTCACCGGTCACCGCTTCCGCCGCAACCGCAACCGCGGCCGCATCCCCGGGAGTTCCGTGGTGGCCTCCTCGGTGCCCTCCCCCGCCCGACCGGGCGACCGTGACGAATCACTGCCCGGCGCGCGGTAGGTCGCCGGGGGGCGTGCCGTGCCAGCGCCATTTGGTGAGGCGTGGTCGGCCGGGGAGTTCCGCGCGGCCGGTGGCCCACAGGAGGGTGCACCAGCGGTCGGTGTCGGCGGGGGCGTCGGGGAAGAGCCTGGCCAGCACCCGGTCGCACAGGTCGGCGTCGGGAGCCCAGTCGATACCGAGGCCCTCGGCAATGTCGTGCGTATGCACCAGGGTCTCGACGATGCCCATGGCGGCGAAGCCTTCGGGGTCGGCCGCGCCGAAGACGTGGTGCGACCTCACCGTCGGCGGCTTGGTACGCACGATGGCCGTCAGCAGGGCGCCGCTGGCTTCCAGTACCTGCAACAGGCCGTCCGTGCCGGCGTCGCGGTCCGCGAAGACGGCGTTCGCCGGGCCGCCCGGCTTCTTGCGGCTCCAGGCGAACGGGACGTGCGTGTCCAACGGCGGCTTCTCCGGGCCCAGTTGGGCGGCGTAGGAGAACAGGTCGTCGGCAAGGTGCTCGACCGTCTCCCAGCAGTCCCACTCCAGCGAACCGGCCTTGGCGCTCCAGTCCGGCGCCTCCGCCCCGCGCAGGGCGGTGACCGCCAGGCGGACGGCGTACTCGACGTCGGCCGCGGTGACGGTATCCCGCGATGCTCCGTGTGCTCCAGCCATGGCGGGACCGTATCAATACCTCCGAGGCGGCAGTTCAGGTGCGGCCGAATCGGCTGGTGTGGTCGGCGAATTGCGCGGCCATTTCACCGGTCACGGTGGGGCGGGTCCGGCTGATGGTGCGCAGGTAGTCCGCGGTGGTGGGGTGAGCCCGTTCGCCGCTGTCGAGGGTGCGCTCGAAGACGGTCTGGGCGACGGTACGGGCGGCCTGCGCGATGTCGGCGGGGGTGAAGCCCTCGCTGGCGTCGGCGAGGGCCGGGATGTCGGCGTCGGTCGCAGCCGAGGCGAGGTAGCTGGACCACAGTGCGCACCGCGCCGTCTCGTCGGGCGGGCCGACCGGCAGCACGTAGTCGAAGCGGCCGTGCCGCAGGAACGCGGGATCGAGGGCCGCCACATTGTTGGTGGCGCAGATCAGCAGCCGGTTGTCGCGGTCCCGGAACTTGACGATGGACGTGAGCAGTTCGTTGACGACGCCGACCGAGGCGAGGTCGGCGTCGTTGCGGGCGGCGGCGACCTCCTCGACCTCGTCGATGAAGACGAGGACGTGGTCGAGGTGGGCGACCTCGTCGAAACGCCGGCTCAGCCCGGATGCGATTCCGCCCTCCAGGGCGAGGCGGGACGGGAAGAACTCCACGAACGGCCATCCCAGCCTGCCGGCGACGGCCTTGGCGAAGGTGCTCTTGCCGGTTCCGGGCGGCCCGAACAGGACGACCGCCCGGGGCGGCTCGACACCATGCTGGGCCGCGAGCTCGGGGTGGGCCAGCGGGAGGACCAGCCGGCGTTCGATCAGTTGCTTCTCCTTGGCCATGCCCGCCAGCCGCCCCCACAGCCCGGCCATCGGCATCACCGCACCCAGCGAGGACAGCAGAACCACGTCCTGCGCGGTCACCGACTGCGGCTTCTCGAAATAGGTCATCCCCTCGCGCGGAAGGAACCCGGAGTTGCGCAGCGCCGTGGTGCCGGTCTCGTCGTCCGGAAGCACCGCCGCCAGGAGTCTGGCCCCGGCCCCCTGCAAGCGGTGCTCCAGCGCCGCCAGCAGCGCGGTGCCCATGCCCAGGTTGCGCCAGGCCGGGTGCAGGCTGATCCGCAGCACCCAAGCCCGGTCGCCCTCCAGACGGCCCACAGCCGCGCCCACAAGGTGGCCGTCGGCCACGGCGACGACGGTGGGCTGGAGCGCCTGCAGGGCGGCGACGACGTCGGACAGTCGGAACACGGGGGCCCGGTCGCTGGTGCCGCTCTCGGAGTCGAGCCGAACGACCGCTTCGAGATCGTCCGGGATGTAGTCCCGTACATGCCAGCCGGCCATGTCGCAGCCTCCTGTCGACTTTCCCCCGCGTCGCCCATCATGTCCATCACTCGGCCGGTTATGCCCGATATGACTGATTTGCTTCTCGGTGGCAGGCTTCGAGTATCCGAAGGAAGGACCAGCTCATGGCCGAGAAGCCGAAGCCGTCCCAGCCCTCGCACGGCGAGGGCCCGAGCCGCCATAAGGGGACCAAGCAGCACGGCTGGGCGCCGGACGTCGACGCGACCGGTGCGCAGCAGGACAACCCCGGTGCCCGTCGCTCCTTCCACCCCGACGAGCACGCCCCTGGGAGGGGCTCGGGCAGGAAAATGTCCAAGGAGGAGAACAAAGAAGTCCCCGGCGAGGTCGCGAAGAGCGACAGCCGCCGGGGCGAGGAGTACGCCAAGGAGCCGGAGGAGGGCATGCGCGAAACGGGCCGCAGGGGCCGGTCGCAGCGCCCCAGCGGCACCAAGGACGCCGAGGCGTTCACCGGCGTGGACCCGCAGCAGCCGAAGGGCAGGCGCCGCCCCGGATAGCCGCGGGTAAGCGCGTCACCGGGTAAACGGGTACGCGCCGGCCTGCCGGGCCCCGGCACTGAAAGCCGCCGCCCTGCAGGCCGGCGCCGCCCGGCAACGCCCGGTCAGCAGATCCGGGGCAGCTGCTCCCCGATCGGCATGTCGACCACCCGCGTGCCGCCCAGGCCGGTGCGGGCGACCACCATGCCGGGGTGCGTCTCCACCGCCTCACCGATGACCGCGGCCTCGGCCCCCAGGGGGTGGGCGCGCATCGCGTCCAGAACCGCGTCGGCGTGCTCGCGCGGGACGAAGGCGACCAGCTTGCCCTCATTGGCGACGTACATCGGGTCGAGCCCCAGGATCGCGCAGGCGTTGCTCACGGTCGGCGGGACGGGGACGATGCGTTCCTGGATGACCACGCCGGTGCCGGAGGCGGCCGCGATCTCGTTGAGGGCGGCGGCCAGCCCACCGCGGGTGGGATCGCGCAGTACGTGCAGGTCAGGAGTGACCGCGAGCATGGCCTCCACCAGCCCGCCCAGCGCGGCGCAGTCACTCTGGATCTCCACGCCGAACTCCAGCCCCTCGCGGACGCTCATGATCGCCACACCGTGGACGCCGATCGCGCCGCTGACGATGACGACGTCCCCGGGGACGACCCGCTGCGGCCGCAGGTCCACATCCGCCGGGATGAGCCCGATCCCCGCGGTGTTGATGAAGACGCCGTCCCCGTGACCGGCCTCGACGACCTTGGTGTCCCCGGTCACGACCTCGACACCCGCGGAGCGCGCTGCCGCGCCGAGTGCCTCGGCCACCTGCGCGACGACGGAGACCTCGACGCCCTCCTCCAGGATGAAGCCGCAGGACAGGTACGCGGCCCGGGCGCCGCTCATGGCCAGGTCGTTGACGGTGCCGTTGACCGCGAGGTCGCCGATGCTGCCGCCGGGGAAGAACAGCGGCCGCACCACGAAGGAGTCGGTGGAGAAGGCGAGCCGCGCGCCGCCCAGCGAGACCTGCGCGGAGTCGCCGAGCTGCGACAGCGCCGGTCCACCGAAGGCGGGCGCGAAGACGTGCTGGACCAGCTCGGCGGACAGCGCTCCGCCACCGCCGTGGCCCATCACGACGCGGGGGTGGTCGCGCAGCGGAGCCGGGCAGATCCACGCCGTGAGATCCGGTGCGCCGGTCGTGGTGGTCTCAGACAACGGGGCTCGCCTCCAGCGGGCTTGCGTTCGGGATGTCCAGCCGCCGGTAGAGGTAGTAGGCGGCGCACGCGCCCTCGCTGGAGACCATGGTGGCCCCGAGCGGGTTGCGCGGGGTGCAGGTGGTGCCGAAGGCCTCGCACTCATGGGGCTTCAGCAGGCCCTGCAGGACCTCGCCGCTGCGGCACTCGGCGGGCTCACGGGTGTCGATGCCGGTCACCGAGAAGCGGTGCTCGGCGTCGTAGTCCCGGTACCGGGGGGACAGCCGCCAGCCGCTCTGCGGAATGACGCCGATGCCACGCCAGGCCCGGTCGGTCACCTCGAAGACGTCGTCCAGCATGGCCAGGGCCTCCGGATTGCCCCCCGGTTGCACAGCACGCGGATAGGCGTTGTCGACGGTGTGCTCGCCGCGCTCCAGCTGCTGGACGGTCCGGCGTACGCCTTCGAGGATGTCCAGCGGCTCGAATCCGGTCACCACGATCGGGACCCGGTACCTTTCGGCCAGCTCCGGGTACTCCCCGATGCCCATGACGCTGCACACATGCCCGGCGGCGAGGAACGCCTGCACCCGGCAGTCCGGCGACTGCATGATCGCCTCGATCGCCGGAGGCACCCGTACGTGGGAGACCAGCAGGCTGAAGTTCTTGATGCCGAGCTTGCGTGCCTGATACACCGTCATGGCGTTGGGCGGCGCGGTGGTCTCGAAGCCGATGCCGAAGAACACCACCTCGCGGTCCGGGTTCTGCTGGGCGATGCGCAAGGCGTCGAGCGGTGAGTAGACGACCCGTACGTCGCCGCCCTCGCTGCGGACCCGGAAGAGGTCACGGCCGGTGCCCGGGACGCGGAGCATGTCGCCGAACGAGCAGAAGATGACGTCGGGACGGGAGGCGATCTGCAGCGCCTTGTCGATGACCTCCAGCGGGGTGACGCACACCGGGCAGCCGGGACCGTGGATCAACTCCACCTGATCCGGGAGGAGTTGGTCGATGCCGTGCCGGATGATCGTGTGTGTCTGGCCCCCGCAGACCTCCATCAGCGCCCACGGCCTGGTCACGGTGGCGTGGATCTCCTCCAACAGCCGGCGGGCCAGCTCGGGGTCCTGGAACTCGTCGATGTACTTCACTTCTGTGCCTCCTGCGGTGCGTCGCTGCCGCCGGGCCAGGGCGATCCGCTCGCCTCGGCGGCCAGTTCCCACGGGTCGCCGAACTCCTCCTGGAGCACCCCGAGTTGGGAGAACAGCTCCAGGGTCTGTTTGGCCGACTCCTCGTCCAGTCGTTGCAGGGCGAATCCCACGTGGACGATGGCGTACTCGCCGACCTGCAGGTCCGGCAGGTACTCCAGGCACACCTCCTTGACCACGCCGCCGAAGTCGACGGTGGCCATGCGGGTGCCGTCCCGTTCCTCGATCTCCAGAACTCTGCCGGGTACCGCCAGGCACATGGGGGTTCTCCTCGCTGTGGGTGGTGCGTTGTCAGTCGGTGGCGCGCGCCGCCACGAGGACCTGGCCGAGTGCCAGTCCCCCGTCGTTCGGGGGCACCCGGTGATGGCGCAGGACGGTGAAGCCGTTCTCCCGCAGCGCCCTCGCGCAGGCGGAGGACAGCAGCGTGTTGGCGAACACCCCGCCGGTCAGCGCGACGGTGTCCAGGCCGTGCCGCTCGCGGGCCAGGGCACAGGTCCTGCCGACGAGTCCGGCGACCGCCGCGTGGAAGCGTGCCGCGATGACGGCCGGCGGGGTGCCCGCGCGCAGGTCGTCGACGGCCGCCGCCAGTACGGGTGCCGGGTCGGCGGTGAGCACGCCCGGGTCGCCTGTTGCCGGGGACCGCAGCGCGAAGTCGTAGCCCGGCCCGGCATCCCCGGCGGCGGCCAGTGCCGCGGCTTCGAGTTCGACGGCGGCCTGCGCCTCGTAACCCGCCCGGTGGCACACGCCCGCCAGGGACGACACGGCGTCGAACAGCCGGCCCATGCTGGACGTCGGGACGCAGTTCAGATTCCGCTCCAGCTGACGGTCCAGCAGCCGGCTCTCGTCGGGCGGGCAGGCCGCCACGCAGGGCAGGTCCGGCGACCAGTCGATGCCCGCCGCGCGCAGATGGGCCAGCGCCATCCGATACGGACGGCGTACGGCGGCGTCCCCGCCCGCCAGCGGTACGTATGCGAGGTGGGCGAACCGCCGGTAGCCGTCGTAGTCCGCCAGCAGGAACTCTCCGCCCCACACCGCCCCGTCGTCGCCGTATCCGGTGCCGTCGAAGGCGACGCCGATGACCTGGCGGCCGCCGTCGAGGCCGTGTTCTGCCATCGCGGCGCCGATGTGCGCGTGATGGTGCTGTACGCGGACCACCGGCCGTCCTTCGGCGTTACGCAGGGCCCATTGGGCGGAGCGGTAGCCGGGGTGCTGGTCGGCGGACAGGAGCCCGGGGCGCACTCCGGTGATGGTTTCCAGTTGCTGTTCGGCGCGTTCGAAGGCCTGTTGGGTGGCGAGGTCGTCCATGTCGCCGATGTGGGCGGACAGCCAGGCCCGGCGCCCCTCGGCGAGACAGAAGGCGTTCTTCAGGTCGCCCCCGGCCGCGAGCGCCGGCCGCACCGGCAAGGGCAGCGTGATCGGCAGCGGGGCGTAGCCACGGGCCCGGCGTACGAGCAGCGGCTCGCCGTCGCAGACCCGCACCACGGAGTCGTCGCACGGCACATGGATCGGACGGTCATGCGTGAGCCAGGCGTCGGCCAGGTGGGCCAGCCGGTCCAAGGCCTCCGCGTCGTCGGTGACGATCGGCTCACCGGCCAGGTTTCCGCTGGTCATGACGAGCAGGCGCGGTCCGGCGGGGTCACCCGGCAGGCCGAGCAGGAGGTGGTGCACGGGGGTGTACGGAAGCATCACGCCCAGGTCGGGGCTGCCCGGGGCGACTGCGTCCAACCGGTTGGCGCCGCCGCGGCGGCGCAGCAGCACGATGGGCCGTACGGCACCGGTGAGCAACTCCCGTTCCTCGGGCCCGACATGCGCCAGTTGCTCGACCTCGGCGATGTCGCGGACCATCAGGGCGAACGGCTTGTCGCCACGGGCCTTGCGGCGGCGCAGCAGCTCCACGGCCCGGGAGTTGGTGGCGTCGCAGGCGAGGTGGTAGCCGCCGAGGCCCTTGATGGCGAGGATCGCGCCGTCCGCCAGCATCCGGCGGGCCTCGGCGACCGGGTCGGCCGGGTCCGGTCCGGCCGTGGGCAGCAGCCGCAGGCGCGGTCCGCAGTCGTGGCAGGCGACCGGCTGGGCGTGGAAGCGGCGGTCGGACGGGTCGGTGTACTCGCGGGCGCAGGCGCCGCACATGGGGAAGCCGGCCATCGTCGTGTGGGCGCGGTCGTACGGCAGGCCGGTGACGATGGTGAACCGGGGCCCGCAGTGCGTACAGGTGATGAAGGGGTGGCGGTGGCGCCGGTCAGCGGGGTCGGCCAGTTCGCCCAGGCAGGCGGCGCAGGTGGCCACGTCCGGGGAGACCAGCGTGCGGGCCGGCCCGTTGCTGTGCGAGGCGACGATGGCGAACCCGGCGCCGCCCTGGGGAGCGAGCTCCCGGTGGTCGACGGACTCCACCACCGCCAGTGGTGGCGCGCCCGCCACGATCCCGTCGCAGAACAGGCCCACGGCAGCCGGCGCGCCCTCGACCTCCGCGACCACTCCCTCGCCGGTGTTGGTGACATGCCCGGCCAGGCCGAGACCGGTGGCGAGGGTGTACAGGAAGGGCCGGAAGCCGACGCCCTGCACGACGCCCCGGACGGTGACGCGTCGGCGCAGCGTCGTCTCGACCAGGGCGGCGCCGGGCTGCGGGGTGGTCACGGCCGGGTCTGCGCCACGGCGGCGTGGGTGTGCGTGTGGTCCGTATGCGTATGCGCAGGTGGGGCGGCCATGACCGGTGTGTGGACTGCGGCGCCTTCCCCGGCCGCCAGCGCCCGGTCGAGCAGGGCGCCAAGTCCCACGCCACCGCGGGCGGAGGTCAGAACGACCTCCACGCCGGGGTTGACCTGCTGGACATTGGCGCGGAAGGCCGCCTCGTCGAAGTCGACAGCGGCGGCGATATCGGTCTTGGTGACCACCACCAGGTGCGCAAGTCCGAAGGCGGTGGGGTACTTCAGCGGCTTGTCCTCGCCCTCGGTCACCGAGGCGAGCACCACCCTCAACGACTCCCCGAGGTCGTACGAGGCCGGGCAGACGAGGTTGCCGACGTTCTCCACGAACAGCAGCCGGGTCCCCTCGGGCAGCCACCCGTCTAGGTGCCCGCCCAGCATCCCCGCCTCCAGATGGCACAGCCCGTCGGTGAGCACCTGCTTGACCGGAACGCCGGAACGGGCCAGACGCAGGGCGTCGTTCTCGGTGGCGAGGTCGGCGGTGAGCGCGGCGACGGGCACTCCCCGCTCCCGCGCCAGGACCAGTTCGCGCTCCAGCAGGGCGGTCTTCCCGCTTCCGGGGCTGGAGAGCAGGTTGACGACGGTGGTGCCACGGGCTGCCAGCTCCGCGCGCAGGCTCTGCGCGGACGCGTCGTTCTTGGCGAGTACCGCCTGCTGCAGATCGACCACTCGGCACATGGTTCAGCGCTCCTCGGAGATCGGTTCGCGGGTGCGTTCGTGCGGCCGGCCGTCCTCCCAGCGCACGCTGACGATCTGCAGCTCGCGGCCCGAGAGCAGTTCGGCGGTCGGCTCACCGCACACCGGGCAGCTCAGCTGCGGCGGCATGCCGACCGCCCACTCGTCCGCGCAGGGCTCACAGCGGGCGCGGGCCGGCACGGGTTCGGCGACGAGTTCGGCGCCTTCCAGGACGGTCCCGGTGCAGGCCAGTTCGAAGCAGAAGGACAGCGCGTCGGGGACCACCCCGGCCAGTTCGCCCACCTGGAGCCGGACGCTGCTGACCGCCGTGGCGCCGGCCGTCCGTGCCGCCTCCTCCACCTGGCCGACGACAGCCATGGCGATGGACATCTCGTGCATCGGTCTCCGTCCGGTGCGGTTAGGGCCTGTCCGGCCGATCTCCGTGGGAGAAGGAGCGGGGTCTGGCGACTGTGATCGCAAGGCGCCGGACTGCCCTCGTAGCGGAGCTACTAGGGCATTTCGGCAACGCCGCGAGCGCCGGTGCCTGGGGGCACTCTCCCCCAGACTCCGTCCGGGGGCACCCCCACCAGCCTTCGGCCGGTGGGGGTGCCCCCGGCGAAGCCAGGGGGAGGACCCCCACCCAGCCGCCAGGCTGGGGGAGGCACGCGACGCCACAGAGATCGGCCGGACAGGCCCCTAGTCCGCCGGGCTCCATTACACGGCGGGGTCCGGTGGCCGGACGTCTGGCGCGCCGACACGGCGTGGCCGGGTACGTCGTTCGGTGCAGCGCGGAGGCGTTACATCCTGCGCATGCGCAGGTATCGCTTGATGTCGGGCACGGACGCCGCGGCGAGGGCGCCGAGAGCGGTGAGTGCGGCAGCGGCCGCACTGCCGGTGATGACTTTCCTCTTCTTCATGGTGGGCGTTCCTCTCCCTAGTTCGTGGCCGGTCCGGCCACGGCCCGCGGCGCGGGCGCTTGCTGCTCCTCGTCCCGCAGGATGCGCAGGACCAGCCGTACGGCGTCGGGCACCGCGCGGGAAACGGGGGTGCTCAGGCCGATGCCCTCCTCGACGTCGGCGGGCTCGCAGCCCACCACCACCGTGCGCCGGGGCGGGCTCGCGCCGGTGCCGGCGCACAGGGTGTCCAGCAGGGCCAGGACCGCGTCGGGGGTCATGCGGTGACCGTCGAGCACGGCCCCCGGCGACTCCGGGCCCCCGGTGCCGCCGGACGAACCCGCCTCGATCAGATACAGCGTCCCGGGCTCGCCGCCGCGTGCGGTGGCGTCGATCAGGATGAGCTTGTCGTATCCGTCGAGGAGCTGGTAGGCGAGGTGTACGCCCCGGACGCCGATGTCCACCACCTCGACGTGGTCGGGCAGCGACTGTGTGGCCAGCCGCCGTGCCGTCTCCACGCCGAATCCGTCGTCGCCGAGGAAGATGTTGCCGACCCCGGCGACCAGGATCCGGGGGGTCTCCGTGGGCTCCGTTGGCTCCGTTGGAAGGCTCACGCGTCCTCCAGGGAAGTCAGGGGGGCGACCTCGTCGGGCTGGAAGTACAGGAAGCGACCCTGCTCGCGCAGGATGTCGGCGCCCGGGTCGCCCTCCACGGTCACCGCGAGGTGCACTCCCCCGTCCACGTCGTGCAGGACCGCCTCGACCTGCGCGCTGCGGCCGTGGAGGAAGAGGTCCTGGGCGTCGGTGCGCCGCAGGCCGGGCCGCAGCAGCACGCGGCTGCCCGCGCCCACGGACTGACCGTCCACCAGGATCCGGTCCCGGAGCGGGTCGACGGAGGCGTCGGCCGCCGGGTCCCACCACGGGGTGTCGGGTCGGACCACGCCCGGTCCGTCCGACAGCTCCGTGATGTCCTCAGGGCCGGTACGGGACGCCGTGACACCCGGTTCGGTGACCTCCCGCAGGGCCCGTACGGCGCCGTGCAGGCGCTCCAGGACCTCGGGGGGCATCGAGTCGGCCAGGTCGATCACGGCGGCCGCCCGATCGTCGGTGCCCCGGGCCTCGCGCTTCTCCTGGTCGGTGAGGGCCGCCGTGCGCAGCGCGAGGATCTCGTCGATCTCGGTGGAGTCGTACAGCGCCCCCGGGCTCTCCGGGGCGATGGCGGGGTGGTCCTCCAGGATGATCGGGGAGGACAGCACCAGGTCCGCGCGGCCGGGTTCGCCGGCCAGCACCGGCCAGGTGTGCAGATTCCGGCAGGACGCGACCGCGCCCTTGGCCCACTCGGGCGGGTCGGTCATCGACAGGAACGAGCCGGCGCCGAGCCCCAGCATGAGGTGGCTGGCGACCAGCGAGTGGGCCAGGGCGGCGTCGCGGTCGGCGCCGGGGCTGTCCGGCGCCCAGGTGCTGGTGTTCTCCACGACGGCGGTCAGCCGCATCGTGCGGTAAGGGCCGCTGATCTCACCGGCCGACAGCCGCACGACACCGTTGATCTCCTCGCGACGCCGGACGAGCCGGCCCACCTGCCGGCCGTCCGCGTCGAGGACCGGCTCGGTCTCCTCGCGCGCCGCACGGGTAAAGGGGACGGCGATTCCGTCGCCGGCCAGCTCGGTGACGGTGGTGAGCACGGTGACCCGTTCCTCGGCGCCCTCGTCCCAGGGCACGATGACGCGGTCGGGCAGATGCAGTTCGTCAACGGTCTCGAAGGTCCCGTCCTCCCGCGCCTGTTGCACCGTACGGCGCTGGGCGTGCAGGAACCGCAGCTCGGCCGCCACCGTCGCGCCCGCCTTGGGTTCCATCAGGCATTCGGTGTGCTGGAACTCGTGCTCGTCGTGCTCGGCGCCCCAGGCGGGCGGTACGAGCACGCCGAACTGCCAGCGCATCCGGTTCTTGGCCGCCGAGGCCCGGTACGGGTACAGCACGTAGCCCTCGAAGAGGACGGCGTCGGCGACCTGCCGGGCGACGGCGAAGCGGGCTTCCAGCTCCGGGGCGAGCTCGGAGGTCGTCACGGCGCCGTCCTCTCGCTGACGCGCGACGCGGCGACGCGCGACAGGGCGGCGCGGGCCGGCGGCGGGGAATCCGGGACGTCAGCGGCGTCCAGCAGCGCCTGTACGGTCGCCTCCCAGGACGGCAGTGCCCGCCCCGAGCGGAAGGCGAGCAGCGCGTCCATCGTCTCGCGGGGCAGCCGGAGCCAGCCGCAACCGGGGAAGTGCTGCTCGACCATCTCCTGCCACACCGCCACCGGCATCCGGCAGGTCGCCTCCCGGTCCCAGGGCACCGGTTCGACGCGGAAACCGGCGGCGCCGGTGAACGCGGTGCCGGAGAAGAGCATCAGCAGCGGCACGTCACCAGCGACCAGGGCGTCGGCGTACCGGGTCGCGGCGACGTCCATGTCGTAGGTGCAGGGCACGACGAGGTCGATCTCGGTCTCCCCCGTGAAGCTGGGGACCATCAGCGGGACCAGGGCGAACTGCACCGGCTGGAGCGTGCTGCCCCAGCGCGAGCGCTCACCGAAGAGGTCCGCCAGCCCGTCGGCCTCCGCGGGTTCGTAGGCGCGCCGGGCGGGCTCGATACGGATCTGGCAGCGCAGCATGAGGGCGTGGACCGGGGAGTGCCCGGACGCGGTGATGCGCAGCCGGAAGACCAGGGTGGGTCCGGCGGCGTACGGGTCGGCGCGTACGCCGGTGCAGGTGAAGGAGAACTCCGTCACGGCCGGTTCCCCTCCCCCGGCGTCCGGGCGCGTCGCCTGACGTGTTCGAAGAACGCGTCCAGGTCGGCCCGGGCCTCCGCCCCGCCGTCGAATCCCTGCCAGAGCAGTCGCATCCGGCCGACCAGCTCGTAGCAGATGTCGATGGGGACGAGATAGCACTCGACGCGTCCGTTCGAGCGGCGCAACAGCAGGGCCTCCACGTCGGGTTCGAGCAGTGCGGCCAGGGGGCTGTCGCCGAGCACGGCCTGCCAGGTCGAGTCGTCGAGTTCGCTTTCCGTTGCGCCGGCCGGGCTGGGGTAGAGCGCGACCAGGCGGTCCAGCGCGGCGTTGCGGAAGAAGAAGGCGACGCCGACCGGGATCTGCAGGAGCTCCCACGCGCCGTCGTCGAGACGGTGGTCGGGGTCGGCCAGGTAGCGGTCGGGAACGGTCCGGAAGCGGCCGTGCGCGGCGCCCGGCACTTCGAAGAGCATGCCGCACGGCGTGCACGCGCAGGCCAGTGAGCGCTTCTCGGTGTCGACGAGATGCCGGTGGCTGTCCTCGGCCACCAGCACACCGCACAGTTCGCACCGCTCCTGCCGGGGCGGACGCGGCGCCGCGAACCGGCGCAGGCCCCGGGGACCGGGGGCCGGGGCGGGGCGCTGAGGCCACGCCTGCGATGCGCTCACGGTGCCTCCACCGGCGACGGCCGGCCGATCTGGAGCAGCACCGGCTCCCGCTCTGCCGCCACCGTTTCCAGCTCCACCGCGGTCACCTCCGGCGCGAAGCAGGCCAGGGCGTCCTGGACCTCCTGCTGGACAGCCCCGCCGGTGCTGCCGCAGCCGCACCCTCCGGCTGCGGCGGACCGCAACCGCAGGGTGCCGGTTACCTCGTCGAACTCCGCGACCTCAACGGCGTGTTGGCTTACGGTCCCCAGAGCCCGCGCGATCCGGGTGTCGCGGTCCTCGGGGTGCAGCCCGTGCAGGACCAGCAGGCTGGAGACCAGCTCGTCGCCGAGGAGCTGGGCCAGCGGGCCGGCGTCGAGCAGCTCGACGATCCGGGCCAGGCCGCCGCCGTAGAAGTCCATCAGGACGCGCACCAGTTCCTCGGCCGCCGCGGCGACCTCGCGGTCCCCGGTGGCGGCGAGTCGATCGAGTACCTCTTCGACGCGCCGCCCGGCCTGCTCCGCGTGTACCGCGCTCATCCGGCCAGACCGCTCAGGCCGGTGGGCATGTGCATTTTCTGTACGGTCTTGCCCTCGCCCACGTACATGTGGACGCCGCACGGCAGGCAGGGGTCGAAACTGCGCACGGCCCGCATGATGTCGATGCCCTTGAAGTTCTCCGGCGGGTTCTCCTCGAAGATCGGCGTGTTCTGCACCGCGTCCTCGTACGGGCCGGGGGTGCCGAAGGTGTCCCGGGTGCTGGCGTTCCACGGGGTCGGCGGGTAGGGGTGGTAGTTGGCGATCTTGCCGTCCCGGATCACCATGTGGTGCGAGAGGACGCCGCGTACGGCCTCGGTGAAGCCGACGCCGATGCTCTCGTCCGGCACCTCGAACTTCTCCCAGGTCTGGGTGCGTCCGGCGCGGACCTCCTCCAGGCCCTTCTCCGCGAAGTGCAGCGCGATGGCGGCGGTGTAGGCCTGGAAGTACGTGCGGGCGCGGTTGCGCTCCAGCGCGTTGCTCCACTTCGGGATCTTCCACTCGAACCTGGTCTCGGGCTTGGTCATGGTGCGCGGCAGGTTGATGACGACGCTGTGACCGGTGGCCTTGACGTATCCGGTGTCGACAAGACCGGACAGCGCCGTGGACCACAGGCGGGCGATGGGGCCGCCGCCGGTGTCCAGCGCCAGGTAGTCCTTGCCGTCGAACCAGCGCGGGGACATCACCCAGCTGTAGTTGCCGTTGAAGTCGCGCTTCTGCGGGGCGGGGATGGTGTGCTGGTTCCACGGGTGCCGGGGGTCGACCGGGTTGCCGAGCGGGTCACGGGTGACGAACTGCTCCTGGCCCTGCCAGTCCTCGTAGTAGGAACTGCCCAGCAGGATCCGGATGCCGAGGTTGATCTCGGTGAGGTCGTTGGTGACCAGCTTGCCGTCAACGATGATGCCGGGGGTGACGAACATCCGCCGGCCCCAGTCGGTCATGTTGGCGTAGGTGAAGTCGCAGTACTCGGGGTCGTTGAGCGCTCCCCAGCAGCCGAGCATCACCCTGCGGCGGCCGACCTCCTCGTACCCGGGCAAGGCCTCGTAGAAGAAGTCGAACAGGTCGTCGTGCAGGGGCACGACCCGCTTCATGAACTCCACGTAGCGCATGAGGCGGCTGAGGTAGTCCGTGAAGAGCTGGACGGAGGCGATGGTGCCGACACCACCCGGGTAGAGGGTGGAGGGGTGCACATGGCGGCCCTCCATGAGACAGAACATCTCGCGGGTGTAGCGGCTGACCTGGAGGGCCTCGCGGTAGAACTCGCCCTCGATGGGGTTGAGGGACCGCATGATGTCGGCGATCGTGCGGTAGCCGTGCTCGCCGGCGTGCGGCGCCTCGGTGCGCTCGGCCAGCTCCAGGACGCCCGGGTTGGTCTCGCGGACCATCTTCTCGCAGTAGTCGACCCCGACCAGGTTCTCCTGGAAGATGTTGTGGTCGAACATGTACTCCGCCGACTCACCGAGATTGATGATCCACTCGGCGAGGTGCGGCGGCTTCACGCCGTAGGCCATGTTCTGCGTGTACACCGAGCAGGTGGCGTGGTTGTCACCGCAGATGCCGCAGATGCGGCTGGTGATGAAGTGCGCGTCGCGGGGGTCCTTGCCGCGCATGAAGACGCTGTAGCCGCGGAAGACCGACGAGGTGCTGTAGCACTCGGCGACCCTCTTCTGCTTGAAGTCGATCTTCGTGTGGATGCCGAGGCTGCCCACGATCCGGGTGATCGGATCCCAGGCCATCTCCACCAGGCCGCTGCCGTCGCCGGCCGCCTTCGTCTTCGGTGCCATTGTCTGTGGTGCCCTTCCTCAGGCGGAACGTCGGATGGTCGCGGTGCTGGGGTGTGTGCGGGGCAGGTCACCAGGGCGGCCGGTAGCCGGTGGTCAGCCGGTCCCCGGTGTGGCGCCACTTGGGCTCCTTGTCCACGGTCTTGGCGGTGATCGACCGCAGCTTGCGGATCACGGCCCCGTACGCGCCGCTGGCGGTGCTGGAGACCTTGCCGCCGGGAGGTTCGTCCATGAACGGCATGAACTTGTCGGGGAAGCCCGGCATGGTGCAGGCGATGCAGATGCCGCCGACGTTGGGACAGCCGCCGATGCCGTTCATCCAGCCGCGCTTGGGCACGTTGCACTTCACGACGGGGCCCCAGCAGCCGAGCTTCACCAGGCACTTGGGCGAGTCGTACGAGAGCGCGAACTGGCCCTGCTCGTAGTAGCCGGCTCGGTCGCAGCCCTCGTGCACGGTGGCGCCGAACAGCCAGGTCGGACGCAGCTTGTCGTCCAGCGGGATCATCGGAGCGGCCCCGGCTGCCTGGTAGAGCAGATAGGTCAGGGTCTCCGAGAAGTTGTCCGGCTGGATCGGGCAGCCGGGCACACAGACGATCGGGATGCCGGCCTTGGACTTCCAGTCCCATCCCAGGTAGTCGGGCACACCCATGGCACCGGTCGGGTTGCCGGCCATCGCGTGGATGCCGCCGTAGGTGGCACACGTGCCGATGGCGACGACGGCCAGGGCCTTGGGCGCCAGCCGGTCGATCCACTCACTGGTGGTGATGGGCTGGCCGGTCTGCGGGTTGTCGCCGAAGCCGCACCAGTACCCTTCGCGCTTGATCGACTCGTTGGGGACGGACCCCTCGATCACCAGGACGAAGGGGTCGATCTCGCCGCGCTCGCCCTTGAAGAACCACTCGATGAAGGTGTCCGCGCCGCCCACCGGACCGGACTCGAAGTCGATCAACGGCCAGTGGACCGCGATCTTGGGCAGTCCGGGCAGCACGCCGAGGACGATCTCCTCGATGCTGGGCTGCATCGCGGCGGTCAGCGCCACCGAGTCGCCGTCGCAGCTCAGACCCGCGTTGATCCAGAGGATGTGGATCGGTGACTCTTCCTTGTCGGCCGCGCTGGACGCGCCCACTGTGTCGACCGTGGTCGGCGATGCTGCATCCACGTGGATGCCTCCTCTGGGAGGTAAACAACGAAGCCTGCATTTCGGGGTACTGCTCTCTTGCTAACAGCCATCCGGTCCCGGTGCGGCCTTACGAGACGCCATTCCGGTGACGCTGTCGCCCGGACGGCGCGCAACCTCCCCGTGCCTCCCCGGCAGCCCCGAGGCCAGGTGTGGTGGGGTGCCCGCCGACGGTTCCTTGCGGACGAACGCGCGGCGCAGGGCGTGGTACGGCGCGTCCGGGTCGAAGAAGACGCGGTGCATCCGGACCAGCTCCTCCTGCCGGTACGAGGCCAGGGGCCGGACCGTCTCGTCGCGCTCCCGGTCGGCCTTCTTGGCGGCGATCCGCGCCTGCGTCGCGGGCATCGAGGCCAGCCGTACGGCCGTCGCGGCGACCTCGGCGGCGAAGTCCTGCGGCCCGCACGCGACCAGCCGGTCCACGAGACCCAGCCGCTGTGCGGTCACCGCGCTCACCGGCAGGGCGTCGTCCATGAGCCGGTCGGCCGTGTCGGTGCCCACCCTGCGCGGGAGGGTGTAGGTCCAGTACTCCGAGCCGAACAGCCCCATCAGGCGGTAGTGCGGGTTCAGCACCGCGCCGGCCCTGCACCACACCTCGTCCGCCGCCAGGGCCAGCATCACCCCGCCCGCGGCGGCGTTACCGCCCAGGGCGGAGACCACGAGGCGGTCGGTGGTCGTCAGGACGGCCTCCACCAGGTCATCCATGGCATTGATGTTGGCCCAGGACTCCTCGCCGGGGTCGGCGGCCTCCTCGATGACGTTGAGATGGATGCCGTTGGAGAAGAAGTCCCGGGTGCCGCCCAGCACCAGCAGCGAGGTGGGCCGGGAGCACGCCGTCCGGTAGGCGTCCAGGAGGCGCCGACACTGGGCCGTGCTCATCGCGCCGCCGGGGAAGGCGAAGGAGAGGAAGCCGGCCTGGCCCTCCTCCCGGTAGCGGATGTCGCTCCAGGTACGGAGACGCCCGTCCAAGTGCGGTGGCGCCGGGCTCTCGGGAAGAGCAGGCAGACGGTCGCCGAGCGCCGTGGTGGCGGGCAGTTTGAAGGTGGCGGGGCCGCCCGTCCGGCGGCGGGGCCGCAGCTCCGGAATCCACACCGCCCCGTCGGTGGTGGCCCGGCAGACCGCGCCCGCGCGGGTGGCCACCAGCTCCCCGGGACGGCCGCGCAGGCTGTCCTCGGGGTGGCCACCGTGCAGATACCAGTCGGCCCCCAGCAGTTCGTCCAGCACGCCGGGCTGCGAGTCGGCCGCGCGCAGCTTGCGCAGCACCGTCTCGGCGGAGTCCGAGTCCCAGTGGATCCGCCGCAGCCGCTGGTCGACGTACGGCCGGACCTGTACGTCGGCCGCGTCGGCGCCACTGTCCTGGGCCCGGGGGGTGAACGTGCCGGAGGCGAAGCGGTCGACGGCCAGCAGCACCGCCGCCATCGCGGCGTCGGAGACCTCGTTCCGGTACAGATCGCTCTTGCCCACCGGTGGCACCGGGCAGGCGACGGTCGCCCACACGTTCCCGGCGTCCATCTCCGCGTCGGCCTGAAGGACGGTGACGCCCCACTCACTCGCATTCTCGTGGATCGCCCAGTCGAGGGAGGACGGCCCACGGTCGCCGAGCGGCCCGGGGTGGACGATGAGGCAGGTGTGGGCCGTCCACACCTCCCGGGGGACGGCCGTCTTCAGCATGGGGGCGACGATCAGCTCCGGCTCGTACCGGCGAACCGCGGCCCGCAGGGACTCCCCGTGCGGGGCGAGCTCGACGGACACGGTGTGGCCGCGGTCGCGAAGTTCGGCGTGGACCCGCTGCGTCAGGCTGTTGAACGCGCTCGCGACAAGCAGGATCTGCATGGCGTCCTTCCCACGGACCGGCAGCTCACAGCCGGGATCCGTCCGGCCGCCTGCGATCGTCGGCCACCCGGACCGGACCCTGCCGGTGCCGGGCCGTCACATCACTCGAAAGCGAGCACTTCGGCGCCCAGTCGGCGGTGGGACCACGTCGCGTTCCTTCGGCGTGCGTCGCCAACCGGACAGCCATTGGCTCCTACGAGAAGTTCACCCTCATCACCGGGTAGGCCGTCGCCCGCTGTGCCGCTCTGTGCGTGGCGGACCCTCCCCCCGCCACGCACAGAGCCTCCTCCGACCCCGGCCTCCGGCCCGCGGGCCCGCTACGGGCGGGCGGACCGACTGCGGCTGATGGCGAACCCGGCCACGAGCAGACCCAGGACACCGACGATGAGCCCGGCGATGCCCAGGCCGCGGGCGGTGGCGTCGCTGGTCGCCGTCGTTGTCGCCGCGGCGGTGGTCTTCGAGGCGGACGACGAGGCTGCCGGTGCTGCGGCCTTGGTGAGTTCCAGGACCGGGGCGGGGTTTTCCGGCTCGGCCTGGCCGGGCTGGGATTCCTCGATCCAGCGGACGACCTTGCCGTCGGAGTAGGTCTGCAGGGTCTTGAAGGTCAACTGGTCAACGTCTTCCGGGAGTTGGCCGAAGGCGACGTTGAAGTCCTGGTACTGGCCAGGCTGGATCGTGCCCTTGGTCCAGGTGATCTCGGAGACCGCTTCGGTGATGGTGCCGTCGTCGGTCTTGATGGGGGTCTTGAGCTTGGTGGTCGTCACGTCGGCGGACCAGCCCGCCTCGGGGGTGACGAGCACCGAGAGGATCGGGTGATCGGTCGGCAGGAAGACCTGGACCTTGGTGGTGCCGGCGGTGTCCTCCTCGTTGGGGACCCGGAAGGTGAGGGTGCCGTCCGTGGCGCCCTTCTCGTAGCTGCCGGGGTGGACGGTCACATGGGCGAAGGCCGCACCCGCGGCGGCCAGTACCCCGGTCGCGGCGAGGGTCGTGACCAGGGCGGTTCGACGCAGGGCGCGGCGGGCTGTGGTGAGTCTCGGGGACATGGGCAGAACTCCGTACTGGTGAAGAAGCGTTGGGAGACGGACGGGTAGGGGTTCCGGTCGGTGGTCCACGGCGGGACACGGCGTGGCGCAGGAGCAGCTGCCGCAGGGGCCTCGGTGCGGCGGTCGTCTCGTACGGAAGGTCCGCGTACGGAGGGACGTGCAGCGTGTGCCTCGGCGCCCGGCAGCGGACGACCCTGCGCAGGAGGGACCACAGGGCGGCCTCGCCGCACCGCAGCCACCAGGAGGCGATGAGGGCGGCGGCGAGGTGTGCCACCAGGGCGTGGTGGCCGGCCGCATGCGCGGTGGCATGAGGCATGCGCATGCCCGCCATCGGCGTCATCGTGGGCCGGGAGGGGGCGGCGTCGAAGGCCAGGTGCAGCCCTGCTTGGGTGGCGAGCATCGCCGCGGTGATGACGGGCAGCGACCGCTCACGGCCGCCGAGCACGCAAGCGATCAGGAACACGGCGAGGAAGGCGGTGCCGCATGCCCGCAGCGGCGGCACCACGCCCACGGCCAGCCCGTGGCCGGCGGCCAGCAGTACGCACAGGGCTGCGAAGACCGCCGCGCGCAGGGCTCGTACCGCCGGGGAGGCGTTCATGGCATCGGATACGGGTCCCTCCCGTGCTGCGTTCATGGTCAACTCGCGGAAGGGTACGTGCGCTTGCCGCGCCGGTAGGCGATCTCCCCGAGGGCGATGTCGACGGTCAGAAAGGCGGCGAGCGGGAGGCCGAGCAGGGGCACGAACCAGCCCAGGACGGCGATCGCGGCGGCCAGCGGGACGAGGACGTGGGGTGGGACCTGGCTCCAGGCGCCGCGCGGGATCGGGCGGCCGAAGGCGGAGCTGCGGCCGCGCTGCCAGTACAGGCGGCCGTTCTCGCCGAGGTGGAGATTGGCGTGCAGCTCGTCGATCCACGTGCGCAGCGGCAGGGCGCCGGTGCTGCCGTACTGCTCAAGCGCCCCGCGCACCGCAGCGGTGTACGGGTCCACGAAGACCGCCAGGGTGTGGTCCTTGTCCACGCCCGGCACACCGGACAGCAGCACGCGGGTCGTCGCGCCCGCCTCCGGGGAGGGCCGGACCGCGCTGACCGTCCCCTCGGGGTGGACCTTGCGGGCGGCGGCGACCTGCTGCGATATCGGCAGCACAGCCTCGCCGACCGGGACGCGCAACTCGTCGGCGTACAAGATCCTCTCGGCCTGGAACGACCCGGCGTACAGCAGCCCGGTCGTGGCAGCGACCAGCAGGAAGGGGGCGACCAGCACGCCTGCGTAGAAGTGCAGCCGCAACACCAGCGGGCGCAACGAGGCCCATCCGGACCTCCGGGCGGAGGCCGCTGAGGCCGTGATCTGCGGCGCGACCGGGGGTGGTTCGAGGGCCATCGGCGTTTCTCCTGACGCTGGGCCGGGGACGTACGCAACGGGCGGGCCCGTGGCATTCCAGGAGTCGGGCCGGCGGGAGGGGAAGTTCCGGCGGTCCGCCGTGATGCGGGTCACAGTACGTCCGGGGCGCGGCTGGGCCCTGTCTGATCGCGTCCCATCGCGGGATCGCGGCCCGACGGGTGCGGATCGGCCCCCTTCTCGCCCGTGCGGAGGGCTGGTGGCACGATGACGGCCATGACCACCGGGCCTGCCTTCCGCCTTGCGCGCGCCGCGATCTTCGCGGCGGTGTGTGTGGCGACGACGGCCCTGGGGCACGCCCTGATGTCCGAGGCTGTGCCGGGGTGGGCGGTGGCGTACGCCTTCGCCGCCACGACCGCCGGTGCGTGGTGGCTGGCCAGTCGCCGGGAACGTGGCGCGCTGGCGGTGACCGGGTCGACCGTGGTGGCCCAGCTGGCGCTGCACGGTCTGTTCGCGGGTGCGCAGGCGTTTGAACACGCCCCCGCCGCCGCTGACGGTATGTCAGGTACGGCCATGGCGCACATGCATCAAGCCGCTGGACCGGGCTGGTCGGTGGGCATGACGCTCGCGCACACGCTGGCCGCGCTGGTCTGCGGCCTGTGGTTGTGGCGGGGCGAAGCGGCCGTCTTCCGGGTCGGCCGGGCGCTGGCGGCCTTCGTCTTCGCGCCGTTGCGGCGGGCCCGGCGGGCGCATGGAATCGCCGGTACGCGGCCGGCGGCCGTACGACGCCGGGTGGCCGCCGGCCCGCTGCTGCCGCCGCACCGGGTGCTGCTGCGGCACGCCGTGTCCCGCAGGGGTCCGCCGGTCCCGCCGCTCTGCTGCTGACCGCCCGGTCCCGCTGATCCGTGGATGACGGGCGGAGTCCCGGCGTGCCCGCTCTCAGGGCCGCACAACCCACGTATCCGAAGGACCCTGTCGATGACCCCTGCCCTTGTACGGGATCGCACCCGCGACGACGAACAGGTCACCCGATGGGCGCTCGCCGCCGGCACGGGCGACCGTGACGCGATCGAGCGCTTCGTACGCGCCACCCACCGCGATGTCTGGCGCTTCGTCGCCCACCTCAGCGCTGACGTACCCGGCGCCGACGACCTCACCCAGGAGACCTTTCTGCGGGCGCTCACCGGCCTGCCGCGCTTCGCCGGCCGCTCCTGCGCCCGCACCTGGCTGCTGTCGATCGCCCGCCGGGTGGTCGTGGACCGCTACCGTTCGGCGGCCGCCAGGCCCCGCATCGCCGCCAACTGCGACTGGCAGGCGGCGGCGGAGCGTACCCAGTTGCGCGGCTTGCCCGGCTTTGAGGAGGGCGTGGCACTGCTCGATCTGCTGAACGTCCTGGACGCCGCGCGTCGCGAGGCGTTCGTCCTCACCCAGCTGCTGGACCTGCCCTACGCCGAGGCCGCCGACGTGGTCGGCTGCCCGATCGGGACCGTACGTTCCCGCGTGGCCCGGGCCCGCGAGGACCTGACGGCGCTGCTGGCGGCGGCCGCCCGCCTCAGTTAGTCGGGACGGCCCGGCCTGTGGTTCCCGGGGCGGCCCGGGAACCACAGGTGGCCGAAGCACGGGGAGGGCACGAGCGCACACCCGGCCACCCTTGCGCCCCCGCGCCGGGCTGCGGGCGCGCTTCCCGCCCGGACCGTACGGGTAATTGCCGGGCAGTCCGGGCGGTCGGTCATCCCTCCGACCGCCGGAACCGAGCGGGAGGTCGATGACCATGTCCGAGATCAATGGCCTGGAGCCGGTGGCCACGTTCTGCGGAAACTGCAACTGCGGCTGCCCCGAGCTGTTCGTCGACCCCGGCGCCCCGGCCGAGCGCCGGGTCGTGCTCACCGACGACTTCGGGCAGCGCGTCCAGATGAGCGCCGACCAGTTCTCCTCCCTGGTCGAGGAGGCCAAGGCCGGCAAGCTCGACGGCGTAGCCACCGCCTAGGGCCTGGCCGGCGGATCAGGGTCGGACAGGCCGCGGCTCCCCAGCCTTCGGCCGGTGGGGGCACTCCCCCAGCCTTCGGCCGGTGGGGGCACTCCCCCAGCCTTCGGCCGGGGGGACCCCCACCCAACCGCCAGGCTAGGGGAGGACCCCCACCCAGCCGCCAGGCTGGGGGAGCGTCGTGGCCCCGGCCATCATCCGCCGGACAGGCCCCAGCGCTCACCCACCCGGCGGCCCGCACGAATCCGGTGCGGGCCGCCGTGTGGGTGCCGGCCGAAGAATCAGTCCGCCGATCGCATGGCGGGGATGACCAGGTCGACCGGCCCCGCGCCGTGGCCGCTCTTGCACGAGTCGTGGCAGTCCTTCTCCAGGCTGCAGCACAGCGAGCAGATCGCACCCTGGTGGAACGGGCAGCCCGCGATGTCGGGACGCTCGAAGTCCTCCGCGCAGACCGTGCAGGTCATGGTGACGGCGCAGAGGAGGCCGTCCTCCAGGACGAGGGGCTCGGCCAGGTCGTCGGCCCTGGACGGTGAGCACGCCAACGGGTCAGCCCAGGTGGCTACCTGACGCGGGGCGCGGGGACGGCGAGGTCGATGAGCGGGGCGTGCTGCTGGCCGCCGTAGGAGTCCGGGTCTTCGAGGTCGCCCTGGCGGACGGGGCGGGGGAAGGAGACCTTGACCGCCTGGGCGCGGTCGTGGTGGACGATCAGGACGTGCGCCGGGTCGGTGCCGTAGAGCCTGGCGAAGAGCGGCGCGGTGAGTACGCCGGAGTCACGGAGGCGCTCGTATGTGGCCTGGTCCTTGGCGACGAAGTCGAAGGTGAGCCAGAACGGTCCGGCGTTCTTGGAACGGATCAGGGAGCACAGGTCCAGCAGCCGGGTCACGGCGCGACCTCCTCATGGACGGTACGGAAGGGTTCGTGCGGGGTGTCGGGGACCAGCACGTGGTGGAGGGTGAAGCGGTAGGCCGGGCCGCGGTCGGTCTCGGGCGGCGAGAAGGGGTAGGCGATCGTGCTGGCCAGGCCCGCGTACTCGGGGACGGGCAGGTGGGAGCTGGCGTGGGCGACGAAGGTCGCCACCGCGTGCGCGATCTCCTGGGTGGGCGCGGTGACGGTGATCAGGACGCCCAACTCGTGCACGGGCTCGTCGCGCGCGGGGTCGAGTGGTCCGAGGACGGCGTCGCGGCCGTAGAGGCGGTAGTCGACCTTTACGTCGTCGGGGTCGACGCGGCCGTCGAACACGTCGCGGATCTTGGCCCGGAAGTAGTCCTGCGCCTTGGGCAGCAATTGGGGCAGTTGCTCGATGACCACGCGGTCGCGGATACCTCCGACGGCGATGGTCTGGTAGCCGATCAGCTGTGAGCCCTCCAGCTTGTTCGTGTAGTCCGTGCCCGGCCGGTAGACGGCGCCGGAGACGCGGACCCGGCGGTCGTCGAGCGCGGCGTAGGTGGCGTCCGTGGTGTCGAGGGTGCCGGAGGGCTCGGTGATCAGGAACGGGTCGGCGTTCTCGTACAGGGTGTGCGCGGCCACCGAGTGCGGGGTCAGGCGGAGTTCGGGATCCAGGGGCTCCACGTCGAAGTGGTCGTCGCGCAGATGGACGAACAGGCCGTCGGCGGCGGGCGGGACCGCGCAGGCCGCACCGCACTCGACGGTCTTGGCCGCGTGCCAGACCAGACCCGGGTCGGCGCCCAGGGCGTGCGGGACTGCGGCGTACAGGGCGGTGTCGCTGGCGCGGCCGGCCAACACCACCTCGGCGCCCTCGCTCAGCGCCTGTTGGATCGGCTCGACGCCCATCATCGCGACGACATGACCGGACGTCAGGGTGTGCAGGTCGAGCGGCGGCGCGCCGTCCAGCGGGCGGATGCGCCCTTCCGCATACCGCTGTGCGAGGTGGCCGGGGTCCTGGTCGGCGTAGATGAGGGCGAGCTTGAAGGACAGGGCCTCCTGCACCGCGATCTCGCGGGCGATGCCGGCCACCAGGTCTACCCCGGCGTCGCGACCGCTGGTGCCGCAGGAGCCGATGATCAACGGTACGCCGAGCCGGTCGCGGGCCTTCAGCAGCAGCCGCAGATCGCGGGCGACAGCCTCGCGTGAAAGCTTGGGTTGCCCGCTGCCGAGGTACGCGGGGCCGCTGTCCGTCGAGCCGGCGTCGCAGGCGATGACGTGCGGGCGCAGGGCCACCCCGCGCTCCAGTGACTCTGCACGGAAGCCCGCGCCGAGAGCGCCGGTCGGCGCCAGGATCCTTATCTCCGGGGGTGGTGTAGGTGCTGTCATCGGCTTTACTTCCCTCTTCTTTCTATATGCTATAGCAAATGGGACGACAAGGCAGTCTGCTGTCCGGCCGACTGTCGGCGACCGCCGTCGGCTCAGGCGTCCTCAGACGTCCTCAGGCGTCCCAGCCCGCCAGGTCCGCGGCAGCGGAGGCCGCATGGGTGCGGGCCAGCTGTTCCGCGCGCTCCGGGTCGCCGTCCCGCACCGCGGCCAGGATCTCGCGGTGCTGCCCGTACCGCCGGAGCTGGCCCGGCGACGACACCGCGAGCTGCGCGGAGGCGATGCTCAGGCGCTCGTTGCGGCTGAACGCCCGCACCTGCTCCAGGGCCCGGGCGAGCTGGGCGTTGTCGGCCGCCGCCTCGACCCCGGCGTGGAAGGTGCGAACGGCGTCGAAGATGCGCTCGACCTGGACGGGGTTCAGGGTCCGGCCGGCGTCACGGTCCGCACGCAGGAGGAATGCCGCCTCGTCGGCGGTGTCCAGCAGGCGCTCCAGCTCGGCAAGTTGGCGTTCGGTGGCCTTCTCCGCGGCGAAGCGGGCGGCGACGCCTTCGAGTGCGGCCTCGATGATGCCGCTTTCGGTACGGGCCTTGGGTGAGACGGTCGCCACCCGCAGCGAGCGCGGTCCCGTACGTTCCACCAACTGCTCCTGCTCCAGTCGGCGCAGGGCCTCACGCACCGGCGTCGGGCTGACGCCCAGGCTCGCGGCCAGCCCGCGTTCGGTGATCTTCGCGCCCCAGCGCAGGTCGCCGCCGATGATCGCCGCGCGCAGGGCCCGGTACGCCTGGTCAGCAAGGGAGTGAGAGGTCAGGGCGGGCAGCGTCATGACGTCCATTTGATGTCTGCTACAGCACATTGTCAATCGACGATCACGCTGGCGGCGTCCTCGGTCACAGTGACGTGCACGTCTCCCTCGCCGAGCCGGTGCGGGGTGAGAGCCGTCAGCGCCACCTGGCCGACGGCCAGGGAGTAGAGGTAGCGGTCACCGAGGAAGGTCTCGTGCGTGATCTTGGCGGGCCGGCCCGCCGGCTCGCCCGCGGACTCCGCCCCGTTCCCGGCCTCGGGCCCCGCGATGACCAGCGCTTCCGGCCGTACGGCAAGGGTGACCGTCTCGTCGCCGGGCGGAGCATCGGCGCGGAAGGGCACCGTACCCGGCAGGCCGGGCACGTCGAGCTGCCAGCCGCCGCCCGCGGCCTTGCGCGCGGTCCCGGTGAGGAAGTTGCAGCGGCCCAGGAACTCGGCGACGAAGCGCGTGCCGGGATGGTGGTAGACGTCGGACGGGGTGCCCGCGCGGACGATCCGCCCCTGGTGCATGACCAGGATCTGGTCGCTCATGGCCAGGGCCTCGGTCTGGTCGTGGGTGACGAAGACGGTGGTGATGCCGAGGTCGCGTTGTAGGTCGGTGAGCCAGTCGCGGGCGCGTTCGCGCAGCTTGGCGTCGAGGTTGGAGAACGGCTCGTCCAGCAGCAGCGCGGTCGGCGCGTGGGACAGTGCCCGGGCGAGGGCGACGCGCTGCTGCTGGCCGCCGGAGAGCTGGTGGGGGTGGGCGTCGGCGCGGTCGGCGAGTTCGACGAGTTCCAGGACCGTACGGACGCGGTGCTGGATCTCCTGCTTGCCGGCGCGGCGCAGCCTGAGCGGGTAGGCCACGTTCTGGCCCACCGTCATATGGGGGAAGAGCGCGTAGGACTGGAACACCACCCCCAGCGCGCGGCGCTCCGCGGGCAGGTCGTGGCCGGCGGCGGCGTCGAAGAGCACGCGATCGCCGTGGTGGATCGTGCCGCCGTCGGGGGTGTGGAAGCCCGCGATGGCCATCAGCGATGTGGTCTTGCCGCAGCCGCTGGGCCCGAGCAGCGTGGTGAAGGTGCCGTCGGCGACGGTGAAGTCGACATCGTCCAGGATCCGGGTCGAGCCGAGGGTCTGGGTGAGATGGCGGACGGAGAGTTCAGGCATGTCGTCGGGCTTTCTTCAGCAGGGTCCAGCCGAAGCCGACCGTGAGGGCGACGGCCACGAGCAGGACCTGGACGAGTGCGAGGGCGGCGACGGGTCCCGGCAGGCCCTTGGCCCAGGTCTGGAGCATGGTGGTGCCGAGCAGCTCCGTATCGGGCTTGGCCAGGAACACCACGGGGTCGTAGTCGCTGACGAGGGTGACGAACATCAGCACCATCGCGCTGCGCAGCGCCGGGCGCAGCAGCGGGAGGGTGACGGTGCGGGTGGTGGTCCACCAGCCGGCGCCCGACGCGGTGGCCGCCTTGTCGAGTTCGGGGTTGAGCCGGGCGAGCGCCGGGGCCAGGACGACGTACGCCAGGGTCAGGTTCCGTACGCAGAGCGCGAGCAGTTCGCCCGACAGGCTGTTACGGAGCAGTGCGCCTGGCCAGTTGACGATCAGGAACAGCCAGAAGAAGCCGACGCCGAAGACGATGCCCGGGGTGGCTCTCGGATAGACCAGCAGCGCGGGCAGGGTGCGGCGCAGCCGGAAGCCGGAGCGGTGCGCGAGGACCGTGGCGAGCGAGACCAGGGCGACGGTGGCGACGCTGCCGATGGCGGCGATGAGCAGGCTGTTGGTGAACGCGCGGTGCAGCGTGGGGTCGCGCCAGATCTGCGACCAGTTGGCCCCGTTCCACAGCTGCCAGGGCGGTACGAGGGTGGTGAGGTCGGTGACCGAGGACATCAGACCGAGGCCGAGCAGCGGAATGACGCTGGTGACGACCACGAATCCGCCCGCCCCGATCGCCAGCGGAAGCCTCCAGCGGCCCAGCCGGATCGGCCGGGCGGGCGGCGTCGCCCGCGCGGAGGAGGCGTAACGGGCCTGGTGGCGCATCAGCAGGCTCCGTACGACCAGGATCCCGGAGACGAGGAGGAGCAGCAGGATCGCGCCGGCCGAGACGATGGGCGGGTCGGGGGTGGCGCTGCCGGTCCAGACGCCGTAGAGGTAGCTGGCGATGAAGTCGATGCCGGCCGGGCGGCCGAGGAACAGCGGCAGGCCCAGGACCTCCATGCACAGGGCGAAGATCAGCAGGGAGCTGTCCAGCATGGCGGACCGCAGGGTGGGCAGGGTGACGGACTTCAGCACCTGCCGGTTGCCGCCGCCGCTGGCCCGTACGGCGTCCTCCAGGGTGCCGTCACCGCCTTCCAGGACGGCCGAGCAGGTCAGATAGGCGACGGGGAGGGTGACGACGGCGCCCAGAACGGAGATGCCGGGCAGCGATTCGAGGTTCCAGGCGGGCAGGTGCAGGTTGGTGGACCACAGCTGGGTCAGATAGCCGACCGGCCCGTACAGGGACTCCCAGCCGACGATCAGGCCGAGCGGCGGGATCAGCAGTGGCGCGAGCAGCGCCGGGCCGAGCCACCGCCTGCCCGGCAGGTCGCATCGGTGCAAACAGCGGGCTCGCGCCATCGAACGGCAGAGGGTGTGCTATTTGCTATGGCAGATCAGAGCACCGAGGCTTCCGGGGTGTCAAGGCGTCGATAACCTGCCCGTCATCCGTTCCCAATCTCCCTGAAACGCGGCGCACGGGCGAGCCGGCCGCTTAAGCGAATCAAAAGGTGTCGCTTCCTACGGTCGGTCAGCGTCGGCCGGTCCTGCCTCGGGACCGGCCCGCCCCAAGGAGGCTGATGTGGAACGCTTCGCCGCATTCGTGATGCGGCACCGTGTGTGGGTGACCCTGGCCTGGATCGCCGTCACCGTTGTCGGGGTGCTCATGGCACCGCATGTATCGGGCCGGCTCAAGAGCGGCACCACCATCAGCAGCGCGAGCTACCACGCCAACGCCGCCCTCCAGAAGGAATACGGTGGTGCGGCCGCCAGTCCGAGCGTCCTGGTGGTCGACCTGCCCTCCGGCACCACGGTCAGCACCCCCGGCGTGAAGACGGGTCTGGCGGCCGCAGACAAGGTCGTCGCCTCCGTCCCCGGGGTGCGTGACCTGTCGTACGCCAACACCGGCGACCACGCCCTGGTCGGCACCGGTAGCCGCTCCACCCTGGTGCTGGTCTACCCGCCGCAGCCGGGCACGTCGGTCCCGCCGCAGATCATGGACGCGATGGGCTTGGCGGTCACCAAGGCCGTCCCCGGCACCCAGGTGCATCAGACCGGCCTCGAGCAGCTCAGCTCCGGATCCTCCGCGGGCGGAGCAAGCGTGATGTCCGAGATCCTGGTGGGCGTTGGGCTGGCCCTCATCGTCCTAGCGTGGGTCTTCGGCTCGGCGCTCGCCCTGCTGCCCCTGCTGTCGGCGATCGTGTCCGTGCTGACGATGCAGCTGGCGATCTGGGGGCTGACCTACGCCACGAACATCGCCATCAATCCCGCCGTCCAGTTCATCGTCGCCCTGCTCGGCCTCGGTCTGTCGATCGACTACGCCCTGCTGATGGTCAACCGTTGGCGCGAGGAACGCGAGCGTGGCGCGGACAACCGCGAGGCGGTGGCGCACGCCACCCGGCTGGCGGGGCACTCGGTGGTTGTCAGCGCCGGCATCGCCTCCCTCGGCCTGTTCGCGCTGATCGTGGTCCCGGTGTCGTTCGTCCAGGGTGTGGGGCTGTCCGGTCTGTTCATCCCGTCCATCGCGGCGCTGGTGGCGCTCACCATCGTTCCCGTACTGCTGTCGAGCGTCGGTCCGCGACTCGACCGGATCGGGCTGCGGCGACGCAAGAAGCATGGCGCGGACCGCATGTGGACCCGCATCGCGCACGCGATCGTGGCCCGGCCCAAGAGGGCGGCGGCGCTCGGCGGTGCGATCCTGGCGGTCCTCGGCGGCTTCGGGCTCACCCTCAACATCGCCTCCCCGCCGAGCACCGCGCTGTCCGCGAGCGGCCCGGCCACGCACGGGCTGACGGCGCTCCAGCACGACGGTTTCCCCACCGGCGTGCTCACCTCTATCCCGGTCGAACTGCCGGCCGGCACCGATCCGGCCGCCACCGCCGCCACGCTTCGGTCCGTGCCCGACGTCCACGGAGTGCTGGTCTCCGGCACACCCGCGTGGCAGCACGCGCACAACTCCGTGATCATGGCGCTGCCCAACGGCGAGATCGGCACCTCCCACCCCGGCGCGGCCTTGTCGGGACTGCGCGCCGCCGCCCCGCACAACGCCCTGCTCGGCGGTGACCAGGTGCAGGCCACCGATGTCGCCCACATCCTGTCCACCTGGTTCCCGGTGCTGCTGGCCGTGGTCGCCCTCGTGACCTTCGTACTGATGGCCCGCAGCATGCGGTCGCTGCTGCTGCCCGCGAAGGCCGTCGCGCTGAACGTGCTGTCCGTCGGCGCCGCGTACGGAATCCTGGTGCTGGTCTGGCAGCTCGGCTACGGCTCCAACGCGCTGTGGGGTATCCCGGCGACCGGGTCGATCACCATGTTCGTGCCCATGCTGATGTTCGGGTTCCTGTTCGGCGTCTCGATGGACTACGAGGTGTTCATCCTGGCCCGGGTCCGCGAGGCGTACGACCGCGACGGCGACACACCCGCCGCGGTCGTCGAAGGGGTCAGCCGCACCGGGCGCCTGGTCACCAGTGCGGCTACGCCGTCGCCATCTCCTGGTTCCTGATCGGGCGCACGCTGCGCCCGGTCGACCGTATGAGGGCCGAGGCCGCTGAGATCACCGGCAGCGATCTGCACCGCCGTATCCCCGAACCCGTCGGCCAGGACGAGATCGGACGCCTGGCCCGCACCCTTAACAGCATGCTCGGTCGACTGGAAAGCTCCGCCGCCCGCCAGCGCCGCTTCGTCGCCGACGCCTCTCACGAACTGCGCACCCCGCTCACCAGTATCCGTACGTCCCTCGAAGTCGGCCTGGCCCATCCGGACCGCGCCCCCTGGCCCGAACTCGCCGAGCGGGCCGTCACCGAAACCTCCCGGCTTCAGCACCTCGTCGACGCGCTCCTCCTGCTGGCCCGCTACGACGACAGCGCGCTCCTCAACCGTCGTGAACACCTCGATCTCGCCGCCCTCGCTCGCGAGGTCGTCGCCGCCGTGCCGAGCGACGTCCCGGTCGAAGTTCAACTGGACGCCGCAGTCCACATGGCCGGTGATCCCGGCCAGCTCAACCGGCTCGTGCGCAACCTCCTGGACAACGCCGTCCGCCACGCCCGCACCAAGGTCAGCGTCACGGTGACCACGGACGGCCCGCACACCGCACTCATCGAGGTCGCCGACGACGGCCCCGGCATCCCAACTGCCGACCATGAGCGGGTCTTCGACCGGTTCGTGCGCCTCCAGAGCGCCCGCACACGACACCACGGCGACGCCACCGGCACCGGCCTCGGCCTCTCCATCGCCCGCGACATCACCACCGCCCACGGCGGCTCGATTACCCTCGCGGACACCCCCGGCGGGCCCGGAGCGCGCTTTGTCGTCAGGCTGCCCATCGTGCATTGACCTACTGAGTGATTGGCTTGATCGCGCCCTCAGTTCACATCGGCTGTACCGCCGGTCTCCATGTTTCCCGCGCCTGCTGTTCATTCCGGCTTTACAAGATCTGCCCTGCCCCAGAGGGAGTCTTTACCTGCTTTAGGCGAGGAGTTGACAGTGAGCCAGGGCCATCACCACAGTCACGATCACGGGCATGGGCATGGGCACCACGACCACACGCAAGGTGGTGACGCCGGATCCCTGCCCCCGGCGCTCGACCTGTCCGTACCGGACGCGGAGCTGACGCCACCTCAGCTGTCGCGGCGTTCCATGCTGAGACGTACGGGTCTGCTGGGCGCCGGCCTGGCGGCCGGCAGTGTGCTGGCCGGGGCGGGCCAGGCGGCCGCGGACAGCCAGGCGGAGCGCGGCAATGCGCGGTCCGGCGGCTACTTGTGGCTGGCCGGCGACCATCACATCCACACCCAGTACAGCTCGGACGCGAAGTACCGGGTCATCGACCACGTACGGCAGGCCAACGCACACGGCCTGGACTGGATGGTCATTACCGACCACTCCAGCGTGCAGCACGCCAAGATCGGTGTGGACCTGGTGAACCCGGAGATCGTCGCGGCCCGCGACAAGGTCTCCGACACGCTGGTCTTCCAGGGTCTGGAGTGGAACATCCCGGCCGCCGAGCACGGCACCGTCTTCGTCCACCCGGGCAAGAACGAGGTCGCGGTCCTGAAGGAGTTCGAGAACTCCTTCGACGGCGCGCTCCAGAACGCCAGCGACAGCACGCCCGCCAACGAGGCGCTGGCCATCTCCGGGCTGAACTTCCTCGCCGACGCCGTCCGGCGCCGTAAGGTCGAGGACGCACTGTTCCTGGCCAACCACCCGGCGCGTAAGGGTATCGACTCCCCGCACGAGATCCGTGGCTGGCGCGACGCCCAGCCCACCATCGCGGTCGGCATGGAGGGCGCCCCCGGCCACCAGGCAGGCGGCATTCCCGCCCCGCAGGGCCCCGGCTCCGGCCGCGGCATCTACGACAACAGCCCCAGCGCCAACTCCTACGCCGGCTACCCGCTGGAGAGCTACCGCACCTGGGGCGGCTTCGACTGGATGACCGCCACGGTCGGCGGCCTGTGGGACAGCCTGCTCGCCGAGGGCAAGCCCTGGTGGATCACCGCCAACTCCGACTCCCACAACGTCTACGCCGACACCGCCGTCCGCGGCCCGAACTCCGACTTCAACACCAACAACCGCCACACCGACCCGGTCTACGGCGGCGGCCTCAACCTCACCGACACCGACTTCTGGCCCGGTCAGTACAGCCGCACCCACGTCGGGGCCTCTTCCTTCGCCTACAAGGCGGTCATGGACGGCATCCGGGCCGGCCGGGTCTGGGTCGACCACGGCGGCCTCATCAGCGGCCTCAACGCCCGCCTCACGTCAGGCCGCAGCACGGTCACCCTCGGCGGGGTGCTCCACGTCCGCCGAGGCAGCGCGGTCGACCTGGTCATCGACATCGACCTGGCCAACGGCCCCAACTGGGCCCAGTTCGTGCCGACCCTGGCCCGCGTGGACGTCGTCCAGGGCGACGTCACCGGCGCCGTCTCCGACAAGGACACCCTCGCCACCCCGAGCACCAAGGTCGTGAAGTCCTTCGAGGTCGGCAAGTCCACCGGTTCGGTGCGGCTGACCTACTCCCTTGGCCACGTGGACAAGCCGGTGTACGTACGGCTGCGCGGCACCGACGGCAACCGTTCCGCCGTCGGCATCAACGGCGCCTCCGTGGACCCGGCCGGCCCGGCCATCGACGTGGTCGGCGACGCCGACCCCTGGAAGGACCTGTGGTTCTACAGCAACCCGATATGGGTGCTCCCGGCGTGACCCAACACACGGTCCTGGGCATCGATGCCGGGTCCGTGAGCCTCCGGGAGGCCGATCACCTGCTCCACCATCTGGTGGACAGGCTCGGCCTCCCGGCGGGCACGGTCGGCTGTACGAATCTGATCCGCACCGGCCGCCCACACACGGCCATCTCCCTCGCCCTCGCCGACCCCGAGGCGGCCGACCCGACGTGGGAACGCCTCACCGCCCTGCTCACGGCCCCGGACCAGCCGCCGACCGGCGCGGCCCTCGGCAGCCTCCAACACGGCCCGTCGCACCTCGCCCACGGCGCGGCCCTGGCCACCACCGAGCACACCGACCGGACCGCCGGCCGCGCCGTGGTCTACCCCGGTGTGGAGCACCTCACCGGCACGGTCACGGTCGGGGAAGTCCTCGCGCGCAGCGCCATCACGCGCATCGCGGTGCTCGGCAGCCCGCCCGGGCCGGACGCCGCGGCCCGCATCGCGACCCGCGACCACGTACGGCCCGAATGGCGCGGCGGCGAGCTGACCCTGACCCTGGTCCCGGCAGCCGGCGGCCTTCTCGCCCCCTTCGAGGTCCCCAACCCCACTTCGTGCTGCAGCAACCATGGTTAGAACCGTCACTTGACGATCTCCAGCACTGCCATCATGCCGTCATCCTCGTGGTTGAGGATGTGGCAGTGCAGGACGGTCTTGCCGGTGTAGTTGCTGAAGCGCGTCCGGATCACGAAGCGCCCATGGACGGGAATGCTCGCGGTGTCCTGCAAGCCGTGGCCATGGTGAGGATGGCCGTTGATGCTCATCAACTGGAACTTGTTGACGTGCACGTGGAACGAGTGCTCCTCGTCGCTGACGTTGCGTACGGTCCACTCCTCGACCGTGTTCAGCTTGGCCCGGATGTCGACCCGGTTCGGGTCGAACTGCTTGCCGTTGATGTAGAACTTGGTGCCCTTCTTGTTCTCGGAGAACACGATGGTGCGCCGCACGGCGATCCTCGCGTGGCTCAGGTCCGTTGTCGGCGCGAAGGTCGAGGTGGGCAGCGTGGCCGGGCGCTGGGCAGGACCTTCGGAGACCAGGGTGGCCAGGGTCGCCTTCGGGAATTTGTTACCGCCCGGCCCGGTGTTGTACGCGAGCGTCTGCAGCTGGGTACGGCCGGCCGGACCGCCTTGTACGAGCACGTCGAAGCGGGCGCCGGCCGCGAGGAGGAGGGAGTCGGCCGTCCAGATCCGGTCAACGGGGGTGCCGTCGTGGGCAATCACGTGGAACCGCTGTCCTTGCAGGTGGACCTTGTAGTAGATGTTGGCGCTGATGTTGGCCAGCCGCCACAGCTGGGTCTCACCCGGCCGGATGAGGATGTTCGGGTTCAGCTGGCCGTTGACCGTGCGATTGGTCGGCGCGCCGATGTGCAGGTGCTGGGTCTTGACCGCGTCGCCCTGGACCTGGAAGTCCTTGAGCCCGATGACGTGCTCGGTGATGTGGCGCAAGTTCGCCGGGAGGTAGGGCCGCAGCCCGTCGACGATGAGGACGCCCGACATGCCCCCGGCGACCTGCGGCGCGGACATCGGGTGCGCGTGTGAGTGGTACCAATAGGTGCCGGGCCGCAGGCTGTCCGGGAACCGGTAGGAGTAGTGCCACGTTCTGCCGGGATGGATGTGGATGAAGACGTTGTCGGAGTGGCCTCTCGGCGACACATGAAGTCCGTGGACATGCAGATTGGTGCCCTCATCCAGCGTGTTCTTCATCGTCAGATCCAGCTTGTCCCCCGGCCGGATCCGCAGCGTGGGTGGCATGTAACTGCCGTTGTAAGTGAGGGCCCACCGCTTGCGGCCGCCCACCTCCACCTTCCGCCTTTCCACGAGCAGATCCACATGCAGGAACCCGTTGTGGCTCACCATCTGCGCCGGCTCCTGCAGCAGGGAACTTCTCGCAACCGACGGTGCCTGCAGAGCGGAAGACGACTGCGACGCCGACCGTCCGCTCGTGCAGCCGCTCATCAGGGCGACGATGGCAAGGATCAGCCCGGTGGTGAGGCAGAGCAGCTTTGATCGGGACAGCATCATGCCTCCACATGGGGAACGTGGACTCGACTCGGGCGCACCTCACACCAGCAAGCACCCGGGCGACCCCGTGCGCGACCTGGGTGGGCCGTTCGCGCGAGGCGATCACCCTGACACGCTGGGTCAAATCCGTCGAGATGAACGCGGCTGCTCATGAATCCGAAGCCGACCGGCGGCGCCACCGGCGGGACCTGCTCGCGAGCGAGCGAAACGCCGAGGCACTGTACGCGCGGCTCGCCGAGGCCGACTCGGGTGAGCGGCGCGAGATCTTCGAGGAGCTCGCCGGCATCGAGCACAGGCACGCGGCCCACTGGGAGGCGAAGCTGCGCTCCGGGGCCGAGGTACCGCCGCCCCGGCGGCCCAGCCTGCGCACCATACTCCTGAGCGCAGCCGCGAGGCGGCTGTCGACGCAGACGGTCCTGCCGATGATCGAGCGCGCCGAGCGCGCCGACGCCGGGGTCTACGACCGCGCCCCCGACGCCGCGCCGGGTATGGCCGCGGACGAGCGCCGGCACGCCCGCACCCTGGCCAAGCTGCTCCGGGCGGCAAGCCCGATCTGCGTAAGCAGATCTCGCACCGCGAGGGCTGGCACCATGGCGACCGCTCTGGCGCCCTGCGGGCCGGAGTGTTCGGGGTCAGCGACGGCCTCGTGTCGAACACCGCCCTGGTCATGGGCTTCGCCGCCCGGACCCGCCCGAGGACCCGCGCATAAGAGGCCGCGCAATTAGGTGGGGTGGAGGAAGGAGCGTGTCGAGGGCCGGGTCTGGCAAGGCGGTGGGGGCACTCTCCCCCAGACTCCGTCCGGTGGGGGCACCTCCCAGCCGCCAGGCTGGGGGAGGACCCCCACCCAGCCGCCAGGCTGGGGGACGTCGTCGACCGACGACAACGCCGCCAGGCGCCGCCCATCGGCACGCGACGCCGCCCCACCTATTCGCGCGGCCTCTAAAGGGCCAAGCCCAACCCGGCGCTCAGGAGGCGGCCGGTGGCCGGAGCCGGAGTCCCTGCATGCCGCCGTCGACGGCGAGCGAGATGCCGGTGACCGAGGCGGCGGCGGGGCTCGCGAGGTAGGCAATGGCGGCGGCCACTTCGTCGGCGGTGACCAGGCGGCCCATGGGCTGGCGTGCGTCGAGGGCGGCGCGTTCGGCCTCGGGGTCGTCGGCGGCGTCCAGCAGCCGGGTCACCCACGGGGTGTCGGCGGTGCCGGGGTTGACGCAGTTGACCCGGATGCCCTCGCGAACGTGGTCGGCGGCCATGGCCAGAGTCAGCGACAGGACGGCGCCCTTGGTGGCGCTGTAGAGGGCGCGCTGCGGCAGGCCGGCGGTGGCGGCGATGGAGCAGGTGTTGACGATCGCGGCGTGCGCCGACCGCCTCAGGTGGGGCAGGGCCGCGCGGGTGGTCCGTACGATGCCCAGCACATTGACGTCGAGGACGCGGTGCCACAGCTCGTCGGGGTTGTCCTCCACCGTGCCGATGGCTCCCATCCCGGCGTTGTTGACCAGGATGTCGATGCCGCCCAGTTCCTCTGCCGCCGACTCGACGGCGGCCCGTACGGACGCGTCGTCGCAGACGTCGGCCTTGTACGGCACCAGGGCGGCGGGGAGTCCGTCGGGGGCCAGGTCCAGGACGGCGACGCGGGCGCCGCGGTCCGCGAGGAGTTGGGCGGTGGCCAGGCCGATGCCCGACGCGCCACCGGTCACCAGGGCGCCGAGGCCCTTCATGTCGCTGCTCATGCCGTGCGTACCTCCTATGTTGTGCGGTCGGCGACCCAGAACGTGCCGTCGGGGTAGCTGTATTCGGCGATCGACTCCGGGAGCATCTGCGCGGAGAAACCGGGCGCCGTGGGTGCGGCGTAGTGGCCCCGGGAGATCACCACGGGCGTGACGAAGTGCTCATGCAGATGATCGACGTACTCGATGACGCGGTCCTGCGTGGTGCCGGACAGGGCCACGAAGTCGAACATCGACAGATGCTGGACCAGCTCGCACAGCCCGACGCCGCCCGCATGCGGGCAGACGGGCACCCCGAAGTGGGCGGCGAGCAACAGGATGGCGAGGTTCTCGTTGACACCGCCGACGCGGGCCGCGTCGATCTGCAGGACGTCGATCGCGCCGGCCTGCAGCAGCTGCTTGAAGACGATGCGGTTCTGTACATGTTCGCCGGTCGCGACCTTCACCGGTGCGACAGCCTTGCGGATGGCCGCGTGCCCGAGGATGTCGTCGGGCGAGGTCGGTTCCTCGATCCAGTAGGGCTCGAACTCAGCGAGCGCCTGGGTCCATTCGACCGCTTCGTCGACGTTCCACCGCTGGTTGGCGTCGATCGCCACCCGGATGCCGGGGCCAACGGCGGCGCGGGCGGCGCGCAGCCGCCGGATGTCGTCCTCCAGGTCGGCGCCGACCTTGAGCTTGATCTGGGTGAAGCCGTCGGCGACGGCCTGCTGCGCCAGCCGGGTGAGCTTCTCGTCGGAGTAGCCGAGCCAGCCGGGTGAGGTGGTGTAGCCGGGAATGCCGCCTTCCAGCAGCACGGCCTCTCGCTCGGCCGCGCCCTGCCTGCCCTGGCGGAGCAGTTCGAGGGCCTGGTCCGGTGTGAGCGCGTCCGCGATGTAGCGGAAGTCGACCTGGGAGACCAGCCACTCCGGTTCGGCGTGGGCCAACAGCTGCCACAGCGGCTTGCCCTCGCGCTTGGCGGCCAGATCCCACACCGCGTTGACGACGGCCCCGATCGCCATGTGCATCACGCCCTTCTCCGGGCCCAGCCAGCGCAGCTGGCTGTCCCCGATCAGGTCGCGGTTGAGCGAGCCGGGGTCGGCGCACAGACTGTCGACCACCCGGCCCAGGAGATGCGGCCGCAGCGCTTCGATCGCCGCGACCTGCACGTCGTTGCCACGTCCGATGGTGAAGACAAAGCCGTGGCCTTCGAGCCCGTCACCGGCATCGGTGCGCAGCACCAGGTAGGCGGCGGAGTAGTCGGGGTCCGGGTTCATCGCGTCCGAGCCGTCCAGTTCCCGTGAGGTGGGGAATCGGATGTCGTACGTGTCGACCGCGGTGATACGGGCGGGGTTTGCGGGCATGACGGACAAGGGGAGGCCTTTCAGGCTTGGACGAAGGTCTGGCGCACGGGGCAGTCCCCCTGTCGTGGACGGGTGCGGAACGGCGAGCCTCACGACGCCCGAGAGACATCGGAGGTCTTCGCCACCGAGACCTTAAGGCGCGATACCGCCGATGGCAATGCATTCCTCGGAGGTCTGACCCCGCCGGGGCTCCGCAGAGCCACCGAACCCGCTCCCCTCACCGTTGCCACCCGATGTCCGGGGTCTCCGAACGGTGTCGTCCGGCGGCGGCGCGGCATCAAGTCATGCCATCCGGAAGGCAAATGGCCCATTTCTTCAATGAATTGACATACCGCCCACCCGGCGCACAGCACCGAAACCCGCCGCGTCGCGGAATTGTGATCTGGGACAGCCATCCGGAGCGGCAATCAGGAAAGGGCCGTTCCCCCAGCTCAACGGCCATGCGAGGACGCCCCGGCGAGCAGGGTGGCCCACTGGGCCACCTCCGCTGCCCCACCCGGTACGGACCAGTGAGGACAGAGGGCTTGTCAACCAAGGCAATGCGGTCGTAACGTCCTCGACGTCCAACAGACCTCGGATGAATTATCGATGCGCTCTGAGCAACCTCGCCGGTTGTCTCCTCCTCGCCCTACGTGACGTGAGACCCACAACCGACAACAAGGACGTTCACGGTTGCCCGGCCGCAGGACCCGACGCGGTCCTCGGGCAGGGCCTGAATCAAGCCTCCGCCGCAGTTGCTTCCGGACCAGGAGAGAACACCGCCATGCAGATCGCCCGCCGCCGCTCCACCGCCGTCGCAGCCACCGCGCTCGCGCTGGTCGCCTTCGCCACCGCCTGCAACCGGGGCAGCAACGCCGCATCGGGATCGGGCGGCAGCAAGCCCGCCATCGGCATCGACCTGCCGCGCTCGGACTCCGACTTCTGGAACTCGTACGCGCAGTACCTGAACAAGGACATCAAGTCGGACGGCACGAACACCCTGCCGCTGAGCAACTCGCAGAACGACGTCACCAAGCTGGTCGCCAACGTCCAGGTCTTCGAGAACACCGGGGCGAAGGCCATTGTCATGGCCCCCCAGGACACCGGCGCCATCGCCTCGACCCTGGACACGCTGGAATCCAAGAAGATCCCCGTGGTCAGCGTCGACACCAGGCCGGACAAGGGCAACGTCTACATGGTGGTGCGCGCCGACAACAAGGCCTACGGCACCAAGGCCTGCGAGTACCTCGGCAAGCAGCTGGGCGGCAAGGGCAAGGTCGCCGAATTCCAGGGTGCACTGGACTCCGTCAACGGCCGCGACCGGTCCGAGGCGTTCGCCTCGTGCATGAAGACGAAGTACCCGAACATCCAGTTCTTCGAGCTCCCGACCGACTGGAAGGGCGATGTCGCCTCGGCGAAGCTGCAGAGCCTGCTCGCCCAGCACCCCGACCTGAACGGCATCTACATGCAGGCCGGCGGCGTCTTCCTGCAGCCGACCCTCGCGCTGCTCAAGCAGAAGGGCCTGCTCAAGCCGACCGGCACCAAGGGTCACATCACCATCGTGTCCAACGACGGCATTCCGCAGGAGTTCGACGCGATCCGCAAGGGCGAGATCGACGCGACCATCTCCCAGCCGGCCGACCTCTACGCCAAGTACGCGCTGTACTACGCCGAGGCCGCAGCCGCGGGCAAGACGTTCAAGCCGGGGGCGACCGACCACGACTCCACCATCATCAAGCTCCCCAACGGGCTGGAGGACCAGCTCCCGGCACCGCTGGTGACCAAGGACAACGTGGACGACAAGTCGCTGTGGGGCAACAACATCGGCTGACCGCCGCCGCGGGGAGGGGGCGGTCACCGCTCCCTCCCCCTCGGCCCCCTCCATCCGCAGCCAAAGGATCCAAAGGACGGTATCCACCATGGCGGACACCGCGACCGCCCCGCCGGCCGGCACCGGGCGACCGGTTCCCGTAGCCGAGGCGACCGGCATCAGCAAACGCTTCGGCGCCACTGTCGCGCTGCGCGACGCCCGGATCACCATCAACCCCGGTGAGGCGCATGCCCTCGTCGGCCGCAACGGCGCCGGCAAGTCGACGCTCGTGTCCGTCCTCACCGGTCTCCAGCAGCCGGACACCGGTCTCCTGACCTTCTCCGGGGAGCCGGCGCCGGGCTTCGGGGACACCGACGCCTGGCGGTCGCGCGTCGCCTGTGTCTACCAGCGGTCCACAATCATTACCGAACTGACCGTCGCCGAGAACCTCTTCCTGGGCCGTCAGAGCACCGGCGCCCTGCGGCCGATCCGCTGGAAGGAGCTGCGGCAGCGGGCCGGAGAGCTGCTCGGCGAGTACGGCGTGGACATCGATCCGACCGCCCGCGCCCGGGATCTCACCGTGGAGCAGCGGCAGTTCGTCGAGATCGCGCGCGCCCTCTCTTTCGGCGCGCGCTTCATCATCCTCGACGAGCCGACCGCCAAGCTCGACGCGAACGGCATCGTCCGCCTCTTCGGCAAGCTCCGCGACCTGCAACGGCAGGGCGTCGCCTTCCTGTTCATCTCCCACCACCTGCAGGAGGTCTACGACCTCTGCGGTACCGTCACCGTCTACCGCGACGCCCGCCATGTCCTCACCGCCCCCGTGGCCGACCTCGACCACGAAGCGCTGGTGGAGGCCATGACCGGTGAGAGCGCCACCACGGTCTCCGCCACGCCGGCCGGGACACCGGCCGCCGACGGCACGGCGCGGGAGCTGCTGGCCATCGACGGTCTGACGCTCTCCGGCGCCTACCAGGACCTGTCGCTGTCGGTCCGCGCCGGCGAAGTGGTGGGCCTGGCCGGGGCCACGGCCAGCGGCAACGTCCGGCTGGGCGAGACCGTCGCTGGGCTGCACCGCCCCGACGCCGGGCGGATCACGGTGGCCGGCCGGGAGGTCCGTACCGGCAGCGTGCCCGCGGCTCTGGCGGCCGGGGTGGGCCTTGTCCCCGAGGACCGCCACGTCCAGGGCCTGGTCGGCAACCGCAGCGTGGCGGAGAACGCCACCCTCACCGTGACCGACCAGCTCGGGCCGTTCGGCACCGTACTGCCGTCCCGGACCAGGGTGTTCGCCGAGCGCATGATCAAGGACCTGGACATCAAGACCCCGAGCCCGGGCACCCCGGTCTCCGCGCTGTCCGGCGGCAACCAGCAAAAGGTCGTCATCGCCCGCGCCCTGGCGACCGACCCCCAGGTGCTGGTGACCGTGCGGCCGACCAACGGCGTCGACGTGAAGTCCAAAGAGTTCCTGCTCGGCCGGATCCGCAGGGCCGCCGACGACGGCCGAGCCGCCCTGATCATCTCCGACGAACTGGACGACCTGAAGGTGTGCGACCGCGTCGTGGCGATGTTCCACGGCCGGATCGTGGCGCAGTTCACCCCGGGCTGGCGCGACGAGCAGCTGGTCGCGGCCATGGAGGGCATCGGCGGCACGCCCGCCGAATCCGACCCCGCCGGCACCCTCAGTACCGCCGATACCACAGACTCCGAAGCGCACGGAAGGTAGTCATGCCCGCCCCCACAGATGTCACCGAAACCGCGGCGCCCGCGGCCGGCACCACCGCGGCGGCAGGCCCGCGCCTCCGTGTCGAGCTCGGCCGCTTCCGTGAACTGTCCCTGATCCCGGTCATCGCCGTACTCGTCCTGATCGGTTTCATCGTCTCCCCGGCCTTCCTCACCTCCACCAACCTCCTCGGCGTGGCCCAGCAGTCCACCGAACTGAGCCTGCTGGTCCTCGCCGAGGCCCTGATCCTCATCGTCGGCCGGATGGACCTCTCCCTGGAGTCCACCATCGGCGTGGCTCCCGTTATCGCCGTCTGGCTGGTCCTGCCCACCAGCGGCGGCCGCTTCACCGGCCTCGGACTGTTCCCGGCCTGGATGGCCATCCCGGCATGCCTGGTGATCGGGGCGCTGATCGGCGCTTTCAACGGCTTCCTGATCCTCAAACTCCAGCTCAACGGGTTCATCGTCACGCTCGGCGGACTCACCATGCTGCGCGGTCTGCAGGTTGCCATCTCCAAGGGCCAGTCGATCGTCGAGCTGCCCGCCTCCTTCACCTATCTCGGCCACACCTCATGGCTGGGCGCCCCCGCCGCCATCTGGATCTGCGCCGTGCTCTTCTGCATCGGCGGCTCCGCCCTGGCCTGGCTGCGGCACGGCCGAGCGCTGTACGCGATCGGCGGCAACCCCGAGGCGGCGCGCACGGCGGGCATCCGGGCGGACCGGATCACCTGGGTCGTCCTCATCGTCGGCGGTCTGCTCGCCGCGTTCGCCGGCGTCCTGTACGCGGGCCACTACGGCTCCATCTCCGCGGACCAGGGCAGCGGCTGGATCTTCCAGGTCTTCGCCGCGACCGTCATCGGCGGGGTCAGCCTCAACGGCGGCCGGGGAACCCTCTTCGGCGCCCTGACCGGCGTCCTGACCCTGCAGCTGGTGAGCAACGTCATGACCCTGGCCGGTGTCCCCCCGCTGTGGAACCAGTTCCTCAACGGCGCCATCATCATCGTCGCCCTGATCATCTCCCGCTTCGCCTCCGGCGAGAAGCAGGAGTGACACCGCCTTGGCCGTGACCGATGAGGCGATAGCCAGTATCAAGACCATGATTCTGGCCGGTGATCTGGCGCCCGGCTCCCGCCTCCCCAGGGAGGAGGATCTCGCCGTCCAGCTGGGGCTGTCGCGCAACTCCCTGCGCGAGGCGGTCCGGGCGCTCACCGCCATGCGCATCCTCGTCGTCCGTCAGGGTGACGGCACCTACGTATCCAGCCTCGAGCCCGAGATCCTGCTGGAAACCCTGGCCTTCGCCGCTGACGTCTCCCGGGGGCGTACTGCCCTGCAACTGCTGCAGGTACGACGACTGCTGGAGCCCCCGGCGACCGAATGGGCGGCCGCACTGCTGGTGCCGGACGACCTGCTGGCACTGCGCGACATACTCGACCGCTCCCGGTGCGCCGCCACCGTGGAGGAATTCGTCGCCCTGGACATCGAGTTCCACCTGCGGATCATCGAAGCTGTGGGCAACCCCGTGCTGTCCACGCTGCTCCGGGTGCTCTCCACCCGTACTCAGCGAGTACGCATCGTGCGCGGCAACCGCATCCGGCGGTCCCTGGACAGCGTCCACCAGGAACACGAGGACATCCTGCGCGCCCTCGAAGCCCGCGACCCTCATCTGGCCGCCTCCACCGCCGCCGTGCACGTGGCTGCCGTCGAACGCTGGCTGGAGGCCAATCCGGCCGACGCAACGGCCGGCAGTGGCGAGCGTCGTGATGCGTGACACAACCGCGGGTAAGCGGTAAAGCACGCCTCCTCGTACTTTGTCCTTGGTGAAGAGCAGCCGACGCGTTTCGCTGTGTATTCATTCGCGCGCCCGTCCCGGTCCTCGCGGTGCCGTTCTGATGTCCGGGCACCCGCCGCCCGTGAACAGCGAGCACACAGGAGTTTTCATGTCCCTACGTTTTTCCAGGGCTGCGGCCATCGACGCCCGGGTCCCGGACATCTTCGGCCAGTCCTCGGGGCGCACCACGTGGTGCGTCCTGCCAGAGCGGTCAGGTGTAGGCGCCGGGCTCGATCTTGTACGCGGGTGCGGTGCCCAGCGCGGTGGTGGTGTCGGCACTGGCGATCAGCCAGGCGCGCCCGCGCAGCGGGCTGGGGACCTTCCTTGCGCCGGGGGCCTCAGCGGCGGCTACGGAACGTCCGGCGCAGGTCGTCGATCCAGGCGTCGGGGACTTCCCAGGGGATGAAGTGGCCGCCTTCGTCGTGGGCGGTGAGGTTGACGTGGTTGTACCAGTCGGCGCGGTCGCTCGCGAGCCAGTTGTCGACGCGCTGTTGTGCGGTGTTGACGCCGGGCGGGTTCTCGTAGCCGACGAAGGTGATGCCGGTGGGGGCTTCGACGGCAGGGGTGCGGGGGTGGGCGGGGGTCCAGGGGTAGCGGTTGGCGTTGGCGTAGTAGCGCATCGAGGTGCCGATGGCGTTGTTGGCCCAGAAGATCGTGGCGTGGGTGAGGAGGTCGTCCTTGGTGAACACGGTCTCGATGTCGCCGTGGTTGTCGCTCCAGTTGACCCAGCGTTCCAGGATCCAGGCGAGCAGGCCGACGGGAGAGTCACTCAGGCCATAGGCGAGCGTGCTGGAGCCGAGAACGTGGGCGGCCAGGTGGACGGCGAAGCGGCGGTCGAAGGCGATGATGCCGGCGCGGATGTCGTCGGGCAGCCCGTCGGGGATGGGCTGCCCTCCGCTGAGGTCCCAGGCACGGTCGCCGTTGAAGAAGGTGAGCTTCAGGCCGGAGCCGATGTGGATGCCGTGGATCTCGTCCGCGTACTTGTGGCCGAGTTGACCGGTGACCAGGGCGCCGACGTCGCAGCCGGCGGCGGCGTACTTCTGATGGCCGAGAGTGCTGGTCATCAGGGTGTGCCAGAGGTCGGCGACCTTCCAGAAGTTCATGTCCGGGTGGTCGGGCAGCGGGGTGGAGAAGCCGAAGCCGGGCAGGGAGGGGACGATGACGTCGAAGGCGTCGGCGGGGTCGCCGCCGAAGGCTGCGGGGTCGGCGAGGGGGTCGATCACCTTGGACCAGTGCCAGAAGGTCCAGGGCCAGCCGTGGGTGAGGATGAGCGGGATCGGGTCGGGGCCGACTCCGGGCTTGCGCATGAAGTGGACCGGTACGCCGTTCACCGGCACCTGGTAGTGCTCGTAGGCGTTGATGGCGGCTTCGGCCTTGCGCCAGTCGTAGTGGTGGAGCCAGTGGTCGGTCAGCTCCTGGAGGTAGGAGCGGCCGACGCCGTAGTACCAGTCGCTGTTTCCGGCGTCGTCGGGCCAGCGGGTGAGCTCCAGTCGCGTCCTGAGGTCGTCCAGTACGGCGTCGGGCACATGGACGGGCGTGGGGTCCAGCGGGAAGCGCGGTGTGTCAGCCACGGTGGATTCCTTCGGGTGTCAGACCTGGCCGTCCATGAGCGCGGCCATGCGCGTGAGCGCGGGCAGGGCGGCGGCGATGGAGTGCCGTTCCTCGGGGGTGAGTTGGTCGGCCAGTTCGGTGAAGCGGCGGACTCGTTCCTGGCGGCGGCCGTTGATGATCCGCGCGCCGGCGTCGGTCACCCGGACCAGGACGGCGCGGCGGTCCTCGGGGGCGGGATGGCGTTCCACCAGCCCCTCGCCTTCCAGGCGCGTGACGAGCTGGGTGACAGCCGGCTGGGTGATCTGCTCGGTCGCGGTCAGCGCGGTCAGCCGCATGGGGCCTTTGCGGGTCAGGGTGTGCAGGACAGACAGCGTGGTGAAGCTGTACTTGTCCCTGGCCGGGAGCCGGATGTTGTTGCGGGTGAACTCCTCTATGGCCGAGGCGAGTTCGTCGGCGTCGAAGTCCAGGGCGCGGTGTCCTGCCATAGACCGAATGTATCACGGACTTATTTAAACTGCTTATGCAATTCCCCGCGCCGCGTGCGCCGCGTTCGTCGCGTGCGCCACGTGCCTCCGCGGTCAGGGGCGGGCCTTGCCGAAGTACATGAGCTCGCACAGCGCGTTGTCGGTGTAGCTCTCCGCCAGCTCGTCATCCTCGTAGCGCTCGATGCGCAGCTCACCGGCGAACCGCAGGTAGGCGCCGTCAAAGCCGATGAGCTTGGCGGCGACCTTCTTGGGGCCCTTGAGGTCGTCGACGAACCTGTTGGCGGCGAGGTCGGCGTGGCGGGTGTAGGTGATGACGTACCGCTCTTCGCCGTCGGTGTACGTGTAGCGGGTGATGTTGTCCACCGGCTTGCCGGTTTTGGCGTCGGTGTAGCGGCCCAGCGCCTCGAAGGTGACCTTGCCGGCGTCGTCGGCGATCAGCTGCCCGTCGCGGGCCAGCATGAACACCGGCAGAGCCGCGTATCCGTAGCGCTCCTGCGCGGTGATGTACGAGGCGATCACCGAGTAGGGGCCGGCCGCGCCACGCGCCCAGTACCCGTGGTGCATGAGGTCGAGCACCGAGGCGTTACCCCAGTTGTGGTCGTGGTAACCGACGCCCGTGACCGTGTGACTGTCACCGCCAACACTGTAGGTCGCCTCGACCACGCCCTGCGGTACGGCCGGCAGCCACGCGAAGTAGCTCTCGCCGTCCTCGCCGAAGAGCCAGTGGCCGGTCTCGGGACGCCAGGCGGGCACCTGCCCGGTCAGCCTGACCTCGACCTCGACCTCCTCGACACGGGCGCGGATGGTGTATGCGTGCAGGTCGCCCGCGAACACGCTGTCGCCGATACGAACATCGCAGGTCTCGGTGAAGGCGGAGAAGGAATCGGCGGGCAGCTCGACGAGCTTGTTGAGCTGGGTGCCGTCGGGCAGGGTCAGGTCGATGCGGATCACCGGGCTCAGCGGCTTGTTGAGGTCGGTGAACTCCTTGGTCATGAAGGCCACGACAAGCATCGCGTCGTCGTCCAGGTGCGCGTCGAAGTACCACCACTCGTACGTGCCCTTGCAGCCGTCGGTGCGCATGCCGTCCTCCGACGGCTTGATCACGCGGGGTTCGATGCCGAACCGTGCGTACGCCTCGGGGGTGCTGCCCATGCGAGCGGGGACAGGGGTTGCTGCGCGGGTGCGGGACATGGGAGCCACGCTCCTCTCGAGGGCGGCGGAGGGCGGCATCAATTAGCCAGATGCCTATTTTCAGCCCCTCGACAGTGTGCGGCATTTGCCCCCTTCGGGCAATTACGACCGACTGACCAGCTGCCCCAGGGGCGTCAGATGTGCACCAGCGCTGACGCGGAAGCTGTCGTCCGGAAACGGGCCCGGTATGCGGTGGGCGAGATCCCCATGCGGTGCTGGAAGGCGCGGCGCATGGATTCCGCCGATCCGAATCCCGACTTCTCCGCAACGGTGTCGACCGCTTCGCTGCCTGCTTCGAGGAGCGCCTGTGCGGCTTCGAGCCGGACGGACTCGAGGTACTGCCACACGGTCATGCCGGTCTCCGTACGGAACAGCCTGGTGAGATGGCGCGCGCTGACGCCGGCCTCGTGCGCCAGATTCTCCAGGCTCTGCAAGGTGCCGGGGTCGGCTCCGACCGCGTCCATGATGTGCCGGACCGCTGGGTGCGCGGCCTCAGGGGGACTGAGGCGGGCGCTGAACTGGGACTGTCCTCCGGGGCGGGCCATGAAGACCACGAGCTCCCGGGCGACGCCGCGCGCGATGTCCGCTCCGTAGTCCTCCTCGACCAGGGCCAGTGAGAGATCGATTCCCGCTGTGACACCGGCGGAGGAGATGACCTTGCCGTCCCGCACGAAGATGGGGTCCGCTTCCACCGTGACCTGGGGATAGGCGGTGGCCATGTCCCTCGCGAGCTGCCAGTGGGTCACCGCCCGGCGGCCGTTGAGGACTCCGGTCTCCGCCAGGAGGAAGGCTCCCGCGCACACCGACGCGATCCGCTTCGAGCGCTGCGCGAGCTCCGCGACCTCGGCCACGAGGCCACGGTCGCCCACCGCCCGTCGCCAGTCCTTCCTCCCCGGTACGAGCAAGGTCCCCAGCCGCGGCGGCAGTTCCTGCCATCCGCCCTCCACCCCGAGGCGTACCCCGGAGGAGGTGCGGATGTCCTCGCCCGTGGGCGACACGAGGTGGACGTCATAGCGGGCGCCGTGGGAATTGGCGGTTGTGAACACTTCGACGGGCCCGGTCACATCGAGCAACTGGGCTCCGTCGAAGGCCACGACCGCTACTACGTGCGCCGGGCCGGTGCCGGAGGTCACTCCGGCCACGGCGAGTCGAGGATGGTGCGGACGAAGTCCCCTCGTACGAAGCCCGGCACGTAGTGCTGCAGTACGTCCGCCTTGACGTTGCCGAACGTCGTTTCCGGCTTCGGGCGGATCCCGTCGGTGAAGGCGCCGAGGATCCGGTGCTTGAAGTCCGGGCGAGGATGCAGAGCCACGATCTCCGCGCGGTCGGCGTCCGAGACGTCGTGGTATCCGATGCCGAGTACGTCGTACTCGACCCCGGCGGTCACCAGCGCCACCTCGGGCTCCATGTGCTCGGGTATACCCGGCGTGGTGTGCAGCGCGATGGCGGTCCACACCCTGCGGATGCTGTCCTCCGGGACCTGGTGGGCCTGCAGGAAGCGCCGCGCCTCGTCCGCGCTGTCGACCTCGAATCGGCGGCCACTGGACCGGAAGCGTTCGCCCAGCCCCAGGTCGTGGAACATGGCGCCGACATAGAGCAGCTCGGGGTCGAAGCTCAGACCGCGGTTCCGGCCCTGCAGGGCGCCGAACCAGTACACACGGCGGGAGTGGTGGTAAACGAGCTCGCTCGCCGTGTCCCGGACCAGCTGGGTCGCCTCCTGGGCGAGCTTCGTGTCGGGCGCGCTGACGCCGGCTACCTGGTCTGAGTAGGTGGTCACGGTGGTCATCACATTCACCCACGCTTCCGGTCGGAAATGCGGCCGGGCTCTCCGGCCACTGAGACCAGCTTCTGCCTGTGGGAAGCGCCTCGCCACGGCTCAAAGGCCGGGTTGCCCACACATACGGACACGGCCGGCTGCGCCGGTTTTCAGCCCTGGCGGGCCTTGAACCGCGGGTCCTTCTTGTTGATGACGAACACCCTGCCGCGACGGCGCACGACCTGGGCTCCCGGCTTGGCCTTCAAAGAACGCAGTGACTGTCGGACCTTCATGGTGGTGCCTTTCTCTCCGCGGCGCGCGAGCGCCACGGTCATGACAACCCACCCGTGATCTGTTTGATTCCCCTTCGGCGACGGCTCGGCGGCCCGTCGCCCCGGCGGCACCGACCGGCGGTCAGCCCGCGTCGGCGACCAGGCTGACGCTCTCGACTCCGGCGACGGCGACGGCGACGGCGACGGCCTCAGGTTCCCCGCCGCGTCGCGGATCAGCACACCGCCATGGGAAGACGCGATGCGGCCCTCCGAGATGGCGGCCAGGGCCGCGAAGAAGGCCGGGTCGCGGGTGGCGTGCCCGGCGCCGGCAGCGCCGCCCGCGCCGGTGCCGAGGCACCCCCAGGCTTTCGCATGGGCGATCTGCGGGCGCAGGATCCCGGAGCCTTCTTCGCGTTTGACCACCACCGGGTGATCAAGGTCTGGCCTTCTCCAGACCGTCGAGTACGAGACCCAGCCCGAACCGGAACTCCTCTTCGAGCGGCACACCGGTGAGGTCGTCGGCGGCAGCCGTCGTGGCCGGGTAGGTCGCCGGGTCGAGCGAACGGTAGTAATCCCGCAGCAGGACCTCGTCCTCAGGGCGGGGCGCGCCCGGCCCGTGCTGCTGGATGGCGAAACCGATGACGTAGTGACCGATCGCGGTAAGGGCTCGCGCGGCCAGCTCGACCGGGAATCCGTAACCGAGCAGAAGGCTCAGGGTGCGTTCCCGGTTGACCAGGCCGTGCGGGCCGACGGGCACCTGGGCCACGAGAAGGGGCAGCACGTTGGGATGCCGGCGCACGGTGCGGTAGAAGGCGTCCGCTCCCCGTTCGACGGCTTCCCGCCAGGACAGCCCGTCCGGGACTTCGGTGGGCACCGGCACCTCGCCGAGGACGCGGTCCGCAACGTGGGCGAGCAGTTCGTCCTTGCCGGCGAAGTGCCGGTACAGGGTCGCCGTACCCGAATCCAGGGCATCGGCCAGCATGCGGAGAGTCAGCGCCTGTACGCCGACCTCGTCGACGAGCTTCAGAGCCATGTCGACGATGCGTCCGACGTCGACCGGCGGCCGACCTCGGCGGTAGGCGGGAGCGGGCGCCTGACTCGCCCACCACGCGGGGCTGCCGGGGACGGCTGACGGCTCTGGGGTCACGGTGATTGTCTCCTCGGGCCATTAATACGGAGTCGTCGTATCCAAAACAGTCTTTTCGGTGCTAGCGTAGCCGTTATGTCTTCCAGCACCGCGCTCATGATTCCCACGTCCATGCGAGCCGCGCAGGTCAACCGGTTCGGCGAAGCCCGGGACGTCTTCGAGGTCGTCCACAACGCGCCGACTCCCTCCCCGGGTGAGGGAGAGGTCCTCGTCCGGCAGCGGGCCACCTCGGTCAACCCGATCGACTGCCGCCGACGCGGTGGTTACGGCAAGAAGCTGATGGAGCTGCGCGGCATGGCGGACCTGCCTCTGCTCCTGGGCAATGACGTGTCCGGCGACATCGTCGCGGTCGGCCCCGGAGTCAGCGATCGACTGCTGCCGGGGGATGCCGTCTTCGGCGCCAAACGGCCTTCGAAGGAGGGCACTTACGCCGAATACTGCGTGGTCAAGGCGGATGACGTCGTCCACAAGCCCGCCGCCCTCTCCTACGCCCAGGCCGCCGCACTGCCGTACGCGTTCCTGTCCGCCTGGGCAGCGCTGCGGGACGCGGGGCTGCAGGCCACGACCGCCGCGGGCAAGCGTGTCTTCCTGCAGGGCGGCAGCGGGGGCACCGGCGTTGTGACGATCCAGGTGTGCAAAGCGTTGGGCGCACACGTCGCCACGACCGCCGGACCGGCCGGCGTGGAACTGTGCCGCGACCTGGGCGCCGACGAGGTCGTCAACTACCGAACGCAGGACTTCGCCGAGCACCTCAGCGACTTCGACTTCGCGGTCTGCCTCGCCGACCAGGGCGAGGAGAAGAAGATGCTCTCAATTCTGCGCGACGGTCCCGGCTCCGGTTACGCAACTCTGTGCACCCCCTGATGAGCCTGGTCGACGAGAAGGGCCTGGTGCGAGGTGGCGCCGAGGCCGCCCTGACCCTGCAGAGCCGCCGGCTGGAGCAGAAGTTCCGCCGCCGGAACTACGGATGGACCCTGTTCAAGCCCGACCGGTCGGCACTCGAACTGCTCGCCGGTCTGGCCGGAGAGGGAGAGGTGAAGGCCGTGATTGACCAGACCTATCCGCTGTCCGACATGGCCGGCGCTCATGAGTACGTCGAGCGCGGGCGTTCGAAGGGGAAGGTCGTTGTCGAGATCGGATGAACGGCGCTGTCACCGGGGCCGGTAGCGAATCTCGAGCATCACGCACCCGGTGCTCGTACGGTAAGGGCCGTGCGGCATGCCGGGCGGCCGGGACGCGTAGTGGCCGACGGTGAACGTCCTGCCCAGCGTGAGATCCTCCAACTCGCCTTCGAGCAGGAAGACTTCCTCGTAGTACGCGTGCCGGATCACCCCGGCGGCCGACGTGTCGAGCCCGGGCGCCCAGCGGGCCAGCCGGGTGAGTTCCGCCCCGTCGCCGGAGGGAGCGGAGCTGAGGAGGCGTTCCGACACCCCGGGCGATCCCTGGGCGTCCACCCAGGGCACTTCGTCCGCGTCGAAGAACTCGTGTTCGTCCTTCAGCTCAGGCTGCGCGTCGGCTTCCATTCCGCACTTCCTTCCGTGATCTGCGGCCTATTGCAGCAGGGCCGACCGTCACCCCGCCAGCTCCTCGGTGATCGCCTCGATCGCCCTCCAGGCGTCCTCGGGCAGGTCTGTCGTGGCCCAGGCCGCGGCGGATTCCGCCTGGGCGGGGGAACGGACGCCGGCGACGACTGAGGCCACAGCCGGGTGGCGCAGCGGGAACCGCATCGCGGCGTGCGGGAGGGTGACTCCCTGCTGCTCGCAGGCCTCGGCGAGGGCCCGGGCGCGCCGGAGGATCGGCGCGGGCGCCGGGCCGTAGTCGAAGTAGGCGTCGTCGGGGGGCCAGGGCTGGGCCAGCAGGCCTGAGTTGAAGGGCGCGGCGGCGACCACCGACACGCTCCGCTCGGCGCAGGCGTCGAGCAGCGGTCCGGCGCTGCGGTCGACCAGGGTCCAGCGCCCGGCCACCATGACGGCGTCCACGTCCGTCTCGGTCACGATCCGCAGCAGCGGTGCGACGGAGTTCATGCCCGCCCCGATCGCGCCGATGACGCCTTGGTCGCGCAGTTCCGCCAGGGCCGGGAGCGCCTCGCCGATCGCGGCATCCAGGTGGTCGTCCGGGTCATGGACGTAGACGATGTCGACACGGTCCAGGCCGAGCCGCGCCAGGCTGGCCTCCAGGCAGCGCCGGACGCCGTCACCGGAGTAGTCCGGCCGCCGGACCAGCGTGTCGGGGACGGCGAAGCCCCCGGCGGCCAGGTCCGATCCGGTGGGCGCGGGATTGGGCTCCAGCAGCCGGCCCACCTTGGTCGACACAGTGAACTCCGTGCGCGGTCGGCCGGCGAGCGCCGCGCCCAGCCGTCGCTCGGACAGGCCGAGGCCGTAGTGCGGCGCGGTGTCGAAGTACCGCACACCGCCGTCCCAGGCGGCGTCGATCGTGGCACGGGCCTCGTCGTCGCCGAGCGGGCTGTAGAGGTTGCCGATCGGCGCCGCGCCGAAGCCGAGGGCGCTCACCTGAACCGAGGTGCGGCCGAGCCGACGGGCGATCATGCGGTGATCCCGTACCAGTCGGCCGCGGTGGCGCCGAATACCGCGGCCCGCTCCGGCGGGCTCAGCGCCGCGGTGAGCTCCTCGGCGACGCCGATCACCTCGTCGTAGCCCGCCGCGAGCAGGCAGACCGGCCAGTCCGACCCGAACATCAGGCGGTCGGGACCCAGCGTCTCCAGCAAGGTGTCGGCATACGGTTGCAGCGCCGCCGCGCGCCACGGCTCGGTCCTGGTCACCAGGCCGGAGAGTTTCACCGCGGCGTTCGGGCACGCGGCGAGCGTGGTCAGCCGGGCCGCCCACGGCGCGAGCGCGTCGGGCCGGATCTCGGGGTTGCCCGCGTGGTCGAGGACGAACCGTACGTCGGGCAGGTCCGCGACGGTCCGCACGGCGGAGGCCAACTGGTCGGGGCGGAGCAGCAGTTCGTATACGAGTCCCGTCGCACCGACCGCCGCGATGCCCCGCCGGACGTCCGGGCGCAGCAGCCAGTCCGGGTCGGCCTCGTCCTGCACGCCGTGGCGGACGCCGACGAGCGCTTCGCCGCCGGGCAGTTCGCGCAGCCGGGCGAGCCGGTCGCCGACATCCGGGGCGGTCAGCTCGACCCAGCCGACGACGGCGGCCACCTGGGGGTCGGCCGCCGCCAGCCGGAGCAGTTCCGGCGTCTCCGGCTCGACCGGCAGGGTCTGGACCACGACGGTGGCGTCGATGCGGTGCGTACGCAGGGCAGGCCGCAACTCGTCGACGGTGAAGGTCCTGCGCAGCAGCGGGATGTCCGTGGTCCACGGCTGCTCCCGCGCGGCGAGGTCCCAGACATGGTGATGGGCGTCGATGCGCACGGCTCCGCCTTTCGGTCGGGGTGGTGGAGGGATCGGAGAGGCGGTGCGGCCGGGCCAGGGGCCTCAGTCGAGGTGGAAGACCTCTTCGGCGGGCGCCCACCACTCGCCTTCGGCGGCGCTGTCCACCGGCTGCTGGCAGGGGTCCGTCCGCGCCCACCACTCCCGGGTGATCGCGTCGGCGGCGATCGACGCGGTGTCGGCGGCGTAGTCGTCGCCGGTGTACTCCAGGTAGCTGAAGAGCAGGCCGTCACGCAGATAGATCGAGTAGTTGCCGATGTTGGCCCGCTTCAGCGCGGCGAGCACCCCGGGCCAGGCCTCGGCGTGCAGGGCGCGGTACTCGGCCTCCTTCTCCGGACGCAGCCGGATCACCGCCGCGAATCGCTTCATCCCCTCAACCCTTCACGCCTGGGCGTAGTCCTGGGGCGAGCCGTGCGCCGCCTGGATCGCCCGCTTCAGAAGCATCTGTTCAATCCGGCTGGATGGACCATATGTATCGGGGGATCCCTGTGCAATGCCTGGCCATGAGATGGGCCATTTTGTCCATTTGTTTCCACAGGATTACGCGCTCGACCGGCAAATTTCGTCTGGACTCTTCCCTACCGGATGCGCCGGTGTCATAGTGGCCGCGCAAATAGATCTGATTCATCTGAGCAGCGAGGAGGTTGCCCGGTGTCAGGCACAACCAACGCTGAATCCGGAGGATCGGACGACGCGTCAGATAGATACCGCCCGGGTTACGAACTGGTGGCGGAGCGGCTGCTGAACTACATCGCCGAGCAGAACCTGCTCCCCGGCGACCGGCTACCGACCGAGCAGGGACTCGCGGAAATCCTCGGGGCGACCCGTAACGTCACCCGTGAAGCGGTCAAGGTCCTGGCGGCGATCGGCCGGCTCAGCGTCCGCAAGGGCGCGGGCATCTTCGTCTCCGCGTCGCCCGGCGCGCTGGCCGACGACCAACTCGCGCATTTCCAGCCCACCAGCATGGAACACCTCCTGATGCTCCTGGACTACCGCCGCCTGATCGAGTCCGAGACGGCGCGGCGTGCCGCGACCCTCGCCACCCCGATCGAGGTCCGGGCGATGCGGGAGAGCGCCGAGACCTCCCTTGCGGCCGGAAAGGCGGGCGACGTCGAGGCGTTCGCCCGGGCGGACGCGCTGTTCCACGACTCCGTCAGCGTCGCCGCCCACAACGTATTCCTACGGTCGAGCGTCGCCAACATCCGGCGGTTAATGCTGCAGTCGGACGTGCTGCTCTTCCATGGGGACATGCCCGGCTCGTTGGAGGTCGCGGGCAACCAGCACCTCGGCATCGTCGACGCCATCGCCGCAGGCGAGGCGGATACCGCCGCAGAACTGATGACCGCTCACATCGGGACCACACAGAACCAGTTCGAGCGCAAGATCCGAGACCGGTTGTTCAACCTGGCCCGGCGCCCCGACGCGCAGGCAGCGACCTCCGAGCGAGCGTCGAAGTCCGCGACCGCGTCGCAGCAGCCGGCGTCGGAAACGTCCGCTTTCTAACCGGCGGACACCCCTGCCTGCTCCGGGGCCGTCCGCGCCAGCAGACGCCTCCGGAGTACTCAGCCCGCTGCGGGCTGCCTCAACCCGCCTTCACCGGCAGTCGATTGGGATTTCAGTGTCGAAATTTCCTTCCCTACTCCGCCCCCGTATGCGGAGATCCGCCCTCATAGCCGTATTGGCCCTCGCCGCAACGGCGATGGCACCCATCGGTGTGGCCTCGGCAAATTCCGCCTCCTCGGCGCCGCCGGCCGTGAACGTCTACGTCTCACCCACCCAGGGCAAGGACACCGGGGCAGGCACCGCCTCGCACCCGTTCAAGACGCTGACGAAGGCCAGGGACTTTGTCCGCACCATTAACCGCAACATGCAGCGGGACATCCATGTCGAGCTGCTGAGCGGTACGTACACGCTCACCGACACCCTCACACTGACCAGCGCGGACTCCGGCACCAACGGCCACCGCATCGTCTACCAGGCCGCGCCCGGCGCCCACCCGGTCTTCAGCGGGGGCACGTCCGTCACCGGATGGACCCTGGCCGATTCCGCGCACAACGTCTACAAGGCGCACGTCGGGAACATCGACACCCGCCAGCTGTACGTCAACGGCGAGCTGGAGACGCGCGCCCGCGGTGCGAAGGACCCCTCCGGGTTCACCAAGACCTCGACCGGCTACACGATCACCGACACCAGCCTGGACAACTACAAGAACCAGTCGGACATGGAGGTCGTCAGCCGCTGGGGCTGGATGCTGATGCGTTGCCCGGTCCAGTCCATCGTCGGCACCACCATGACGGTGCAGCAGCCGTGCTTCCACAACGCCAACCTGCACCAGGGCCAGGAGATCCAGAACCCGACCTGGCTGGAGAACGCCCGCGAGCTGCTGGACACCCCCGGCGAGTGGTACCTCGACAAGAGCGCCGGCGACCTCTACTACATGCCCAAGGCCGGCCAGGACCTCGCGACCGCCACGGTGACCGTGCCGCGCGTTCAGGACCTGGTCGACCTCAACGGCACCATCTCCGCCCCGGTGAGCAACGTCTCGTTCCAGGGCATCACCTTCTCCTACTCGACCTGGCTCGCGCCCAGCTCCTCCGACGGCCTGATCGAGGGCCAGGCGGGCTTCCGCATCGTCGGCTCCAACAACCCGGACTTCGACTCCACCCGGCTGAACTGGGTCAAGACGCCCGGCGCGGTCAACGTGAGTTACGGCCACGCGGTGTCCTTCCTGGACAACACCTTCACCCACCTCGGCGCGGTCGGGCTGAACCTCAACACCGGCACCCAGGGCACCCAGATCACCGGCAACGTCTTCAAGGAGATAGCCGCGACCGGCATCCAGGTCGGCGGCACCGACGTCATCGACCACCACCCCAGCGATCCCCGGTCGATCACCAAGGACAACACCGTCAGCAACAACGTTGTCACCAACGTGGCTGACCAGTACACCGGCTCACTGGGCATCATGGCCGGTTACACGGACCACACCGTCATCACCCACAACAAGGTCTACGACCTCCCCTACAGCGGCATCTCCGTCGGCTGGGGCTGGGGTCTCACCGACAAGGGCGGCGACACCAACTACCCCGGCAACTCGGGCGTACCGGTCTACGACACGCCGACCACCAGCCAGAACAACGTGGTCAGCGACAACGAGATCAGCGACATCATGAAGCTCCAGGCCGACGGCGGAGCCATCTACACGCTGAGCACCAACCCCGGCGGCGTCGTGTCCGGCAACTACATCAAGACCATCCCCGACCGGGCCTATGGCGCCATCTACCAGGACGAGGGCAGCCGGTACTGGCACCTCACCGACAACGCCTTCTGCGACGTGTCCTACCAGTGGCTCCTGATGAACCACGGCATGGACAACACGGTCGACTACAACTTCACCTCCCAGCCCAAGTTCTCCACACAGTTCAACAGCACCGGCGACACGATCACCAACAACACCACCGTGGACGGCTGCAACCAGCTGCCCGCCTCGATCGTCGACAACGCCGGCCTCCAGCCGCAGTACCAGCACCTCGACCCCGACCCGGTGAGCAGCGACAAGACGGCGCCCACCGCACCCGGCAAGCCCGACGCGGCCGCAAACTTCCCGACCGTCGCCGACCTCAGCTGGCCGGCGGCCACCGACGACACCGGCGTCACCGGATACACGGTCTACCAGGACGGCAAGCTGGTCAGCGCCTCCACCGGCCCGAAGGTACGTATCCCCGGCCTGAAGGCAGGCTCGACGTACAGCTTCACGGTGACCGCACGCGACGCGGCCGGCAACGAGTCCGCGCCCGGCCCGGCGGTCTCGGTGACCATGCCGTCCGGCGGCGACCTCGCCCTGAACAAGCCGGTCACCGTCTCCTCCTACTCCGACCCCAACACCCCCGGGCTCGCGGTCGACGGCGATCTGTCCACCCGCTGGGCCCAGGGCCTCGGCCTGCCCGACCCGTCCTGGATCCAGGTCGATCTCGGCGCGCAGTACGACGTGACCGGAGCCATCACCACCTTCGAGAAGGCAGGTGGTTACAAGTACCGGCTCGAGATCTCGCGGGACGCGAACTACTGGACGACGCTGGACGACCACACCGGCTCGGCCACCACCGAAGCCACCAACTACTCCTCGGCCGCCAAGCCGGTCACCGGCCGCTACCTGCGGCTCACCATCACCGGCTCGAACTACAACGGCGGCAGCATCTACGAACTCGAGGCCTACGGCACGCCCGCGGCCCCGAACACCGACACCCAGGCCCCCGCCGCCCCCGGCAAGCCGACCGTCACCCCGCTGCTGCCCGGCGTGGCCGACGTCAGCTGGCCGGCCGCCACCGACAACGTCGGCGTCACCAGCTACGACGTCTACCAGGACGGCACGCGGATCGCCAACACCGACAAGACCACCACGCGGGTCACCGGCCTGAAGGCGCAGACCGCGTACAGCTTCACGGTCGTGGCCCTGGACGCGGCGCTCAACAAGTCCGACCCGAGCCCGGCCGCGACCTACACCGTCCCCGCCGACAACGACCTCGCACTGAACAAGCCGGTCACCGTCTCCTCCTACTCCGACCCCAACACCCCCGGTCTCGCGGTGGACGGCGATCTGTCCACCCGCTGGGCCCAGGGCCTCGGCCTGCCGGACCCGTCCTGGATCCAGGTGGACCTGGGCAAGGTCTCCTCGCTCTCCAGCGTGGTCACCACCTTCGAGAAGTCGAGCGGCTACAAGTACCTCCTGGAGTACTCCAGCGACGGTGTGAACTGGTCCACCCTCGACGACCACACCGCCACCGACACCACCTCGTCGGCGAGCTACTCCATCGCCCCCTCGCCGGTGTCCGCCCGCTTCGTGCGGCTCACCATCACCGGGTCGAACTACAACGGCGGCAGCATCTACGAACTCCAGGCGTACGGCGACTTCTGACCCGCACGCCCGGACACCCGCACGGCCGAACGGCCTGTCCGATCAACAGAAACAGAAAGTCAGCATGAAGATCACTCATGTGGAAGTCCACCGGATCGATGTTCCGGCAGCCGATCCTCCGTTCAGCTGGCGGGACGGGCTGGGCGGCAGCGCTCCGGCGGGCCACGGCGCGGTCCTGCGGATCGGCACCGACGAGGGTGCCGAAGGCGTGGCGCTGTTCGCCCGGCCGGGAGCGGCGGCCATGCTCGAGGACCTGGTGGAACGGGTCTTCCGCGAAGAGCTGATCGGACAGGACCCGTTCCAGCGCGAATGGCTCTGGCACCGGATATGGGAACTCGACCGCATCCAGGAGCTCCCGCTCCCTACGTTCGGTCTCATCGACACCGCCCTGTGGGACCTCGCCGGACGGGTGAATGGTCAGCCCGTCTGGCAGGTCCTCGGCGGATTCCGCAGGGCCATACCGGCCTACGCCTCCACCTCGACCTTCGCGACGACCGAGGAGTTCCTCGACGTCGCGGACCAGTGCCTCGCCCTCGGCTACCAAGGCATCAAGCTCCACGCCTGGGGCGACGCCCGCAAGGACGCAGCACTCTGCCTCGCCCTGCGCAAGCACGTCGGCCCCGACGTGCCACTGATGTACGACGGCTCGGCGGGCTTCGACCTGCCGGACGCCATCTACCTGGGCCGGGCGCTGGCCGAGGCGGACTACCTCTGGTACGAGGAGCCGATGCGCGAGTTCAGCATCAGCGCCTACCAGAAGCTCGCAGAATCCGTGCCCATCCCCCTCCTGGTCGCCGAGACCTCGGACGGCGCCCATATGAACTCCGCCGACTTCATCAAGGCGGGCGCCGCGACCTTCGGCGTACGGGTAAGCACCAACCTGCGCGGTGGAATCACCGGAGCCATGCGTACCGCCCACCTCGCCGACGCCTACCGGCTCCGCGCCGAGGTGCACGGCTCCGACATCCCCAACCACCACCTCTGCATGGCGATCTCCAACACCACCTACTACGAGTCCCTGGTGACCGCGACCACGGTCCGCCGCGAGCGGCACGTGGACGACCAGGGCCTCGTGCACGCCCCCACCGAACCGGGAATCGCCCTGCCCCTCAATTTCGAGTACGGCAAGGAACTCCAGCGGTTCGTCGAGGGAGCCAACGGCTGACGGCAACCGCCGGCCCGCCGCTTCCCGCAACACCATCGGCACCTAACCCCGCCACACCCGCACGTAAGAAAAAGAAAGGCCCAACCATGAGGTCTCCCGGATTCCTGAAGAGCGGTACCGGCCGCAGAACGGCGCGGAACGCCGCCGCGGTCCTCTCCCTCTGCGCCGTCACCGCCCTCGCCGGCTGCGCCAGCGCCACCTCGTCCCCCAGCTCGACCAGCTCGGGCGGCGGGACCGCCTTCAAGCCGGTCAAGCAGGACAACGCGTCGCAGATCACTGTCTGGACCGACTCCACCCGGCTGCCGCAGGTGCAGGCGTACCAAAAGGCGAACCCCGGCGCGAAGCTGAACGTCGTCACCTACGACGGCAGCGCCGACGGATCGACGTACCTCCAGACGAAGGTGCAGCTCTTCGACCGCACCGGCAAGGGCTGGCCGGACGTCGTCTTCGGCTCGCCCACCGACGTCACCTGGGCGTCGCAGCCGACCAAGCCGAACGCGATCCCGTTCGCCGCCCCGCTGGACCAGAACCTGGTCCCGCAGGCGACCCTGGACAACTTCGCCAAGGGATCGCTCGCCCCCTGCCAGTTCAACGGCCACACCTACTGCGTGCGCAATGACATCGCGCAGGTGGTGCTCTGGTACAACAAGTCCCTCATGGAAAAGTGGCACTACCAGGTCCCCACCACGTGGGAGCAGTACCAGGCACTCGGCTTGAAGGTCGCCAAGGAGCACCCCGGCTACCTCGTCGGCTCGGTCGGCGACACCAACTCGCAGGAGTCGTACTTCTGGTCCAGCCAGTGCCCGGCCTTCCAGCTGACCAATCCCACCACGCTCCGCACCAACCTGCAGGACCCGAACTGCACGCGGATGTCCAAGCTGCTCGACTCCCTCATATCGGCCAAGGCCGTCAGCACCCAGGGATTCTTCAGCCAGGGCTTCGCCAAGAACAGCGGCAGCAAGGTCCTGATGGCCAACGGCCCGTCCTGGTACGGCCAGTACCTGTTCAACACGGCCTTCAAGACACCTGCCAAGCAGATCACCGCTGCCGCCCCGCTGACCTGGTCCGGTGAGAGCACCGCCGCCACCGGCAACGTCGGCGGCGGTGTCTGGATGGTCTCGTCGCACAGCGCCAACCTCAAGGCGGCCACCGACCTGACCACCTGGCTGACCACGTCGACCGCCAACCAGTCGAAGGCGCCGACCTACCCGGCGTACGTGCCGGCGGCCAAGGCGTGGCTGGCCAACCCGACCAACAGCAGCTACTTCGCCACCGATGTCAGCGGCGTCTTCCAGCAGGCCGCCAACGAGGTGTGGACCGGCTGGTCGAACACCAAGTTCAGTGACGCGACCGCCTGGTCCAGCGTGGTGCTGCCCGCACTGACCTCCGGCAAGTCACTGACGGCGACGCTGCCGGCCTGGCAGAGCGCCATCGCCGACGAGGCCAAGGCCAACGGATACGCGGTGACCACTAAATGACAGTGCTGGACACCCGGCACACAACCGTCTCCCCCTCCCGCCGCGGCCTTACGCCGCGGCGGGGCGGGGGGGGCGGGGCGGCCGGCTATCTCTTCGTCGCCGGATACACAATCCTGCTGCTCGCCTTCGGCGTCTTCCCCACGGGCTATTCGTTCTACCTGGCGCTGACCAACGACCAGGGCCAGTTCACCGGCCTCAACCAGTTCGTCAAGGTCATCCAGGACTACCGGTTCGTCCCCGCTTTCACCAACATCCTGGTCTACCTGGTGATGTGGCTCGTCCTCCTGGTCGTGCTCACCGTCCTGGTGGCGGTGGTGCTGCGCAGCCGTATGCGGCCGGGGCTCTCAGCGCTCTTCCGCTTCCTCTACTACATCCCCGGCGCGCTCGCCGGGGTGGCCAGCGTCCTGGTGTGGCTGTTCATGCTCGACCCGGACGTCAGCCCGGCCTCCTGGCTGCTGAACTCACTGGGCTTCCACAGCTTCGCCGCGGTGCTGGCGCCGGGTAACCTCCCGGTGATCTTCGTTCTGATCGCCTTCTGGACCGGGGCCGGCGGCTGGATGGTGGTGATGTACGGGGCACTGAACAACATCCCGGACGAGGTCCTCGAAGCGGCCAAGATGGACGGGGCCGGGCCCTGGAAGACCGCCTGGCACATCCAGATCCCGATGATCAGGCAGTGGATCGCCTATATGACGATCCTCGCCTTCGCCGCCGGCACCCAGCTGTTCGTCGAGCCGCAACTGCTCCAGACGGCAAGCCTGGGCCGAGTCAGCCCGACGTGGTCACCCAACCAGTTGGCGTACGTCTTCGCCTTCCAGCAGGGCGATTTCAACGGCGCCGCCGCGATCTCGGTCTTCCTGCTGGCCCTCGGCCTCATCTGCGCAGGTCTGCTGGTGACCCGCTCGAACCTGTTCACGTTGGATGAGAAATGACAAACACCGCAATCGCCTCATCCGCGACGGCCCGGCGCGGCGCGCCCTCGCGGGTCATCTCGCTCCTCATCATCTGCGTACTGCTCGCGGTGCTGCTGGTCTTCTTCATCCTGCCGGTCGTCTGGCTGCTGCTCGCGCCGTCGAAGACCGCCGACCAGATGGTCCACGACTCGCCGCTGTCGTTCGGCTCCTTCGGCCAGATCGCCGCAGCCTGGAAACACCTTTTCTCGTTCCAGAACGACGCGCTGCTGGGATGGCTGCGCAACTCCGCGGTCTACTCCGGCGGCTCCCTGATACTCACCCTGCTCACCAGCGTTCCGGCGGGTTACGGGCTGGCGCTGACGAAGTTCCGCGGACGCAAGGCGCTGCTCGCGATCACACTGGTCACCATGATCATGCCCTCGGCCACGCTGGTCCTGCCGGTCTTCCTGGAACTCAACCAGTTCCACCTGATCGGCACGGTGTGGTCGGTCATCCTGCCGTTCTCGTTCTACCCGTTCGGCGTGTACCTCGTGTACATCTACTTCGCCACCAGTCTGCCCAAGGAGATTCTCCAGGCCGCCCGCATCGACGGCGCCTCGCAGTGGCAGATCTTCACCCGTATCGCCCTGCCGCTGGCGAAGCCCGTCGTGGGACTGGTCGCGTTCTTCAGCTTCGTCGGCAACTGGAACAACTTCTTCCTGCCCTACCTGGTGCTGCCCAACAGCGACCAGTTCCCCGTCCAGGTGGGACTGAACCAGCTGCTCACCTCCACGCCGTCGTTCAACCCCGTGGCGGGTGCGGGACTCAACATCACCATCCCGGAACTCGCGCTGGCGATCATCGTCGCCATCCTTCCCGTGCTGGTGCTGTTCCTCTTCTCGCAGCGCACGCTCGTCTCCGGCATGCTCGCCGGGGCGACCAAGGAGTGAGCGGCCACGCAACAAGGAGGGGTTCGCCGGCTACCGGCGAACCCCTCCTTGTTGCGACAGGCCCTAGTAGTGCTTGGTCAGGCCTACCTGACCAAGCACTACTAGGGCCTTGTCCGGTCGATATCCGCGGCGTCACGTGCCTCCCCCAGCCTGGCGGCTGGGTAGGGGTCCTCCCCCTGGCTTCGCCGGGGGCACCCCCACCGGCCGAAGGCTGGTGGGGGTGCCCCCGGACGGAGTCTGGGGGAGAGTGCCCCCAGGCACCAGCGCTCGTGGCGTTGCCGAGATGCCCTAGTAGCGGAGCTACTAGGGCATCTCGGCGCCTTGTGATCGCAGGCGCCAGACCCGGCTCCTTCTCCCACAGAGATCGGCCGGACAGGCCCTAACGGGCCTCTCTTATTGAATTCGCCGAAGATTTGTCACGACGCGCTCGCGGTCGGCGCGGGCTGGCCCGAGGAGCGCTGGGGGAGCAGAGCCCGGCAGGTCGTGTACGCCTTGGCGGTTTTGGCGTCGGCGGTGTTCAGCCCGCGCATCGCACCACCCTGGGAACCGGGGGACGCGGAGGGCAGCACGACTCCGTGGTCTTTCATGCAGCTGGTGAACGCGGCGATGGCCGACGCGTTCGCGCCGCCGCCCATGCCACCCTGCGGACGCAGGCTCGCACACGCCTGCGCCGCCTTCTGGAACGCCGGATTGGCCGACTGGCCCCCGCCGAAGCCACCGCCACCGCCACCGGGCTGACCGCTCGGGCGGCCACCGGGCTGACCACTGGGGCGGCCGCTCGGGAGTTTCACCCCGTTCTGCGTGAGGCACTGTCGGTAGGCGTCCGCCTGTTGCGACCCACCGGAGGCGGCCGGCGCGGCGTTGGTCGACGTACTGGAGGAAGGAGAGGACGAACAGCCGAAGAGCGTCAACCCCCCTGTGGCAATGATCGCGGCCGAAAATGCGGCACGGTGACGACTGCGGAACATGACCGGTCTCCTCAGGGGGTAGTAGACAGGTGGCGTACCACCACCGCCATACTCAACCCCAGCCGCTTGGCAGAGGGCTGGAAGAAACCCGGGAGTTTGCTGGGAACGCGGATCCATCACGCCGGCATCACATGTAACGTTTCGCACCCTTATGAGGCATTCATCCAGGGTGACGGCCGACCACGGTGGGCGGCGGCCCCCAGGAAACCCCAGGAAAGCTGCCAGGAGTTGGACAAGCCGGGCGGCCACTCTCGCTGCCATGAGAGTCCTTCCACGACGGCGCAAGGCCGTCTTGATGAACTCGGTGCTCGGCGTGGTGCTCGTGGCAGCCGCCACGGGTGCCTACGCGGCCGTCAACAGTGACAGCACCGCCAAGGCCCCCACCGGTTCACGTACGGTTACGGTCGCCAAGGGCAGCGTCCTGGCAACGGTCTCCGGCTCGGGATCACTGATCTCCCCCAATGACGCCGCAGCCGACTTCGTCACCGGCGGCACCCTGACGAAGGTGGAGGTCAGCCCTGGTGACAAGGTCACCAAGGGTCAGGTACTGGCGAAGGTCGACAAGACCACGGCCGACCAGACCCTCACCGAGGCGGAGGCGTCCCTGACCGCCGCCCAGGCCAGCCTGACCAAGGCTGAAGCCGGCCAGACGCCCGCCGCCACCCAGACCGATCCGTCACCCAGCGCGTCGGTCGACGCGTCCGCGGTCGCCCAGGCGCAGGCCCAGGTGGCGCAGGCCCAGGACGGGGTGGACACGGCACAGGCAGCGGTGGACGGTACGACGCTGAAGGCCCCGGTCAGCGGCACGGTGGCGTCGGTGGCCGCCGCGGTCGGCCAGACCGTCTCCGGTACGAGCGGCTCGGGCTCCAGCGGCTCGTCGTCCTCGACTTCCTCCTCCACGTCCACCTCCTCGTCCCCGAGCGGCTTCATCGTCATCACCAACCCCAAGGGGATGCAGGTGACGGCTGACTTCTCCGAGTCGGACGCGCTGAAGCTGAAGGCGGGACAGGCCGCCACGGTGACCTTGAACGCCCAATCGAACAAGACCCTCAACGCCAAGGTGCTCTCGGTCAGTTCGCTGCCGGCCACCAGCACCAGCAGCAGCGGGTCGGGCGGGTCGGGCAGCAGCAGCGCCGTGCAGTACGCGGCCACCCTTGCCGTCGACGGTTCGACCAGCGGCCTGCGGACCGGGATGAGCGCCAGCATCCAAGTGGTCACCGGTGAGGTGTCCAACGCGTTGTACGTCTCGGCCGCCGCTGTCAGCGGTACGGGCAGCAACCGTACCGTCACCGTGGTGAAGCAGGACGGCAGCACCCAGGTCGTCAACGTCACCGTGGGACTTCAGGGTGACACCAATGACGAGATCACCAGCGGCCTGACCCAGGGCGAGCAGGTGCAGATCAAGAGCGTCGCTTCCACGGGCACCAACGGCTTCCCCGGCGGCGGCTTCCCCGGCGGCGGCGGTGCCGGCGGCCGTGGCGGTGCCGGTGGCGTCGGCGGCGGCGGCGGAGCCCGAGGATGAGCCCGCTGCTACGCCGACGGCGTACGACGGAGACCGGGCCGGCCGAGGTGGGACCTCTCGAAGAGGGACCTGTCGAGGTGGGCCTGGCCGAGCCGGGCCCGTGGGGTCCGGCACCGGTCATCGAGGTGCGGTCGCTGGTGAAGAGTTACGGTGAGGGCGAAGGGGCTGTGCACGCACTGTCCGGCCCCGTGGACCCGGTCACCGGCGACCGGGCCGGGGTCGACCTGACCGTGATGCAAGGCGACCTGGTCGCCATCATGGGCAGTTCCGGGTCCGGCAAGTCCACGCTGATGAACATTGTGGGCTGTCTGGACGTGCCGACCTCCGGCCGGTATCTGCTGGACGGTATCGATGTGGGCGGCCTGGACGAGAGCCAGTTGTCACTGGTGCGTAACCGCAAGATCGGTTTCATCTTCCAGTCGTTCAACCTGGTGCCGCGTACGACCGCACTCGCCCAGGTCGAGCTGCCGCTGGCCTACGCCGGGGTGAAATCGGCGGAACGCCGCCGCCGGGCGGTGGCCGCGCTCAGCGTGGTGGGGCTCGCCGACCGGCTCGATCACCGGCCCAACGAGCTCTCCGGCGGCCAGCAGCAACGTGTAGCGGTCGCCCGCGCCCTGGTCACCTCGCCGGCCATGCTGCTGGCCGACGAGCCGACCGGAAATCTCGACAGTCGCAGCACCGACGAGGTGCTGGGCATCATCGACCGGCTCAACGCCACGGGACGCACCGTGGTGCTGATCACCCACGAGGACGAGGTGGCCCGGCACGCCAAGCGCGTGATCCGGCTGGTGGACGGCAAGGTCGTCAACGACGTACGGCAGGCCCCGGTGGACGGCCTGCCGCCCGCCCTGCGGGACCCGGACGGCTTCGCCCACGCGCACGCGGACGCGATGCAGATCACTGAGCAGTACACGACTCAGCAGTTCGCCCAGCCTGCCGCCCAGCCGGCCGTGCCACAGACCGCCCTGCTGGATACGACGCTCGGGAGTGAGCAGCGGTGAATCCTTTCGAGACCCTGCGGTTCGCGATTGCGGGCCTGGCGGCCAACAAGGTGCGCTCCGCGCTGACCATGCTCGGTGTCCTCATCGGCGTGGCCGCGGTCATTCTGTTGCTGGCGGTCGGCAACGGCTCCTCGCAGGCGGTGAAGGCCTCCATCGAGAAGCTGGGCACCAACGCGCTGACGATCTCCTCCGGCAGCAACGGCACCTCAAGCACCGCGATCACGATCAAGCCGCTCACCCTGGACGATGCCAAAGCCCTGGCCGACCCCAAGCAGGCACCGGACATCAAGTCCGTCTCCCCCGAGGTCTCCACTTCCCAGACCGCGATCTACAACGGCACCTCGCACACCGTCAGCCAGGTCGTCGGCACCTACCCCGCCTACTTCGAGGGGTCGAACAGCAAGGTCGTCAAGGGCGACTACTTCAGTAACGACGACGTCCTCAACTCCCGCAAGGTCGCAGTCATCGGCTCCACCACGGCCACCGACGTGTTCGGCACCACGGATCCGATCGGCAAGACCATGGTGCTCGGCGGCACACCGTTCACCATCGTGGGTGAACTGGCCACCAAGGGCGGCAGCGGATTCCAGGATCCGGACGACGTGGTGATCGCACCTCTGCCCACGGTGCAGAACGCGTTCAGCGGTTTCGGCTCCCTCAACCAGATCCTCGTGGAAGCCGTGTCAGCCGACGCGACCACCCCGGCGCAGAGCGAGATCACCACCGTCCTGATGGGGAAGCACGGCATCACCAACGCGAACGCGCTGGACTTCCGGGTCAGCAGCCAGACCTCGCTGCTGACCACCCAGGCTGCCACCACCTCCACCTTCACCGTCCTGCTCGGCGCGGTGGCCGCCATCTCCCTGCTGGTCGGCGGGATCGGCATCACCAACATCATGCTGGTGACCGTGACCGAGCGGACCCGGGAGATCGGTATCCGCAAGGCGATCGGCGCGCCCAAGGGCGTCATCCTCGGGCAGTTCCTGACCGAGTCCACACTGCTGTCGCTGATCGGTGGCGGCCTGGGGGTCGCCATCGGGCTGCTCGGATCCCGGTTCAGCATCGCCGGCATCAAACCAGTGATCATCCCCGCGTCCGTCTACGGCGCTCTCGGAATCGCCGTGGCCATCGGCCTGTTCTTCGGCAGCTACCCGGCGAACCGGGCCGCGAGCCTGCGACCTATCGAGGCGCTACGACACGAGTGACCCGGCACCACCAGCGCCCCGCGACGACGATCCACCGTATGGACAGGAGTACCCGGACATGGCCCGACACCGCCATCTTGTGAAGGCTGCTGCCGACCGCGAACCCGACGCCACCCCGGCGCTGCCGGACGCGCCCGATTTTGGTGACCAATCCGAAAACGTTTACCAGCCCGAGGAACAGCCCGAGGACGTGCTCGCCGATCCTCCGGACATGCGGGACATCAGCGCCGAGCTGAACGCCCCGCCCCGTCGCAAGCTGCCGTGGCCCACTCTGCTGCTGACCAGCGGGGTCGTCGCGGTGCTGGCCTTCACCGGCGGCGTGCTGGTGGAGAAGGGCCAGTCGTCCGGCTCCTCCGCGCCGGGCGGCGGTGCCGCGGCGGGCGGCGCGCGCTTCGGTGGCGCCGGTGGCCCCGGGGCAGGCGGGGCAGGCGGACAGGCGCCCGGTGGCGGCAATGCCGCCGGCGCCGGAAGCGGAATGACGGCCGGCACCGTCAAGGTGGTCGACGGCAGCACGATCTACGTCACCGACGCCCAGGGCAACATCATCAAGGTGAATACCGGCAAGTCCACCCAGGTCAGCGTGGCCAAGAACGGCAAGGTCTCCGACCTGAAGCCCGGCCAGACCGTCACCGTGCGCGGCAGCCAGAGCTCCTCCGGCGACATCACCGCGACTACGGTGACAGAGGGCGGCAGCACCCCCGGAGGGTTCGGCGGCAGAGGCGGGCAGCCAAGCGCCAGCTCCGGGGGTTGATGCCGCACATATGCGGTGAGAGGTAGCGTTCATCAGCACTTTCGAACACACCAGAGGCCAGATGAACACAGACGCGCCCGAGGCCAGCCTGCTGGTTGTCGAGGACGAACCCAACATCAGGGAGCTGCTGGCGGCATCCCTGCGCTTCGTCGGGTTCGAGGTGGTCTCTGCGGCGACCGGTGCCGAGGCACTGGCAGCGGTCGCCGCAGAACCCCCTGACCTGGTGGTTTTGGACGTGATGCTGCCGGACATGGACGGTTTCACCGTGGTGAAGCGGCTGCGTGAGGACTTCGCCGCCTACAGTCGGACAGGCGCCGGCACCCGCGAGCATCTGCCCGTCCTGTTCCTTACCGCCAAGGACGGCATCGACGACAAGGTCAGCGGCCTGACCGCCGGAGGGGACGACTACGTCACCAAACCCTTCAGCCTTGAAGAGCTGATCGCCCGCATCCGGGCCGTCCTGCGCCGCACCGGCGGTCCGGACAACAACGGCACCCTGATGGTCGACGACCTCGAGCTCGATCCCGTCGGCCATCAGGTGCTGCGCTCCGGCCGCCAGGTCCCGCTGTCCCCCACCGAGTTCAAACTGCTCGAATACCTCATGGTCAACGCCGGCCGGGTGCTGTCCAAACCGCAGATCGTCGACCATGTCTGGGCGTACGACTTCGGCGGCGACCTCAGTATCGTCGAGTCGTACATCTCCTATCTGCGCCGCAAGGTCGACTCCGGTGAGCGCGGCGCCGCCAAACTCATCCACACCGTGCGCGGCGTCGGGTACGTGCTGCGCCGCCCGCACGGATGACGGCGATGCGTTCCCGGTTGGCCCGTTGGACGCGTGCCTGGCGGCCGCCGACACTCTCCCTGCGGTCCATGCGCTCCCGGCTCGTCCTGATGTCCGTCGTGCTGGTCGCGGTCGGCCTCGGCGTGAGCGACACCGTGGTGCTCAGCCTGGTCCGGGGCGATCTCGTTCAGCGCGTCGACCAGCAGCTCAAAAGGTTCGGCGGCCCGTTGACGCGCCGGATCGCGACCGACGGTCGTCGCCCGTCTCCGTCGGACGCGCAGGAGAAGGGCATCGGCAGCCCCTGGCTGCCCAGCCAGTACGTGGTCTCCTTCGTCGGCGCCGACGGCAAGATCTCCCAGCAGTTGAGCGTCCCGGTCTCCCCCAGTGACCCCCGTCCGCAGTGGCCGGTCATGGATGCCGCCCAGGTGCGCGCCCGCACCGGCATCCCCTTTGACGTCCCCAGCGACCACGGCGACAGTGAGTGGCGGGTGCTGATCCTCGCCGTCCCCGAGGCCACCGCCCGGCACCTCCCCGCCAGGGTCGTGGTGGCGGTCTCCCTCCACGACGTGACCTCCACGACCGCCAGCCTGAGCGCGGAGTTCGAGCTGATCGGGGCGGTCGTGGCGGCGCTGCTGGGCCTGGCCGGGTGGTTCTCGGTACGGGCCGGACTGCGGCCGCTGCACCGTATCGAGGCCACCGCCACCGAGATCGCCGCCGGGCGCCCGCTGTCGCACCGGATGCCGCACGCCTCAACACGTACCGAAGCCGGAAGGCTGTCCACCGCGCTCAACATCATGCTCGAACGGATCGAGTCCGCCTTTGCCGCCCGCGCCGAATCCGAGGCCCGCATGCGGCGCTTCATCGCCGACGCCAGCCACGAACTGCGCACTCCGCTCGCCGGCATCCGCGGCTTCGCGGAGTTGTACCGGATGGGTGGGCTGCCCAACCAGGCCGACGTCAAGCGCACGATGGCTCGCATCGAGAACGAGGCGGTACGGATGGGCGGCCTGGTCGAGGATCTGCTCACCCTGGCCCGCGCCGACGAAAGCCGTCCCCTGCAGCTCGCCCCGATGGATCTGCGCACTCTCGCCGTCGACGCCCTGCACGACACCACGGCCCTGGACGCCACCCGCCCGGTCTCCCTCACCGGACCCGGCGGCGACAGCCCGTCGGCCCCCGCCCTCGTCCTCGGCGACGAGGCCCGCCTGCGCCAGGTCGTCGCCAACCTGGTCGGCAACGCCGTAGCCCACACCCCGCCCGGCACCTCCATACGTATCGGCGTCGGCTCCGACAACGGCCACGGCCTCATCGAAGTCGCCGACCAGGGCCCGGGCCTCCAACCCGAACAGGCCACCCGGGTCTTCGAACGCTTCTACCGCGTGGATGCCTCCCGCACCCGCCGCGAGGGCGGCGGCGCCGGCCTCGGCCTCGCCATCGTCACCGCGCTTGTGACCGCACACAACGGCCACGTCGACGTGACCAGCACCCCAGGAAAAGGCGCGACCTTCCGCGTACGCATCCCATCGGCCGAATGAAGCCAGTACGTTCAGGTAAGTTTGCGCCAACGTTCAATTCCCCCGGCTCTCCATTTTGCTAGATCTTACGGAATATCCGGAATGCCGTTTTGAGGGAATGCCTGAATGTGAGATTTTCCTTGCATCCGCCGCTGCCCCAGGCTAATTTGATGCCGCATCACACGGATGGAATTCCATCGCAAAAGACCAAGGATCTCGACGCGAGGAATCCAGGCGCGGATCCTTGCCCCCCCACGTTTATTGTTGAGGAGTTGGTTTGCGCAGCATGCTGTCATCGAAGAAGAACATCGGGGAAACGGCGTCCGGCCCGAAGCGTTCGCGGAAGCTCCGCCGGTCCGCGCTCGCGAGTGCGCTCGGTGCCGTGGTCCTGGTCATGGCCCTCCCGACCAGTGCGAACGCCGACGTCCTCACGCTCCTGCCGCAGAACGCCGACGGGCTCGAGCAGACCTTCTCCCCCGCCTACGACTACGACGGCGACGGCTGCTACACCACCGCTGCCATCGGCGCCGACGGCACCATCAACCCCGGCCTGGCGCTGGGCGGGGACGTGAACGGCCGCTGCCACGACATGGCCCAGCTCAGCAACGCCAACACGTACTCGCGCGAGAAGTGCAACAACGGCTGGTGCGCGGTCGTGTACGCCAGCTACTTCGAGAAGGACCAGGCCACGCTGGGGCCCGCGGCCATCGGGCACCGCCACGACTGGGAGCACGTCGTGGTGTGGATCAACAACAACCAGGTCCAGTACGTGTCGGTGTCGCAGCACACCAGCTACGCGATTTCCGCCGCCTCGGGGGTGCGCTTCGACGGGACCCACCCGAAGATCGTCTACCACAAGGACGGCGCCTCGACCCACGACTTCCGCTTCGCCAACACCAACGACGAACCGGCGGAGAACGCCACCGGCAACTGGTTCTTCCCGCGCCTCGTCGGCTGGGAGGGCTACCCGGCCGGTTATCGCGACAAGCTCATGAGCGCCAATTTCGGCGATGCCACGATCAAAATCACGGACGGCTCCTTCAACTCCACCCTCTCCAACTCGATGCCTTCCGGAATCCCGTTCAACCCCAACGCGTGACATAAGCGCCGAAGTCGGCGGCCGACCCCGTAAGCAGCGGGGTCGGCCGCCGTCGTCATGCCGCGGGGAAAGCCTCCGGGAACTCGGTGCTCTCCTCGTCCCCGACCGCCGCCTCCACCTCGTCGGTGGTGAGTGCCAGCTGAACGGCGACGTAGTACACGGCGAGGCTGAAGGCGATGACCACCAGCAGGACCCACCAGTTTCCCAGGGTGATCGCCTGCTCGAAACCCTGCAGCGCGAAGACCACACCCGCCGGCAGCGCGGCGAACACTCCATGTGTTCCGTACGGTGCGAAGCCCCCACCGGCGGTGAAGTTCGAGGTGCGGAAGGTCAGCGACATCAGGACGACGACGGTCAGCAGCGGGACGAGCGTCTTCCACGATTCAAATCCTGGGCAAAACGCGGGACGGGGAGCGGCCCGGGCCGCTCCCCGTCCCAGGAGATCAGTAGGAGAACTGCTGGATCTGCGTGCCGCCAGGACCGTACGTCCAGGCCGTGCGGGTGGCCGGGTCGAGCTGGATCGACGGGTCCTGCACGCCGTGCAGGAGGATGCCGCCCCGGCCTGTGACGATGAAGGCGTTCAGGGTGCGGACGACCTGTCCTGTGGTGAGGTCGACGAGCTCTATCTGGCTGGTCGCGTTGTTGTCGGATACGACGCCCTGCTGGGAGCCGAAGTACACGGTGCCCTCCGGGGCCGCGAACGACACCAGGGCGACGTGGTGGACGCCGTCCACGGCGAGCGATGCGGGCGTGCCCTTGCGCAGTGCGAACCCGTCACCCGTGGTCTGGGTGGCCTCGTCGTACGGCGTGAGAGCGGCGGTCGGCGCGATCTTGGTGCTGATCGCGGTGGCGGACACGGTGTAGAGGGTGCCCGCCCCGTCCGAGGCGAGGCCGTGTTCGCAGGCGGAGACCGACCCGGCCGTGGTCACGGTCCTGGTGTCGAGGTCCACCTGGGCCGGGGCGACACCGCCGAGGCAGATGATCGAGGTGGCGATCTTGCCCAGGAACACCTCGCCGGTGGACTGGTCGATGTCCAGCAGGCTGTAGGTCCCGGCCGGGGTTTTGCCGTTGTTGTCGGCGAGGATCGGGTCGCCGGTGGTGCCGGTGGCAAGATCGACGGGGAGCACCGAGTCGGCGTTGCCCACCTTGGCGCGCAGCAGTACGGCGGCCCGGTCGCGCTTGGCGTCGACCCGTCCGGCGACCACCCAGTAGTCCGCGGCCCGCAGTGTCGAGCTGCCGACCAGGGTGTCGGTCGCGGTGTTCCACGTCTCCAACTGGACGTCACCGCCGGCCTGGCTCACGTGGCCGAGCAGTACCCGGTGCGCGTCCGGGACGACGCCGATCACCTGGTAGTCCGAACCACTGCCGGAGTCCGAGGTCAGCACGGCGCCGTAGGCACCGGTCTCGGTGGAGTAGTGCCGTACCTCGGTGCCGCCGGCGGTGGTGCGCAGGGCGGCGACGGAGTCCTTGCCCGCCGCGGAGAAGCTCAGCACCGTACTGCCGTCGGGGGCGAGGCCGTCGTCGACGGACAGGTTGGAGACGGGTGATGCCTGGCCGATGACGTGCTGGTGGCTGTCGAGGGCGAGCACCCGCACGCTGTAGGTCGCGGAGGTGGTCAGGCCCAGGGACAGGGCGTCGAGACGGGCGGTGCCGGAGGTGGCGGACAGGGTCTTGCTCGCGGTGGAGGGGGTGTCCACTCCGTCGTTGTCCAGCGCCGAGCCGTTGGCGTTGCTGAAGGTGTTCAGCGAGCCGAAGAGCGTCGGGGCCGGGGCGGAGAACTCGACGATCGCGGACTTCGCGCCGGGGACATCCCCTACGTCGTAGCGCAGACGGAAGTCGGGAGCGGTGCGGGTGACCTCGGCGGTGTGCGCGTAAGCGGTCCCGGAGGTGGACCCGGCGATGGTCGGTGCGTCCGGCCGGGTGGCTGCGGTGCCTCCGGCGATGCGAATCGGGGCGAACTCGCCGTACTTGATGAGGCTGGGGTTGCCGCCGAAGCCGGACAGGGCGATGCCGATGCCGTAGAGGCCTCCGCCGCCCTTGAAGGCGTCCGCGGGGATGGTGACGGTGCCGGTGGTCTCGGTCAGGGTCTGGTGCCAGGCGGCGGAGAAGATCGGGCCGAGGACCGGGTTCCAGTGGCCGACGGTGGACACGACCAACTCGGGGGCGCGGGCGGTGCTGACGCCGGTGAGGTCGTAGGAGACGGTGACCGACTTCCCGGCCTCGGCGGTGGCGGGGGCCAGCGGCGCGGTGGACTCGACGTAACGGCCGTCGCTCGGGCCGATGGTCAGGGTGCGGTGCACGGTGGCCTGTGCCGTGCCGCCGATCAGCACCTGGAAGGTGAGGTCGATGTCGCGGTCGGTGCTGGAGGCCACCGGAAGCCCTGCGGCGGACAGCAGTTGACTGGGCGTCACCCGGATCGCCGGGGTGTCGGAGGAGAAGGTGACCGGGTGCCCGGCGGCGACGGTGAGCGTGTACCGGGGCTTCGCGCCCTGCGGCAGTCCGGTGACGTCGGCGGCGAAGGTCACCGGGCCGACCAGGCCCTCGCCGTTGCCGCCGGAGGCCATGTCACCGAGGTCGATACGGTTGGGGTCGGTGGTCTCCAGGAAGGTGCCGCCGAGCCCGCCCACGGTGACCCGGTGGGCGACGGAGAGCCGTACGACCGAGGGGCCGTCGCTCTTCAGCTTGCCGCCCAGCGCCTTCTCGGTGGCGGCGGTCACGTCGATCTGCGGTCCGACGTGCAGCGTCCGGTCGATCTGCGGCGGCGTCGGGACCGCGCGGCCGGTCTGCTCCAGCAGGTCCCGGACCTGCTTGGGGCTCAGGTCGTGCCCGGCGAGCCGGCCCGCCTGGAGTACGACCGCGGCGGCCGCGGCTATCTCGGGCGCGGACGCCGACGTGCCGCCGTTGAAGACCGGAGTGACGGCCTGCGCGCTGCCGCCTCCCTTGTGCTCGAAGGTGATGATGTTGTCGCTGGGGGCGGACAGGTCCACCCGGCTGCCGAATCCGGAGGAGAAGGAGCCGAAGCCGCTGATCCGGGTCTCCGCGAAGGTGCCGGTGCCGGCCTGCGAGTTGCCGGCGTTCGCCGGTACGGCGAGCGTGTCGTCCAAGGTGGTGCCGCCCGCCGCGATGGCGCCACTGTCGGGCACCTTGGACGGGGTGGTGGTCTGCGCGTCGTCGTCGATGGTGGTGGCGGAGGCGGAGTTCGCGGCCGTGTCGGTGGGGGTGCTGCCGCCGTCGGGGCCGACCGCGGCGGGGGTGTAGAGCCGGGTGCCGTCGTTGGAGGAGACCGACACCACGATGCCGTCCTTCTGGACGATCGAGGCGATCACGGACCGGACGAAGGGGTCGTCCTCCAGATAGCGGCCCGGGAACCCTTCCGAGTCGGTGCCGAAGCCGAGGCTCGCGGTGATGACGTCGGGGCGCGGCGACTGGTGGGCGGCGGCCAGCAGCGCGCCGGCAATCTGCTCGATCGTCGGCTCCTGGGGGACGACCAGCCGGTAGTCGGCCCCCGGGGCTATGCCGAGCAGGTCGGTGTAACCGCTGCCGGTGGCGCCGTCGCGCTGCTGGTCGTGCGGGAGCGGGGACATCACACCGAAGTCGAGGAGCACTTCGCCGAGCGAGGGGTCCTGGTTCTCGGTGGAGCCGGACGGGTCGAGGGTGCCGTCGGTGCCGGCCACGTAGGTGGGGATCAGCGGCATCGACGGCAGGTCGAGGTAACGCTTGCCGTCCTTCAGCACCGTGGTCGGGCCGTTGCCCTTGACGTAGTCGTCCCCGGCGTCCGCCATCGACTGGTCGGTGAGGTCGCCGATGGACACGTTGGTGATGGTCTCGCCGGTGCCGGGCTGCTGGCCGTAGCCGCTCTGAAGGGTGGAGAAGGCGCCTACCGCGTCGACTCCCCCGGCGTTGAGGAACGCCTGGGCGGAGGAGGACAGGGCGTAGTTCGAGGGCAGGTCGGCGGCGCTGGTCCCGGCGGATGGCGTCCCGTCGGCGGGCGCGGCCGCGGACCGTACGGCGGAGGCGGGCAGCGACTGCGCTCCGGCGCTCATGGTGTTGACGTAGCGGTCCGGCTCGGCGGAGGCGACTCCGGAGGCGCCCTGGAGGGTGTCGGCGACGGCCGTGGAGTCCTGCTGCTTCACCTTGACCACGTAGGTACGTGACAGGTCGGGCGCGGCGGCGCCCAGTTGGCCGCGTGCCGCCTCGGTCAGCGAGCCGGTGGCGGCCGTGGACAGCGAGGGGAACAGCGGGTGCAGGGAGGTGGCGCCCACTGCGCGCAGCTTGGAGTCCAGCGCCTTGTCACTGGTCTGCGGGGCGCGGGCGGCCAGTTGGTGCTGGGCCTTTCCGGAAAGCGCGGGCCCGGTGACCGACGTGTTCGGGTCCAGGGTGACCAGCACCTGGCCCGGCACCACCCCCTGGCGCTGGGCGGGCGGCTTGGCGGCGCCCTTCACACTGCCGTCCAACGGCGTCTTGACGGTGGGCGGTTGCCCGGAGCCGGCAGGGGCGGGGGAAGCGGGGGCGGCCGACGGAGCCGCGGACGCGGTGCCGGAGACCACGGCAGCGGCAAGGGCCGCCAGCGCGAGGGCTGCGGCGCCGTGGCGTCTGTATCGGGAATGCGCATGGAGCATGAGCAGGCCTTTCCGGTCGGACACGGCAGGCTGCCTGTCGGTACGCACTGCCACGAGCAGGGGCAGGCGAGGCGCCGCCTTCCTACTGGTGGAAGATGTCAACCGAGACGGAAGTGACGCAAGGCAATCATGGTGACCGATGTTCGCCGGGTGGCGGAGAGTCGCCACCCGCAGGGCGGAGGGGTCATGGAACTTAACGTGCTGGGACTCACGGAGGAAATACAGCACGTCTACGCCGCCCTGGTGGGCCATCCGCGGTGCACTGCCTCCGAGTTGGCCGAGGCTTGCGGACTGTCCCCGGCCGGCGCCGGGCGGCTACTGTCGGTACTGGTCAGGGACGGCCTGGCGACCCGGACCGCCGGACGGCCGCCCCGCTTCTCCGCCACCGCCCCCGACGTCGCGGTGACCGCTCTGATCGACGAGCAGCAGCACCGCCTCGACGAAGCGCGTTCCCAGGTGCACCGGTTGATGGAGACCTACCGGGAGGCGGCCCGGATCGCGCACCCCGAGATGGCCGTGGAACTGCTCACCGACCGCGAGGACATCAGCTCGGCGGTGGGCCGGTTGACGGCCGACGCCCGGCGCGAACTGCGCGCGTTCGACCGGCCGCCGTACGTCGACCGCCCGGGAAGCAACCTCGACCAGCAGATCCAGCGGCAACGGCACGGCGTGATCCACCGGGTGATCTACGACCGGGAAGCGGTGGCCTGGCCGGGCAGGATGCACAACGACATCGCGCCCAGCATCAGAGCGGGGGAAAGAGCCCGGGTACGCCCCGGACTGCCCCTGAAACTGGTGATCAGCGACAGCCGGGCGGCCATCATCCCCTTCAGCCTCGCCGCCGGTGGCCAGTCGGCGGCCTACCTCATCCACCAGTCCCCCATGCTCGTCGCCCTGGAGTCCCTGTTCGAGGCCGAATGGGAGCGCGGCGTCGCCCTGCCGGACGCCGGAGCGCCTCCGGCCGGCAACCAGACCCAGGGGCCCGGCCCCGGCTCCGGACAGCCGGATCCGGACACCCGCTCCCTGTTGGCGCTGCTCGCCTCCGGCCTCACCGACGCGGCCATCGCCCGCTCCCAGGGCTGGAGCGAGCGGACCACCCAGCGGCGAATCCACCGGCTGATGAGCGAGCTCGGCGCCTCAACACGCTTCCAGGCCAGCCTCACAGCGGCCCGTCGCGGCTGGCTGTGATCCTCAGCCGATGGGAGCCGGGAGCGGGACGACGTCGTAGGCGAGCTCTATGCTCGCGCCGGACGTCGGGTCGGCCAGCTCGACCCGCCAGCGGTCGGCGAACTGGTCGATGCCTTCGGCCATCGGGATCGTGCCGGAGATCAGTAGGGTGCCGGGGACGAACTCTCCGCGTTCCTTGGCGATGAACTCCTTAACCTGCTCGGCGCCGCGCAGGGCATGCTGCTGCTGGCGGATGTCGGCTGGTTCGGCCACCGGGGCGGTGCCGAGGTCGATCAGCCGCTCGGCGGCGTAGCGTTCCAGTCGGAGGATCGGTGCCACCTGTTCGGGGTGGGCCCGCACCAGCTGGTTGCTTGCCCACGCGGCCAACGTCGGCCGGCGCAGTGCGGTGAGCCGGGCCCCGAGTTCGCGGTCGCCGGCCTGTCGGGCCCGGGTGGCATGCCGGGTACGGGCCGCGGTGAACCGGTCCGGCCGCAGCCCGTACAGCTCGTCGAGGACCGCCTGCTCATCGACGGCGGCCGACCTGTCCGGCATGCTCCCCTCCTTGGCCCACCGGACGCCGTGCGCTCGTCCGCGAAAGGGCGAAAGGCTCAGCGCGGATGCGCGGAGAAGACCTGGTGCAGGATGTCGATGTAGGCGCCGTGGCCGCTGGAGCTGGGCCAGTCCGTGGACGACTCGACCGCCGTCCCCTCGCCCCATTCGTTGTATGTCACGACCAGCTGGAACGGCTCACCCGACGTGGCGACGGTAGTGGCGTCCTTGCGGAACTTGTCGAGGTCGCGCGGGACCGTCGGCTGCTTGTCGGTGTTCTTCCAGAAGCCGGGCGACAGGATCGCCGAGTACCCCTTCTGCACGTCCAGGCCGGAGGCGTACTGATGCCAGCCCGCCGGCTGGTTGGCGCAGTCCTGGTAGCCGCCGAACACCTTCAGCACGACGTAGTACCCCTCGGTCTTGTTGGCCTGCGCCCACCGGGTGGCCATGCCGCAACCGTCGCCGCCACCGCCGTACACGAAGATCACCGGTTTGCCGTTGACGTGCAGCCAGGTCTTCTGGCTGGAGTACTTGCGCAGGTACTCGAGGTTTTTCTTGATCTCCGTCGCCGAGGGGTCGGCGTATGCCTCGTTCTCGTAGTAAACGGTCCAGGAGAAGCCGAGTTTCGAGCCCTCGGACATCAGCAGGGGCAGCCGCTTGTCCTCGCGCTTGCCCGCGCCCCACCAGGAGGAGATGCCGGCCTGGAGACCGCCGTACTGCATGTCCTTGATCTGGCGGTCGACCGTGGCCACTTTGTCGACGTCGTACTTGCCGGCGGAGGGCGTGTACTGGCTGCCGCCCGGGGTGAAGTTCTCGGGGTACCAGGGGTAGTAGAAGGCGGCCCGCACCGGCAGTTTGGTGTTGGTGACGGCCGCCGTCTTCTTGGCGGCCGGCTTCGGTGCGGCGGCCTTGTGCGACGACGGTGTGGAGTTCGGCTTCGCGGACGCGGAAGGCCTGGCCGTCGGGGAAGAAAGAGTGGCGGACGGCTGGGCGTCGGCGACCGGTGACGCCGACGCGGCGCTGACGACTCGGGTCTGACCGTCCTGCCCGAAGAGGTTGAGGGTGTACGCGGTCGTGACACCGGCGAAGGCCACCGTGGCGGCGGACGAGATGACCACGGCCTTGCCGAAGGACACACCTGCCGACTTCCGTGCGGCGGCTCGCAACGCCGCCCTCCCGGCCCTGGCAGAACCGCCGGCCACCGCAGTGGTGCCACCGGCCCCGCCCGCACCGCCGACTCCCACGCCCGACGCCACCAGCGCCACCAGGACGGGCGGAACGGACACCAACGCCAGGTCGGCCAGCAGCCGCTCCGCCGGCACCACATCGACGACCACGCCACAGCAGGCCGGACAGGCGCGAACATGCCGGGCGATCCTCTTGCGCCACAGGCCCGCGGGCCGCCCGTCCCAACCGCCAAGAACCGTGTTCATCTCCGAGCAGCGCGGCACTGCCCCGAGCGCGCGGACGACCGACCGCGCGACTTCCAGGCGCGCCTTCATCCGCTGCACCCGGACCGCGGTCTGCGGCATCGGCAGCTCCATCGCGTTGGCCAGTTCGGTCCGCGTGAGCTGCCCCGCGACCTCCATCCACCACAGGGACAACAGCTCACGGTCGTCGACGTCCAGCCAGCGCGTGGCCTCGGCCGTTTCCTGCCGCTGGCCCGACAGGTGCAACACGGTGATCGTCAGGTCGACGAAGTCGGCTCCCGGATCGGCGAGCAGCGCCGTCTCCTCCAGGGACTCGATCCCGGCGGTCCCCGGCGCGCTGCGCCGCACCCGACAGTGCCGACGAACCTGCCGCATCGCTATGGCGACCAGCCAGGACCGGAACGCCTCAGGGTCACGCAGCTTCCGCACATCGCGGATCATCTGCAACATGATCTCCTGCACGACGTCGTCCGTATCGGCCGGAGCGTCGAGCGCGCGTCCCACGATGTTGTAGATCAGGGGCAGGTAGTCGGCCACGAGCGCATCCAGGGCCCGCTGGTCGCCCTGCTGTGCGGCACGCACCACCGCCGCCTGCGACTGTGAATTCTCGGTCATGACTGGAGGAGGGTCCCTGATCGGCTACGGCATAACAGAAATCGGCGAATGACCTTCGCACCACCCGCTGCGTCCGGCCGGGCCCGTCCGGCATCATGGCACGCCACTCCCCGGCCCGCCGGTCAAGGTTCAGCGTCAATCGCGCGAGCGCACGGCGTCGGCAGCCGTGGCCGAGATGGCGACGCTGTCACCCGGCGGCGCGGAAGCCGCGCAGGCGCAGGACTTCGGTCGCGCTCGCGCCAGGTATCGCGGTGCTCATCATCACTCCTCGGGGTTGCGGAGAGGGTCGAACTGACGGCCCAGATACCCCTAGGGGGTCACGCACCACCGTCAGGCTATCGAGATGGCCGATCTGGCCGCCACCCGCGCTTCCTCCAGCGAGGTCAAGTCCCTCGCCACGACGATCAAGGGCGCGCAGGACCCCGAGATCAAGACCATGTCCGGCTGGCTCACCTCCTGGGGCGCAGCCGTCCCCCAGGACATGAAGGGCATGGACATGTCCTCCGGCATGCCCGGAATGATGAGCACAGCCGACATGACCAAGCTCGAAAAGGCCTCCGGCACCATGTTCGACACCATGTTTCTGCAGATGATGGTCCAGCACCACAAGGGCGCCGTCGAGATGGCCACGACCGAGCAGAGCAAGGGCGAGTACGGCACGCTGTCCGGCCTCATTTCCTACCGCCGACTCACCACAGGCGAATCGGGGCATACCTGCCCAAACCATCACCCAATCCGGCAGTGCGATCTGCGTCGCATTTTCCGGCAAAGACTTTCTTGATCTCGGGCGATTTGTTAGACATACCAAATTGATACGCACACGCGATTCGGGAAACCCAGCATGATAAATGGCGCGTCAAACGAAGATCTCCATGCGATCGAATTCGACCTCGTCCATGACGAGGGACGACGCCGGGCCGCGGTCGTCGCCGCCCTGGGCGACGAGTGGGACCCGGTCGCCGTGCTGGCGGACGAGGACGAGGCCTATCGCCTCCTCTACTCCGGTCTCGACGAGGAGCAGACGGCGATCTACCGGCGACTGGAGGCGGCCGGAGTGCTGCCGCCTCGTGAGGGGGACGGCCGTGCTGCCGATTGATCCTGGCGCCGACAAGGGACGCAGGGCCTGGGTGCCGTGCCCCGGTTGCGACGACGAGCGCGGTTGCGCGACGTGCGAGGCCGGACGCACGTGCGCTGATCACTGGCGCTACCTGCTGTCGACGCAGGGGCGCATGGTGCACCTGCAGTGCCCCAACTGCGCGCACCTGTGGGTCTGGGACTCCCGATTCGGCGCCGAGGGCTCGCCCCGCTGCTGACCGGCGGGTCACGCCACTACGCTTTGCTTATCAACTCATCTTTCCGTAGTCTTTTGGGAGTCTCGGGGAACCCAGAAGGAGACAGTGATGGCGAAGCTGAAGATCATTGTGGCGAGCACGCGCCCCGGACGGATCGGCCTGACCGTCGGGCAGTGGGTCGAGGCAGAGGCCAGGACGCACGGCGGGTTCGCGGACATCGAGCTGGTGGACCTCGCCGAGGTGAACCTGCCGTTTATGAACGAGCCGCACCACCCGCGGCTTGCCCAGTACGTCCACCAGCACACCCGTGACTGGAGTGCCAAGGTCGCCGAGGCGGACGCCTTCGTGTTCGTCATGCCGGAGTACAACTACGGCTACAACGCCGAGCTGAAGAACGCCATCGACTACCTGCACAACGAGTGGCATCACAAGCCGGTTGGCCTGGCCAGCTACGGAGGCGTCTCAGCGGGCACCCGGGCTGCCCAGATGATCAAGCAGGTCGTCACCACGCTCAAGATGACCCCGCTGTTCGAGGCGGTCTCCATCCCCTTCGTCCACCAACTCGTCACCGAGGATGAAGGCCTCGCAGCCAACGGCATCATGATCGCGTCCGCCAAGGCGATGTTCGACGAGCTCAAGCGGGTCGGCGACGCGTTGCTCCCGCTGCGCGCGACACAGCCGGCCCCGTGACGCCATGACCGACGTACACCCTGTGTGCGTGCGCTTCCATGCGGCGATCGAACTGATCGGTACCCGGTGGACCGGCGCGGTCCTGCGCGCCCTGTTCACCGGACAGCACCGGTACGCGCAGATCAAGGCAGCTATTCCCGGCGTGAGCGACACCATGCTGGCGCAGCGACTGCGTGCGCTGCAGGAGCAGGAGCTGGTGGAGCGCCGGGTCCTGTCCACGACACCCGTCCAGGTCGAATACCACCTCACCCAGAGGGGGCTCGAACTGGAACCCGTACTGGAGTCAATCATCACCTGGGCGCACAAGTGGATCCCGCTGCCGGAAGAGGATCCCGCGGCAGGCGTCCCGGCTCCTGCTCCGACACGCAGCTGAACACGATTCGCGTGGCCCTGCAGGAGTGAGGCGCGGGTGCCCTGAGATCATCAAGGCGGTGTGGTGTTCGGCAGCACATGCCGCTGACGATGGAGGAGCCCTGTGCCACTGACCTCGGAGCCGTTGCGGAAGCTGGGGTTCTTGACGATCGGCTTGTTCGACGAGGCCGATCCACGGAGGGGCCACGAGTCGACGCTGGAGATCATCGAGCTGGGCGAGCGGCTGGGCTTCGACAGCGCGTGGGTGCGGCATCGTCATCTGCAGTACGGCATCTCCTCTCCTGTCGCGGTCCTGGCGGCGGCCTCGCAGCGCACCAGCCGTATCGACCTGGGCACGGCGGTCATTCCCCTCGGCTGGGAGAACCCGCTGCGGCTGGCCGAGGACCTGGCGACGGTCGACATCCTGTCCGGCGGCCGGCTGAATCCGGGGGTCAGCGTCGGACCGCCGATGAACTACGACAAGGTCAAGACCGCGCTCTACCCCGACACCGCCGACGCCGAGGACTTCGGCTACGAACGGGTGCGGCGGCTGCTGGACTTCGTGCGCGGCGAACCCGCCACCGACTTCAGCGGGACCACGGGCTTCGAGGTGTTCTCCGACCGCGTCCAGCCCCACTCCCCCGGCCTCGGCCGCCGCATGTGGTACGGCGGCGCGAGCCTTCAGTCGGCCCGGTGGGCCGGTGAGCACGGGATGAACTTCCTGACCAGCAGCGTCGTGAAGGCCGAGGAGTCCGAGGACTTCGCCGAGATCCAGCTCTCGACCATCAGAACGTTCCGTGCCCACCACCCCGACGGCGATCGCGCCCGCGTCTCCCAGGGACTCGTCGTCATCCCGACCGACTCCGCCTCGGCGGAGCAACGCGCGAAGTACGAGGAGTACGCCCTCAAGCGGATGCCGCGTACCGCCACGCCGCAGGGGCCGGCGCGCATGATGTTCGCGCCGGATCTTGTCGGCCCCTCCGCCGAGATCGCTGAACGGCTCTACTCACACGCCGCCTTCCGGGAGGTCGACGAGGTCGCGTTCGCGCTGCCCTTCACCTTCGACCACGACGACTACGTACAGATCCTCACCGACATCGCCACCGAACTCGGCCCGGCACTGGGCTGGCAACCCGCTGCTTGACCTGCACCGGCACGCGGTCGCCCGGTAGCGGTCAGCCGAGTTCCGCCAGGCGGCGTACCGCGGGTGCGCAGCGGTTCTCGATCCACGCGGCCGGGGTCGCGTCCGGCGGCGGCACAATGGCGGTCTCGATGCCGAGCTTGGCGTAGCCGGCCAGGTCGTCGACGAAGGCGTCGATGTCACCGTTCCGGATGGTGTCACCGAGGTAGAGCATGGTCTTGCGGATGCGGGAGTAGTCGCGTCCGGCCTCGTCGCAGTGCCTGCGCAGCACGTCGAGCTTGTGCGCGACTTCGGCGTGGGAGGAGCCGAAGAGGTTGCAGGCGTCGCCGTACTGGGCGACCAGGCGGAGCGTCTTCTTCTCGCCCCCGCCTCCGATCATGATCTCGGGGTGCGGTGCGCTCACGGGCGGCGGCGTGCACCTGGTCTCGGCGAGGCGATAGTGCTCCCCTTCGAAGGGGCCGTTGTTGTCCTGGTCCCACATCTGCAGGCAGATGCGCAGCGTCTCCTCCAGCCGCTCGAAGCGCTCGGCGAGCGGCGGGAAGGGCACGCCCAGGCCTTGGTGCTCGCGCTCGTACCAGGCGGCGCCGAGGCCCAGGGTCGCGCGGCCACCGGAGAGGACGTCGAGCGTGGTGGCGATCTTCGCCAGCAGGCCGGGGTGGCGATAGGTCGTCCCGGTGACGAGCACCCCGAGCTGGACCGAGGACGTGTGCGCGGCGAGGTAGCCCAGCGTGGTGTAGGCCTCCAGCATCGCGGCCTCGGCGCCGCCGTTCTGCTCCATCTGGAAGTAGTGGTCCATCACCGAAATCCAGCTCAGGCCCGCCGCCTCAGCGGCGACACCGGCCGCGGCCAACTCCGGCCCGAGACCGGCGGGCCCCTGGGGGTGATCGAACTTGCTGATGTGTACACCCAGTCGCACGGTGGTCTCCCGTTCGGGTCGTCGTAGACACTCACGACAGTAGTTCTTCGAGTGCGCTCCAGGTCAAGGACATCCGCATCGGTACGAAGATCAATACGAAGCCCAGCCGCGTGGACCCGATGCTGGGCGCGACTGACGGAGGAACTCGTCCAGCGCGTGCGCGTCGGGCGCGGTGGCCGGCCCCGGAGCGGTGACGGCCATCGCGGCGGCGCCGTTGGCGCGGCGGGCGGCGGCGGCCGGGGCCA
>NZ_RJVR01000157.1 GCF_003999195.1 Streptomyces soli
ATACCCACCCAGGTCTGGATCAACGAACCGAAACAGGAGACAGAGCCCGTACAACGGTATTCATAACATCAAACCGTCTTAGTTGACTTGACAACTTCCGCGATGAGGATGCGGGTGCCGGTCCTGACGCCTATCCCCGGCATCGACGTCAGGAGTTTGGAAAGAGGGTGGGCCTCCAGAAGGTCGGCGATCTGCCGTTCCAGGGCGGCGCGCTGTGCGAGGTGGGCGCGCAGTTGGGCGGCGAGGCCGGGCACGATGGTGGTGGCCGCGCCGGTGCCCGCGACGACGACGGTCTGCTCGTCGAGGGCGGTGAAGATGTCCTCGACCAGGCGCTCGGCCATCCTCGGTGCCTCGGGCCGGATCAGGGTGATCAGGCGGCGGCGTCCGGCTTTGCGGATCAGGGCCGGGGAGCCGTATCGCTCCAGGATGGTACGGCCGGGTGCTGGATGCGCGGGCCCAGGACCCGTTCCAGCGAGGGGTGGATCTGGGTGAGCAGTCCGCGTAGCCGGTTGGAGGTGCGGGTGACCTCGCCGGCGAGGTCGTCGTCGTATCCGGCGAGCATGTCCAGCTCGGCGATGGTCTCGTCGGTGGCGGCCAGGGCGCGCAGGGTGTGGGGCATGGTGCGGGCGGCGTCGGCGATGATGAACGCGTCGCGGGCGTCGGTTTTGGCCTCGCCGGGGTAGAGGTCGGCGATCCGGCGCATGGTCAGGCCGGGCAGGTAGGCGACCAGGCAGCCCGCGTCGCGGGCGACGGCCACCGGCAGGGCGCCGATGTTGGCGGGCTGGTCGACGACCACCAGCACGGTGCCGTACTTGGCGCTCAGCTTGTCGAACAGGGCCCTCAGCTTCGGCTCGCTGTTGGGCAGCCGCTTGTCGAAGACGGTCTTGCCGGCCGGGGTCAGGCCCCGCCCGTGGTGTTCGCCCTTGCCGACGTCCAGGCCGAGGAAGACGGCCACCTCACCGATCTCGATCACGTACAGCCTCCGCTGATGCGCTTGTTGCGTCCCCGGCCTTACCTGCGGCACCAGATGCCGGCATCCACGTTACAAAGGCCTGCCGTACCCGTCACCGAGTCGGCGGTCGTGCCCCTAATCAGCGGTCTACCGGTGCCTCCGGTGCCCGGTGACACCACCCCCCGGATCATGCGTACGACAGGGGGACTCAGTCATGCCGGGCCCGGAGGCCGGGAGCCCCATTTCGGGGCCACGAAAAAGGTAACGGGGGGTTTGTCCTGGTCGCTGAGGTGGTCGTGGTGGCCGTGTTGCTGACATGGGGTGAGAGATCTGGCTCGGGGCGACTGTCATGGGGTGTTACCGAGCAGGTGAACATGCTGTCGTGGGCGCGAGAGATCGCAACTCCTCGTTGGACGACTACGCGACCAACGTGCTGCACATGATCAATTGGTCCCACCGCCTCACGGTGCCTTGAGAATCACTCCGGCTCTCCCCGGACCAGTCTGATCCTCTTCGCGAACTCGCGGAACCCGCCTGGGGAGCGGAGCATCACGTCCCGGTACTCGCGTGCCTCGAAATCGAGAGAATCGAGGTCGACCTCGCGGGAATCAAGGTCGACCGAGCGGGGGCACAGGAAAGAGAAGAGCCACACGTGGGCAAGCGCATCCCGTTCCGGCATCGCATTCCAGTCGCGACCGCATGCATCAGCCAACGCGCCCAGGCAGAAGGCTATGGCGCGGCGCTCGTCCCCGTTCCATTGCTCGCTCAGCCACCGCTGGAAGTTCGCCCTGGCCTTCTCGACATCGTGTGGCGTGTGCTCGCCCCTGAGAATCCTTCTCACGATCACGGGCTGCGGCTCAGGCATGGTCACCATGGGCTCATGTTTTCGGTGTTCTCTGCTCAGGACAAGAGGGCAGACATCCGGCTCATCGTCGGCCTAGCTGTCTGGATATCGTCGGCCGCCCCGGGACGCTCGAGTGAGATCACCACCGCCCGCCGCAACAAGATCACCGCGCAGCTGCGCAAGGCCGGCCTCGGCGCGATCGCCGACCTCGGCTTCGTCGGCCTGGACGACGACCCCGACAACCCGGTGATCATCACTGGTCGCAAGGCGGCGCGCGGCAAGCCGCTGACCGCGGCCCAGAAGGAGGCGAACCGCCTGGTCAGCCGCGAACGCGCCGCCAACGAACACGGCTTCGCGAACCTGAAGGCCTGGCGCGTGCTGACCAAGGTTCGCATGAGCGCGGCCTACGCCACCACACTGCTGCGGGCCCTGCTCGTCCTGACCCAGCTCCAGAGCACCCGCTGACGGACGATCAAGACTGGTGATCATGCGGCACTGCCAGCACGAGTACACCCCACCGCCACCACACCAGCCCCCCGACCAGCAACTTCAGGATGAAACGAGCTCAGTGGAGTCAGAACCCACCTTCCGCTGGTCTCAACACTCGGGTCTGGCACAGATCTTGGGGAGCGGTCGCGGAGGGTCACGAGAGCAGGATCATCTTGCGGAGGAGTTCGAATCCGGCGCGCCCGTAGAGCTGCCTTTTGATCTTCTTGATGCGGTTCACGGCGCCTTCGGTGCCGCCCGAGTTCCAGGGCAGGGTGAGGCCGGCGGTGACGCGTCGAAGTCGTTGTTCATGCTGCGGGCGAAGCCGGCCAGTCCGGGCAGGTCGTCGTGGATGACGGCGTCGATCCAGTCGGGGAGCAGGGAGCCGAGGCGGCAGGTGAGGATCTCGCCGAAGTCGCGGATGTGCTGGTGGGCGGTCTCCAGTTCAGGGCATCGGGACAGGATCGCCTTGAGGTGTTGCCGGTCTTCCTCGCTGAGGGTGACGGGGTGGCGGGTGAGCCATCCGGTGACCTGGCGGACGCTCGGCGGTGCGGGGGCTGGGGCGGTTGGGGTGGGGCGGAAGGAAGCCAGGTAGTCGCGGACGGAGGCGTACCCGTCGGGGTAGCCCTGTGCGGTGATCTCGCGGTGCAGGGCGAGGGCGTTGGTGCACCCTTCTGACCAGCGGCGTTGCAGGTAGGGCTTGTAGGGATCGAGTTTGCTCGGCCGCGGCGGCATCCCGGTGATCATGTCCTGCCAGCGGGCGGCGTGCGCGTAGTTCAGCACGGTGCGCCGGCCCCAGCCGAGGTGCCGGGCGATCGCCCGGAGGCTGTGTCCCTGGGCGATCAGCTCGTGGACCTGGGCATGCGCGGCCCGTTTGCGTTCCGCCCGGCGCCCGGTGGGCACCGCGTCATCCACTGACTGGGTGTCCTCTACCGGCTGCGGCTGCGGGACGGGTTCGCGCAGGCAGGAGTGGTGTGCGCCGACGGTCTTCTCCACGGCCTGGCCGAGGTTCTGCCAGAGATGGAAGCGGTCGGCGACCTGGACCGCGTCCGGGGCGCCGCGCCGCGCGCCTTCTGCGTAGGCGCCGGCCCGGTCCCTGCAGATGATCTCGACGCCGAGGTGCTCAGCCAGCCAGGCGGCCAGCGGACCCGCCTCGCGACCCGGCAGCACGTCGATGACCTGATGCGTCTCACCGTTGGTGATCACAGTCGCGTACACATATCCGCGGCGGGTGGCGAAATCGTCCACCCCGAGGACCCGCGGCACTCCATGCTCGGGATCGGGCAGCGCCATCACCCGCCGCAGGAACGTCATGCGGCCCGCCACGATGCCGAAGGACGTGGCAAGCCGGGCCCCGGCCCGACCGGCGAGCGCCAGTCCGATCGCCTCCAGCCAGGCACCCAAGCGCCGCGTGCAGCGGGCGTACGGAGTGGTCAGCTGTGAGAACCCCTCGGCGAACGTCCGGCGGGCACACTGCTTGTTGTCGCAGATGAAACGGCGTACCAGCAGCGTGATGACCACGGGCCGGCCGCCCAGCGGAAGGTCGCGAACCCGCCGGAGGTAGCGATCGTGGACGCGGCCGCAGCACCGTCCGCAGTCCGGGCACTTCTCACGCGCCGCCCGACGGCGCCCGGTGATGCACACCAGTCCCAGAGACGACCGGGCCGTCTCGACAACGAGCTCGTCGTCGAGGCCCGCGAACACCAACGCGGTCCAGCAGGATTCTTCGAGGTCCATGTCCGACCGTCCGCACCCGTGCCCCCGCCCGCCACGGCCAGTTCCAGACCTGATGGAGCGTCACTGATGGTTGGGTAGGCGCGTCAACTCGATCGCTCGCACCGGCGCACGACGCTCCACTCGAACACGGTCATCACCCTCTGCGACCGCTCCCCAAGATCTGTGCCAGACCCCAGTTGTCACTGACACAGCCACAGCACGGTGACGGTGGCGTAGGTACACCAGTTGCGGCACAGGTCGTCAGGTTGCCGGGGCTGGCCAATAGCTGCCGCCCCGGAAGCGACGGCGTCGCGGTCGACGAGGACATCTCCGCGACAGCCAGATGGCCCGTATCACCGAGGTGGAACAGGAGGGATTTACCGCCGTCGTAGGGCGCGTTCAAAGACCCACTCCCTACCTTCTCTGTTGCACGTCTGTGATCGGACCACACCGACACGCGTGGGTCAGCCCGTCAGGAGGTGAGGATGCTGATGCCGTCTCCGAGCAGTTTCAGCCCGAGAACGAAGAACAGGGCTGCCATCACGGCGACGTTGTGCTGGGCTGCCCAGTCTTTCCAGTTGCCGAGCGTGGTTTTCGCTCGCTCTCCTCCGAGTAGGAAGACTCCCAGTGGGGCCAGCAGGCCGAGGGTGGCGATCAGGACGAAGATGGCTAGCGACGCGATCTGCTGCCCGACTGGCAGTCCGGCTGAGCCGATCGCGGCGCCCGCGGCGATGGTCAGCGGGGCGTTCTTGGCGTTGAGTGCGGCCAGGGCCGTTCCGAGGCCGAAGACCTTGACTGGCGTGAGGCGGTCGATCGCGCCCATCCACTTCGGTAGCTGGGCCTGCGAGGGATCCTTCGGGCGCCGGTGCCATTGCCGGGCGCCGAAGAGGACGAGGAGCACGCCCAGAGCGAGCTTGAGGGCTCCCACCCAGGTGGCCGGGTGATTGTGGGCGGAGGCACCTGCGGGGGAGGCGATCGCCAGCATCACCGCGCCCAGTGCCGAGAGTCCCAGGATCCAGCCGGCGGTGAACAGTAGTCCGTTGAGGCGTCCCCGAGGCGTGGCGAGTATGAGGATGATTGCGATGATCGGGAGCGGGCTGATCGCGACGCCGGCCGCAAGACCCAGCACGTCACCGAGAACTTTGCCCATCATTGCCTCCAGGTGCGGGTCAGGGTGGCGATCGAGTTGGGCCACGTTTGACGGGAGTTGGTGACCCGCCCGCCTGCATGCGGAGCCGTGGGACTGTCGTGGACGTGTCCGGGACGTGTTGGAAGGGCCCCGGAGCTGGGTCTGCGCCTCCGGAAGGGGTCCTTCTGGACGGCGATCCTTAGCGGTCTGCACCGTCCGGCGGTCGGCCGGATGTTCCAGACTGCTGAGCGTCTCGTCGCTCAATCCGGCTCACGGGGCAGCCGGAGCGGCACCGGGGGGTACGTGGTCGGCTGCGTGGCTGCCCTTCTCGGCCACGCGGAAGCAATTGCCCGAGAACGTGACGCCGACAAACTCGGCAATTCCATTCCATGTTCCTGCGCCCTTCCGAATCTGTCTTCGGGAGCTTCTCGGAGCGCGAGGGCTTTGGCCTGCTCGTTGCCGCGGTGGTGCCTCCATCGAGCTCGACAGTGAGCCGACACCCGAAAATGCTCTCTCTCGGCACCGTGACGGACAAGGCGCACCTCGACGGCATATCGGGCACGAACCGTAGCCGGCCGGTGTCGGGGAATGGTGAACCGATCGGGCTGGACCCCGCAGTGCCGGAGCTCTCGACAATCCGCCCCCGGGTCACCACATCACCCCGGGCCGGGGATGCGAGGCGGTGTGTGTGCAGTCAGGATGAAGAGGTGAGGGCGATGGCGCCTCGTATTCGAGCGCTTGGCGACCCTCGCACCGTTCTGTGGCAGGAGGATCTCACGATGACTGCGACGAAAGGTGCAACTCAGTCAGCTCAGCCCGAGCGCCCGGGCAGGTCGGATGGGGTCTGCGGCGAGTTCACCGTCTTTACCAAGATCAAGCCGGGCCATGCGGATGCGCTGCGTAAGGATCTCGCCACGCTCGCCAGCGGGGCGGATCGCGAGAAGACCCGTGCGGCGCTGCACCAGATCGGCACCCTGCACGACGCACGGTCCGTGATCTTCGACAACGACACCCAGTTTATGTTCGCCAGCGTCTTCGACGGCTCCTGGGACACCTACATCGACGACTTCGCCAAGACGGTAATCGGGGCGGAATTCGACAGGATGTTCTCGCACAGCGAAGGGTTCCCGGGCATCAGCGATCCGGGGGTGAAGGACTGGTTCGTCGCCCACCAGGCACCCGCGACGAGCTTCGTCAGCTCCTATCCCGACCTGACCGTTCAGCAGATCTGGAAGGACCAGCGAGTGGACGACGCGTTCCAGGACGTGCTGGACACCTCCGAGTTCCGGGCGGCGCTGGACAACCCGGCCAACGCCGAGTTGGTGGGCACGCCTGCCTTCCAGAAGCTGCTGGAGGAAGCCTCGGCCTAGAACCAGGACACAACCAACCCTCAGAGCCGACCCCACGTCTGTGGACCGCGTCGGCGGGCGCGGACCAGTCGCTGCCGGGCTGCCCGGGCAGAGACCGATGTGGAGGCACAAGCAATCATGAATGCGACGGCAAGCAGCAGCGCGGCCGGCGTGCGCGTCGAGATCGACGACGTCCAGAGCGGGGCCCTGCGTCCACGGCCCGTGCCGTACGAGGGAAAGTTCGTCTTCCTGCGCGTCGATGACCGCTATGCCGGGCGCGCCCTGCTGCGGCGGCTGCTCCCGGTGACCGCGGGCGGTCTGCCCAGCGTGGACCGGAGCCAGGATGCCTGGGTGGCTGTGGCGTTCACCTACCAGGGACTGAGGGCCCTGGGGGTGCCCCAGGAGTCGCTGGACAGCTTTCCGCGGGCGTTTCGTGAGGGCATGGCCGCTCGGGCGGAGCTGATCGGTGACGTAGGCGAGAGCGCCCCGGCCCACTGGGAGGCACCGTTCGGAACCGGCGACGTTCATATCGCGTTGAGCGTTCTCTCCTCCGATGCGGCGCAGCTGGACAAGGAGCTGCAGCGGGCCCGGGTCACCTACGAGGACACGCCCGGTGTCCAGGTGATCTTGCAGCAGGACGTCCACCAGCTCCCGACCGGGCGCACCACCTTCGGCTTCCGCGACGGCATCAGCCAACCGAACATCGAGGGCGTCGGACTGCCCGGTTCCAACCCGCAGGAAGCCCCCATCAAGGCCGGCGAATTCATCCTCGGCTACCCCGACGAAACCGGCAGCCTGCCGCCCATGCCCAGCCCCGACGTGCTGGGGCGTAACGGAACCTACGCGGCCGTGCGCAAGATCCACACCAACGTGGCGGCCTGGCGCCGTTACCTGCGCGCGAACACCTCCACCGCCGAGGAGGAGGCGCTCCTGGCGGCGAAGATGGTCGGGCGCTGGCCCAGCGGGGCGCCGCTGACGCTGACGCCGGAGCACGATGACCCGGAACTGGCGGCCGATCCGCACCGCGTCAACAACTTCCTGTACCGGGAGAACGACGATCGCGGCTTCCGGTGCCCCGCCGGTGCGCACATCCGGCGTATCAACCCCCGTGATTCCACCATCATCGGCGACGCGCGGATGCACCGCCTCATCCGCCGCGGCACCACCTACGGCCCGCCGCTGCCAGAGGGCGTGCTGGAGGACGACGGCGCCGATCGGGGCCTGGTCGGAGTCTTCCTCGGAGCACACCTTGAACGGCAGTTTGAATTCATCAAGGCCGAGTGGGTCAACGACGGCAACTTCATCGGCTACCCCGGCGAGAAGGACCCGGTAGCCGGGCATCATGACGGAACCGGCAGCGCCACCATCCCGGAGAAGCCGGTCCGGCGCCGCCTGCGGAACCTGCCCAGCTTCGTGGTTACCCGCGGCGGCGAGTACTGCTTCCTGCCGGGTCTGCGCGCCCTGCGCTGGCTCGCCGAGTTGGAGGGCTGAGGGCCTTCCTGCCCCCTGAGGCCCCACCACGGTCTTCGAGGAGAGGTCGACGTCATGGCAGCACCGTTTGTCCCCTACACGCCGGACGTCGAAGACGATGACCCGCACTTCGACCAGAACCTGCAGACGGTGATCGACAAGACCGAGAACTACATCGCCGACTCGGTCACGGCCGGTGGCACCGGACGGGCCCTCCGCGACGCCCACGCCAAGGGCTACGGGCTGGTCCGAGGGCAGGTAGAGATCCTGAACGGGCTTCCCCCCGAGTACGCCCAGGGCATCTACGCGACTCCGGGAACCCACGATGCGCTCATCCGCTTTTCCAACGGCTCGCCTCACGCCGGAGCCGACGCGCGACTGGGCAGCGCCACCGGACTGGCGCTGAAGATTTTCGACATCGACGGCCCAACCCTGCTGGAAGACGAACCGGACACAGGAACATTCGACTACGCCAACATCAACGCACCGATCTTCTTCTGCAACACAGTCGAGCACTACCTGTTCATCCAGGAACTGTTCCTGAACGCGGCGGCCTACTTTTCCCAGGGCCGACCCGGCGCACATCGCTTCTTTACCGAGTTCGTGACCGGAAAGGGAACTCTGGCCCAGGACGACTGGGCGTGGGATGAGTTCCTGGCCTTCCTTCGTCTGTCCAAGATCCCCCCGGTCAACGTACTGCTCTCGAGCTACTGGACGATGGGCGCGGTCAGGCACGGGGACTACATCGCCAAGGTACGCATCACCCCCGACCCGCACTTCGCCGCTGCGGTGATCCGGCGCGCCATCGACCCGGCCTCGGCGCCGGAGGTCTTCCGACCGGCCCTGCAAGCCGAGCTGCAGGAGCGGCCCTACGCCTTCGACATCCAGGTACAGCTCTGCACCGACCTTGAGCGCATGCCGGTGGAGGACACCACCGTTGAATGGCCCGAGGAGCTCTCGCCGTCCGTCACAGTGGCCAAGCTGCGGCTGCCACAGCAGGACATCTCCGGCCCGGAAAACCTGGAGAAGATGGACTCACTGTCCTTCACGCCCTGGCGGGTCACCGCCGAGCACGCGCCCCTGGGCAACATCATGCGTGCCCGCAAGGAGGTCTACCGGCGATCCTCCATCGCGCGCCACAAGCTCAACCAGCAGCCGCGCACAGAGCCCCGCAGCGCCGACGAGGTGCTTGGTGCTTGACCCGGCCCACCACGACCTCGCGGTAGGAGAGTGGCACGAGCGGCCCCTCCCCGAAACGATCAACCCGAAGATTGCCTCACGAGGACCGGCACTCAAGTTGACGATGCCGTCCGTACCCCTTGGCGTGTGCGTCGCACACCGCAAGGCCCGTGCCTTCGGAAGTCACCGATTTGGTTATGTACTGCTCCGTCTTCTTTGGTTATGTACTGCTCCGTCTTCGCGATCACCGTTCGGAGGTTCTCCTCGAACTGGGGGTCAACCGGTGCTTCCACGCCCGGGGGGCACGCGGTCAGCAGTACGGCAGGCGTGTCAGCCGGACGGTGACGGGAGGGTCTGTTCGGTCCAGATGGTCTTGCCGTCGGCCGCGTAGCGGGTACCCCAGACCTGAGCTAGCTGGGCGACTATGAACAGCCCGCGTCCGCCTTCGTCGATCGTGCGTGCGTGGCGTAGGTGCGGAGCAGCGGGGCTGGTGTCACGGACCTCGCTCGTGAGGGTGGTGCGGTCGTTGATCAGGCGCAGTTCTATGGGAGGGCTGCCGTGGCGGACGGCGTTCGTGACGAGTTCGCTGACGATGAGCTCGGTGTTGGAGGCTGTCTCCTCTTCCACGTTCCAGGTGGTGAGTTGGTTGCGGACGTGGCGTCGGGCGGCGGCGACGGCGGCGGGGTCGGCATCGATCTGCCAGGTGGCGACGCGGTCAGCCGGGAAGCGGCGTGCGCGTGCGAGGAGGAGTGCGGTGGCCGTCGAGCCGGCGTCGGTGGCAAAGGCGGAGAGGATGTCGTCGCGGACATCCTGAAGGGGGCGGTCAGCGCATTTCAGTGCTCGCTGGAGGATCCCTGGTTCGCTGGCTGGGTGCGAGGGCGTCGAGGGGCTTGTGACGGCCAGGGTGCCGCCTTCCGGTGTCCCGAAGGTGGTTGTGGCGAACGGTGTCCTGTCGGCGCCGCCCAGCGGAGGACCGGCCGCTAGGTCAGGGATCTTGGTGGTTCCGTCGGGGTGGGCGATGACGTAGGTCGGGCGGCCTGCGCTCGCGGCGGTGCAGGTGTGGGACAGGGGGTCGTAGACGGCGTAGGTGCACGTCGCGGCGAGCGCTTCGTGGTGCAGGGGGTCGCCCGGCGGCAGGGTTGCGCGCTCCGCCGCAAGCAGCGTTACCGTGTCGTCCAAGCGCGCAAGGAGTTCGTCAGGTCCCAGGTCGAACGCGGCCAGGGAGCGGACGAGGGTGCGCAGCTGCCCCATGGCCGCGACGGCGTGGATGCCCCGTCCGGCGACTTCGCCGACGACCAAGGCGGTGCGGGCGCTGGACAGCGCGATGGTGTCGCACCACCCCACTCCGCCCTCGGAGGGAACAGGCGTGCCGACGGTTTCCAGAGCGGTGTGAGGGACGGGGCGGCCCGGAAGGTGGTGGCGTTCCAACGCCGCGGCGATGGTGTGCTCTCGCGTGTAACGGCGGGCGTTGTCGATGCACAAGGCGGTGTGGTTGGCCAGGTCGAGCGCGGGTGCGATGTCGTCTTCGTCGTACGGATCGCTTTGCCCGGTCCGGTAGAGGCTGATCAGGCCGAGCACGGTGCCGCGCAGGGTCATCGGGGCCAGCAGGAGCGTGTGGGCCCCGGATGCTCGGATCGCTTCGGCACGGGCGGGGTCGGCAGCCAGCCACGGCAGGTCGTCGTTCAGGCTGAGGACACGGGGACGCAGGTCGGTCAGGGTCTGCGTGTAGGGGGTGGGGGCGGGGATGTCGCGCACGTCTCCCACCGGATGCGCCTGCGGGGCATCCTCAGCTCTGCTGCGAAATGCGGCACGGCGCAGCGGGACGCCGGGGGGAAGCGGGGAGAGAGGGGGTTCGTCGCCCCGCATCGCGCTGTCCACCACTTCCACAACGGCGGTATCGGCGAATCCCGGCACCACGATGTCCACGAGTTCTCGGCAGGTCACCGCTACATCGAGGGTTCTGCCCACGTTTTCGCGGGCTGCGGCGAGGATGCGTGCGCGGGCCCGCGCCCTTTCCCGATCCGTGACATCAACCACCGCCGCTGCGAGGCCCAGCACTGCCCCGTCCTCGCCTTGAAGGCGAAAGACGGAGACCGCGTACAGGCGTTCCTGCGCCAGGTCGGCCGTCGGACGAGCGCGCACGATGCGGCCGATCAAGGGAACGCCGCTCTCCAGCACCTCGCGCACGAGCTTCTCAGTTTCGTGAGGTTCGACGAGCCCGTATGTCTCCGTGAATCGCCGCCCAACGATGTCCTCCGCGCGCCAGCTCCGCGCGCCCAATCCTGCAGTGTTGAACCGCAGGACCCGCAGCTCGGTGTCGACCAAGTGCAATCCCACCGGCGACTGTGTGAAGAGAGCATCCAGCAATGCAGCGTCTGCATCACTCCTCGGAGTAACTGCGTCACTCTGTGCCAAAGGGGATCGCCTCCTGAGCGTGCTCGGCAGAGGTCCCCCCTGTCGGGCCATAAGAGCCTTGCTCTTCAGGTTTATAGCGACTCAGTTGCTGTCGCGAGTTGACCCGGCCGGAACGAGGTCACGAAGGAGGCGGTCTGTGAGGCGATCCAGCCCGTGCACTGCCTCGACTCATACTGGACATGCCAGCAATCTCGATAGATCCGTGCCAGCTGTGCCAGCCGTGACCAGGCCAGAGGTCGGCGGAATCGCGCGAGGACCTTGGCGTACACGTGGAAGAGAACGGCGAGGCTGTGGCGGGCGCGGCGAGCGCATTCCGCCGGGTCGACGCCAGAGCTGAGCCAGAAGGAGATACCGGCATGACGGCAGCCGCGCACAGAGCCCCGCAGCGCCGACGAGTAACTGATCACCCCGGCCGGGGCGTCCGTCGACGCCCCGGCCGTGTCGCAACTCGGCTCGCTGTCTGATCTGCTCAGACCTGCCGTGACCCCGCCGCGGGCCGACCACGTCGCGGAGGCGATCACGGGCGGGGCCGGCTCGGGCACCGGGGCGCGCGAGGCCGCCACGGAACGCGCGGTCCTGCGGATGGTCGCCCTCGGCGTCCCCGCGGCCCAGGCGGCGCGCTTCGGGTACGCCGGCGGCTGGCTCGGGCGACTGCTCAGCGCGTTCGCGGAGTAGCGCGGCGCGGATTGTATGGTGCGTCCTATGCCGGACGCCCCGCCCCGCCCCGAGCCATTCACCCCGCAGACCGCCCCCGCGGCGCTCGAGGACCTCCGGGCGCGGCTGCGCGCGACGCGCTGGCCGGACACGCCCGAGGACGCCGGGTGGTCGCTCGGGACCGACCTCGCCTACCTCCGCGAGCTCGTCGCCTACTGGGCGGACGGGTTCGACTGGCCGGCGCAGGAGGCGGCGCTCGCCCGGCTCCCACGCTTCCGCGTCCCGCTCGGCGGCCTCGGGATCCACTTCGTGCACGTCCGGGCCGCAGCCCCGGCCGGGCCCGTCCTGCCGCTGGTCCTCAGCCACGGCTGGCCGGACTCGTTCTGGCGCTACACGAAGGTCATCCCATTCCTCACCGACCCCGGCTCGCACGGCGCCGATCCCGCCGACGCGTTCGACGTGGTCGTGCCCGACATGCCGGGTTACGGGTACTCCGACCGCCCCACCGGCCCACCCCTCGACTCCATCGCCGTCGCGGGCCTGTGGGCCCAGCTCATGGACGTCCTTGGCTACGCGCGGTTCGGCGCGGCGGGCGGGGACATCGGCAGCCACGTGAGCCGCTACCTCGGGCTCGAGCACCCCGACCGGGTCGTGGCCGTCCACCGCATGGACGGGGGCCTGCCCGTCTTCACCGGCGACCCGGCGGACCTCACACCCGAGGAGCGCGCCTGGTTCGAGGGCGCCGCGGCCTGGGGCGCGAGCGAGGGCGCCTATGCCGCCATGCACCGCACGAAGCCCCAGACCGCCGCCTTCGGGCTCACCGACTCGCCGGCCGGGCTCGCCGCGTGGATCGTCGAGAAACTCCGGGCGTGGAGCGACTGCGACGGAGACGTCGAACGGCGCTTCACGAAGGACGAGATCCTCACGAACGTCACGCTCTACTGGCTCACGAGGACGATCGGCTCGTCGATGCGCATGTACCGTGCGAACGCCGCGATCCCGCCCGCGCAGCACGCCCGCCGGGTCGAGGTGCCGTCCGGCTTCTCACTCTTCCCCGGCGACATCGTCCGCCCGCCCCGGGCGTGGCTCGAGCGCACGGCGAACGTCGTGCGCGTGACCGAGCCCGCGCGCGGCGGGCACTTCGCGCCGTTCGAGGAGCCCGAGCTCTACGCGGAGGAGCTGCGCGCGTTCTTCCGCCCCTACCGGGCGGCGGCGACGGGCTGAGGGCGCCGCCGCGCGCGGGCGCGGCTGGCAGGTCTCGCAGACGTAGGTCCGCGGCCGGCGGCGATCATCTTCACCATGGTGCTCCCGCATCGCACGCACGGCTCGCCCGCGCGCAGGTGGATGAGGAACTCGTTCTGGAAGGCGTCCTGGACGCCGTCGGGGTGACGGAAGTCGTCGATCGTCGCGTCGCCTGCGGCGAGGCCGGCACCCGCGACGCTGACGCGGGCGCAGCTCCAAGCCTGCCTCGCTCCCATTTGGGCTCATCCGGCGGTCCGCTTGAGCTCGGAGGGATCCGCAACAACATGAGGTTGGAGAGCGCAGTACTGCTGCGCGCGGGACGCTGCGGCGCGCGACCCGCCCTATCCTGGTCGTTGCGGGCGCGGGGCCTTGCACGCATGGAGGGCACCCGTGAGGCTGCGCGAACTGGTCATCGACGCCTGGTCGTGGATCAACTACAAACCGGCCATGGCCGACCCGCACGGCCCCGTCCACCGGGCCTTCCCCGAGATCAACCACTCGTGGGTGCCCGAGCCGGACCGGCGGCGTTTGGCCGTCTACAAGCTTTTGGCCGCCTACGACAACAACCAGGCCGGGCAGCTCGCCGCCGTCACCGGCGACCATCACGGCCTGGAGCGCCGCGAGTTGGGCGATCCCTCCAAGCTCATCGACACCACCCTCGGGTATCTGCTGGGCGCGGAGCAGACCATCGTGGTGCCCGGCGCCGACCATGCCGGGAACGACAAGCCGTCCGCCGGCGCCGCACAGGCAGCCGACCTGCAGGAGCGGCTGCGCGCGTGGGCGGACAAGGAGCTGTGGCCGCTGCGGATCCAGCAGGCCGAACGCTGCGCGGTGCGCTGCGGCGACGGCGTGTTCACCCTGGCGTGGGAACCGGCCAAGCAGCGGGTGCTGCTGCGCACCTTCGACCCGGGGTTCTACTTCCCCGAGTGGGACGACGGCGAGCAAGACAGCTCCGAATACCCGGCGCGGGTGCACTTCGCGTGGGAGCTGCCTGCCGACCCGGTGCGCGGGTTGAAAGCCCGGCTGCGGCGCATCACTTACGAGCTGGGGGCGATCGGTGCGGCGACTGCGCCCGGGGTCACCGAGGACGGCCGCGCGATCCGCGAGCAGGTCGTGGGCGCCGAGGGCGACCCGGTGCTGACCGTCGGCGACACCCTCGATGCGGTGACGGGCAGCGTGCAGCGCACCTACCCGTGGGCGCCTGGCCGCCCGTCCACCACGACGTGCTACCTGTCGGACGCCGAATGGCTGCTGGAAGACCTCGGCGCAGCCCACGACCTGTACTCGCTGCCCCCAAACAAGGCGGCCTACCGGGTCCGCTCCGACGGGCAGGTCCTGGACCGCCTGGACCTCATGGTGGACTTCATCCCCGTCGTGCACGTCCCGAACACGATCCCCGACGGCGGCGAGCACTGGGGCAAGTCGTCACTGGGCACCGTGCTGCAGCTGCTGGACGAGCTCGCCGCCACCGACACCGACAGCGCGTCCGCGTCCGCGACGACCGGCACCCCGATCGTGTCGCTGGCCGGCGCACGCCTGCCCATCGACCGCACCACCGGTCAGCCGCTGCCGGTGCGCGTCGAAGCCGGGACGGTGTGGCAGCTGTCCGACAGCGGGCGCATGGACGCCTTGGACACCTCGGCGCAGCTCGCTGAACTGCGCCAGCGTATCGACCACATGCTGACCCGGCTCGCCGCGAACACGCGCCTGACCACTGCCGGGCTCGGCAGCCTCGACCCCGCGTCGGTGCCGTCCGGGTACGCGCTGCAGCTGGCGCTCGGCCCGCTGGATTCCCTGGTCGGTGCGATGCGCCTGGCCCGCGCCCACAAGTACCAGCTGCTGCTGCGCCTGGTGCAGCGCCTGCACCAGGCCGGGCAGGCGTGGCCCGCCGGCGAGTCGCTGCCCGCACGCCTGGTGTGGGGCGCACACACCCCCACCGACCGCACCACTATCCTCGCCGACGTCGTTTCGGGCTACGGCGCAGGCGTGTTCTCCCTGGAGACGGCGGTTCGGATGCTGCAGGAAGCCGGATACCCCATCGACGAGGTCGCCGAGGAGATCGAGCGCATCCAGAAACGGGCGTTCGACCAGGCTGCCCGGCTGGCGGACGCGACCGGCGACAACGCGGCCGTGCGCGAGTACCTGCAGTTGCCCCCGGCCGACCCGGGCGTGCTGTCGGTGCCACTTATCCCCGCGCAGGCCAGCCAGCAGCCTGCCAGCCCGGCCCTGCCGGCGGAATTGCCCCCGTCGGGGCATACCGGCGGTGAGGGGCTGACAGGTCCCGGCCCGCGATAAGAGGGCGCTTCGTACCGTGCCGTCTTGGCTTCCGCGAGGTTCAGGGTGCTTCCTTCGGGGACTCCAGGGCGTGGCGTACCGCCGCTTCCACTGCCGGGTCGTTACTGCACGGGGCCCCCTTAGGCGACAGAGGCTGTAGCGGCCTTGATGATGGCGTCCGCAGAGGGCCAACACGGTGAGATCGCTACTGCATTCGACGGACTTCTGATACCTGGTCGGATTTTCCGACTGATTCCACGGCATCAAGGAGAGTCATGAGACGTATGCACATAGTGCGGTTTCTGCTGGGGGCAGTGCCCCTGGCGGCGAACCTGGCCTTCATCCCCGCCGGTGCGAACGCCCGGGCAGCAGACGCCGGAGACCAGCGGTCGCCGGCCACCGCCCCTGCAGCGGGCCAGGAGGGGAAGGCGGTGGCGTCCGAGCGCGTCTGCAGTCCCTCGCCGGGCGAGGTCGCGTGTCTGGCCCTGCTGCGAACGGACCTCCCGGCGATGGCAAACTCGTGGTCGGGTAGCAGCGACCCGCCCGGCTACCACCCCCGCGACATCCGAAGTGCCTACCGACTGCCCCTCTATGCCGGCTTCGGGCGGACGGTGGCGGTCGTCAGCGCGTTCAACAATCCCAACGCCGAGAGCGACCTGGCGGTCTATCGCCGTACGTTCCATCTGCCGCCGTGCACCACCGCCAATCGCTGCTTCCGGAAGATCAACCAGAAAGGCGGCAGGACACCGCCACCGCTCACCAATCCTGGCTGGGCGACTGAGAGCGCCCTTGGCATCGAGGCCGTCAGCGCCGCCTGCTCCTACTGCAAGATCCTGCTCGTCCAAGCCGACACCAACTCCGTCACGAACATGCTCACGGCGGTGGCTCGAGCCCGCACCAAGGGCGCGAAATTCATCTCCATGCCCTGGGGCCTACCGGAGAACGCTTCCCAGCTCGCCCTTGACCAGACCTACTTCAACTTCCCCGGTATCGCCTTCGTCGCCGCCTCCGGCAACGGCGGCTTCTCCGGCTTCGTCTATCCCGCCGCATCCCAGTACGTCACCGCTGCCGGGGGCACCCGCTTGGACCGCTCGTCCAAGCCGGTGCCAGGCCCGCAGAAGTCGCGTTCCGGCTGGTACGAGAGCGCCTGGAGCAGCTCCGGCTCCGGCTGCTCCCGGTTCCAGCCCAAGCCGCCGTTCCAGACCGACCCCGGCTGCCCCATGCGCACCGTCGCCGACGTCTCCGTGCTCGCCGACCCGGGCACCGGCTTCGCCCTCTACAGCACGTTCAGCTCCCCGGGCTGGAGGGTGGTCGGCGGCACCAGTGTGTCCAGCTCGCTTATCGCCGCCATGTACGCCCTGGCAGGCAACCCCGGTCGGGTGGACCGCCCCAACTCCTATCCGTACGCGCGCCGCTGGGCGTTCTGGGACATCAACCAGGGATCCACCGGGTCCTGCGGTGGCTCCTACCTCTGCACTGCCAAGATCGGCTATGACGGACCCACCGGCGTCGGCAGCCCCTGGGGAGTCTTCGGCCTGCGGCGCTGACAACGCGTGCCCGCCACGCGCCCGTGCGGAGGGCATGGCACGGGGAACCGCGGCAATCACGGCGAAGAGGCCACTCCCCCGAAGGCCGGTGAGCCGTGGACCGCAGAGTCCGACCTGATCACACGACTAGACTTGCCACTCAATCTCGACCAGAACCGGCACAACGAGTTCCACCCCCAACTCAAGGCGTGTCGATGCAAGGTGGGCGTGGCGTTCACCGCTATTCGCCCTGCTTCTCAGCGAGTTCATGTCTGTTGCCAAGGAACGCGCCGCGGAGGCCTACGGCCCGCCGTCGAAGAAGCCGGACTTCAGGTCCCCGATGATGGCGTCGAGTGGGTGCCCACTGACGATGAACGGTCCACTCCAGGGCGCGCTGAGTGCGAAGAGCAACGCCAGGCTCAGCCCGACCACACTCGCAACGCCCACGATGAGCAGTGACGTTCGCAGGCTGCTGCGGAAGATCAGTGCGCCGGCGTTCACGATCAAGGCGAGTCCGCCGGCCACAAGCGTGACGACGTAGAGCGTGGGAACCTCGCGCGAGGCGGCCGCGACGCGGGCGCGACGACTGCTGGTGACGCTGTCCAGGGAAGTCAGCAGCTCCGTGCTCGCCGGGGTTCCCAGCTCGGGCCGGGTCGCCTCGGCGCGCACGCTCCGCTCCAGCCGTGCGATCGCGCGAGCGGTGGCCGGGTCGTCACCGGACGCCGCTGCCGCACCCTCCCATTCCCTGACGCGCGTGGTCTGCAGGTAGTCCAGCAGTGCCGCATGGATCGGCTCCGAGTGGGCTCGCGGACTTGTCGCCGCCCACGCCAGGCGGGAGGCCGCGGCCGCCTCGTCGCTCACCAACCCCTCTGCTGCGCGCAGGTAGCCGGCCTCGCTGGCCAGTGAGAGTGCCGCAAAGATCGCGAAGGCAGCGCCGAGTGTGGGCATCAGGGGCGCGGCGATCTGCGGCACCCGGTCGTGTTCCCCGGCCGGTACGAGCGCCCGGATGCCGACCCGCGCCACGGCCGCAACCAGTAAGGCAATGAAGAGCCAGCCCACAACCAGCACCACCGCCGGCAGCGAGGTCAGCCAGCTCACCACATCACCTACAGAGCCTTCCCATGAGCGTCACACGGCGGTGACACATCGGCCCCCGCGACCTGGAGCTCCTCGTCGATCACTTTTAATGAACGCTCCATGATCACAGGTCGAAGACCTCCGATGCTCGCGACACCCGGCACGGTGTCCTCGCTTCGTTGGCCAAACAGCCGAGTACGGCCCAGTACGAGGCTGTTCGGCCGCCTTGCGATGCACCGCACCGGACGCCGCTCGTTATCCGCCCAAGGTTGCGAGACGCGCCACTGGAGCTACGGATCAGAGGGTGCACCGCGACGAGGCGGCCGGCGCCGACAGAAGGCCGGGCCGTCTCAGGTTCCGTCTCATTCGCCAGCGTCCGGAACCCTCCACCCCGGTACGGCAGCAGGCCCCACCGGCATCGCCGAACGGGCTTGGACGCAGGTGATCGGCCAGGGTTGGGCCACTGACCTGCACCAACAGACTTGGAAAGCGTGTTGACAGGGGCTGGAAACGCGCGCCTGCGCGAGCAGAGTTGAGTCTCCCAGCGCAGGTACATCACGGAGTCGATCCGAACTCAGATCTCGGCAGCAAGAGCGTCGATGAGGACGTGCAAGCTCAGCAGCGCGCCGTCGGCGCCGGTGTCTTCGAGCGCCGGGACCGCCAGGTCGAGGACACCGACAAGCCGGTCCTCGTGAACGGCTGGCGGCAGCTCGCGCAGGCTTGCCCGGAACGAATGCGGGTTCCACCGCACGCGGGCCAGGCCGTCGGCGAGTTCCCGCTCTTCGGGCACCGGCGCTTACGTCCCAGCCTGGTACTCCTCCATCGAAGACTGGGCGGCATATTCCAGGGCGCTGGCTTTCCGGGTCGTCGTCACGAACTACCCGACGACATCCGGCCGCTGACGGCACGGCGCGGCTGCCCGGCCCTGGGCACGGACGTAGTCGAGGGGCTGGCACGTTGTTACACGTGAGCGGGCGTCGTTCGGGTGGTGGCGCGGGGTGGCGTGTGGGGTGGGTGAGGGTGGCGGGGTCGGGGAAGCGTGGGCGCCGCCGGGGTGGGGGCAGAGGCCACGTGATGACCCGTCGGGTGTGGCGGGATGCGTGGACCCTGCAAGAGACTGTTTCCGTCATGTCCTGCTTTGGTAACGCAAACGGTGTCTTTCGGGATGTGGCGGCGTGCGGCCATGAAAGTGATGTTCCTCGGCACAACGCCGGGACTTACGCACCATCGGCACGGCTGCTTCCGTGCCCGCACGAAGGGGGATCCGCATGTCCCATCTCATCACCGCCTTGGCCGCCACCGCCCTGGCCTCCAGCGCGCTCGTCGCGGCTGCCACCCTGCCGGCCACAGCCGCCGGCCATGACGATCACGACCGCTACGAGCAGCGTTCGTCTGTCGTGCTCGGCTCCGTCCAGTACGACAGCCCCGGCTGGGACAACCGCTCCAACCGCAGCCTGAACGCCGAGTGGGTCACCGTCACCAACACCGGCCGGTACGCGGTCAACCTCAGCGGCTGGACCCTGTCCGACGCCGACCACCACACCTACCGCTTCGACCACGTGCGCCTTGCGGGCCGGGAGTCGGTGCGCGTCCACACCGGCACTGGTCGCGACACCGACCACGACCTCTACCAGGACCGCCGCGCTTACGTCTGGAACAACGACACCGACACCGCGACCCTGCGTGACGACCGCGGACGCACCATCGATGTCACGTCCTGGGGACGCCAGGGCGGCGGCCACCGCCACTGACCGGAAAACTCAACGGTCAGATGGGTGCGGCGGGATAGCCCCGCGACGCTCGTTGTTTGTCGGGGGCTGTTTCGGTGCTGGGGTTGGCTGTCAG